>NZ_JBHVOC010000004.1:0-341353 GCF_044142145.1 Streptomyces sp. BK79
CGGCGACGGCCCTGCGCCCGGCCACCCGCTGCTTGACGAGGGCGACGGCCAGGACGAGCGCCGCGACGAGCAGCGACAGCAGCACGGTGGTGCGCCCGTTGTGCTCGGTGTCGGTCAGCATGTAGCCGAGCACGAAGACGATCACGGCGGCCGCGGCCCAGGTCAGGTACGGGAACAGCCACATCCGGACGACCAGCTTCTCCGGTGCCTCGGCCTGCACGATCCGCCGCATCCGCAGCTGCGAGAAGCAGATCACCAGCCACACGAAGAGGGCCACCGCGCCGGAGGAGTTCACCAGGAAGAGGAAGACGGAGTCCGGGAACTCGTAGTTGAAGAACACGGCGACGAAGCCGAACACCACGGACACCAGGATCGCGGTCCGCGGCACACCCCGCGAGGTCGTCCGGGCGAACGCCTTCGGCGCGTCACCGCGCTCACCGAGCGAGAAGGCCATGCGCGAGGCCGTGTACAGGCCGGAGTTCAGGCAGGACAGCACGGACGTCAGCACGATGAAGTTCATGATCTGCCCGGCGTTGGCGATCCCGAGCGAGTCCAGGGCGGCCACGTAGGAGCCCTTGTCGATGATCGACTGCGAGTCCCAGGGCAGCAGCGCGACCACGACGAAGATCGAACCGAGGTAGAAGACGGCGATACGCCAGATGATGCTGTTGGTCGCCTTGGTGACGGCCCGCTGCGGGTCCTCGGACTCGCCGGCGGCCAGGGTGGGGATCTCGCTGCCCATGAAGGAGAAGACGACGAGCAGCACACCGGTGAGGATGGCCCCCGCCCCGTTCGGCAGGAACCCGCCGTGCTCGGTCAGATTGGCCAGCCCCGCCTGCTCGCTGTCCACGCCGGGCAGCAGCCCGAAGACCGCCAGCCCGCCGACGACGATGAACGCGGCGATCGCGACGACCTTGATCCCGGCGAACCAGAACTCGAACTCGCCGTAGGAGCCGACCGAGACCAGGTTGGTGGCGGTCAGCACCACCATCACGATGAGCGCCCAGCCCCACTGGGGCACGGCCGGTATCCAGCCTTCGAGGATCTTGGCGCCGGCGGTCGCCTCCACGGCCAGCACGACGACCCAGAAGAACCAGTAGAGCCAGCCGATGGAGAACCCGGCCCAGGGCCCGAGCGCCCGGTCGGCGTGCGCGGAGAAGGAACCCGAGGTCGGGTTGGCGGCGGACATCTCACCGAGCATCCGCATCACCAGCACCACGAGGGTGCCGACGAGGGCGTAGGACAACAGGATGCCGGGGCCCGCCGTGGCGATACCGGTACTGGATCCCACGAACAGCCCGGCACCGATGACGCCGCCGATGGCGATCATCGAGAGGTGGCGGTTCTTGAGCCCTGCCTGGAGCCCGGTCCCGGGATCGCCGGGGCTTTCGGGCCCGTCGCCGGGCTTGGTCAGGGTCGGCTGCGAGGTCATGGGGTGGTTTTCCTTTGCGCCGTCGAGCAGTTTCGTACGAGCGGTGTACGAGCCGGACCAGTGAAACGGAGGTGAACGAATTCGGGAACCTTTGATTCCGGATCGTTACTTGAGCTTTCCCTGAGCTTCCATTGCTTCACTCGCCCTTTTCACACCCGACACCCGACGCTGCTGCCCCGTCGGCCGCGTGTCACACTCGGTCCATGCGCGTGTATCTCGGCTCCGACCATGCGGGCTACGAACTCAAGAACCACCTCGTCGAGTGGCTCAAGGCGGCGGGGCACGAGCCCGTCGACTGCGGCCCGCACCTCTACGACGCCCAGGACGACTACCCGCCCTTCTGCCTCCGTGCCGCCGAGCGGACGGCCGCGGACGAGGGCGCCCTCGGCATCGTGATCGGCGGCTCCGGCAACGGCGAGCAGATCGCGGCGAACAAGGTGAAGGGCGTGCGCGCGGCGCTGGCCTGGAGCGAGGAGACGGCTGCCCTGGGCCGCCAGCACAACGACGCCAACGTCGTGGCCGTCGGCGCCCGCATGCACTCGCGGGAGGAGGCGACGAAGTTCGTCGAGACCTTCCTCGCCACCCCGTTCTCCGGTGACGAGCGCCACATCCGCCGCATCGACATGCTCACGTCCTACGAGACGACCGGCGACCTGCCCCCCATCCCGCCGCACCACCCGCAGCAGTAGCCCGACGGCCGCGCGCCTCCCCCGGTGCGGGAACACCGGGGGAGGAGCCCGTTCCCCGGCCGGCCGATCCGACTGAGCCGGACGGGCGGACGGGCGTACGCGCGGGCGAGAACCACGAAAGGACCCTCCGTGCCAGAGGGGCACACGATCCACCGGCTGGCCCAGGACTACGCCGCCGCCTTCACCGGCACGGCGGTGCGCGTCACCAGCCCCCAGGGCAAGTTCTCCGACGCCGCCGCCCTCCTCACCGGCACGCCCCTCACCCGCACCGAGGCCCACGGCAAGCACCTCTTCCTCGGCTTCGGCGCGGCCGACCCCGCCGACTGGGTCCACATCCACCTCGGCCTCTTCGGCAAGGTCACCTTCGGTGCGGCCCCCGCGCCCCCGCCCACGGACACCGTCCGCCTCCGCGTCGACGACGAGACCGCCTACGTCGACCTCCGCGGTCCCACCACCTGCGCGCTGATCACCGACCCGGAGAAGCAGGCGATACACGACCGCCTCGGCCCCGACCCCCTGCGCCCGGACGCCGACCCGCAGGCCGCGTACCGCCGGATCTCCCGCAGCCGCACCACCATCGCCGCCCTGCTCATGGACCAGAAGGTCATCGCCGGCGTCGGCAACGTCTACCGCGCCGAGGTCCTCTTCCGCCACGGCATCGACCCGTACCGCCCCGGCCGGGACATCACCCCCGCCGAGTGGGACGCGCTCTGGGGCGACCTCGTCGGGCTGATGCGCGAGGGCGTCAGGAACAACCGCATCGACACCGTCCGCCCGCAGCACACGCCCGAGGCCATGGGCCGCCCGCCCCGCGTCGACGACCACGGCGGCGAGGTCTACGTCTACCGCCGGGCGAGCCTGCCCTGCCACCTGTGCGGCGACGCCGTCCGCACCGCGGACCTCGCCGCCCGCAACCTCTTCTGGTGCCCGACCTGCCAGCGGACCTGAAGCCTTCCCCTCAGAACCCGTGCGGCAGCCACGGCGCGACGTCCGACCCGAACGCCACCGACGCCTCCGCCAGCGCCCCCGGCCGCACTTGGCGCACCCGCCCGGCCGCACCCAGCGAGGACAGGCTCACGCCCCCGAGATAGGCCGCGCCCAACTCCCGTACGGACAGGGCGAGATCCGCCGCGTCGGACGTACGCTCGCAGGACGCCCCCTTCGCGTCGCCGCTCAGCCGCCAACGTCCCTCGTTCCAGGGGCAGAAGGCGTCCTCGACCTCGAACACCACGTCCACCGGCGCCTGGTAGGTCCGCGCGGCCAGCGCCGCCCCCACGTCCACCGGCCGCACGTACAACGCGTCCCGCAGCCCCGGCCGGCACCGCCTGATGTCCGACACCTGGTACTGCCACGCCTCGTCGACCGGCCGCCCGCGCGCCGTCAGCCTCGTCGTCAGGTCGATGTCGAACAGGAAGCGCCACAGCGCCGCCTCGGTCGCCGGGTCCAGTCCGGCCAGGTCGGCCAGGACCACCGTGCCGGACGGCCCCTCGTTCCCCCAGCCCGGCCGCACCCGGAACCGCGCGTACCCCGTGACCTCGCCGTCGCGCCGGGCGAGCACGCACTGCAAGGGGGACGCCCCCTCCCGCTTGCTCTCCGGGTCCAGCAGTCCCAGCCGCTCCCAGCCGGGCCGGCGGGCCAGCATCCCGGGCCGCCCCGGGACCAGCCGCGCGTACACCGCCTCGCACACGTCGAGCGCGTCCGCGGGCGCCGCGTACCGCAGCCGTACGTCTTCCGTGCCGTCCGGCACGGACAGCCGGACCCGGCTCGTGTCGATCTCCGCGTTGACCTGGAAGGTCGCGGCGCCGTACCCGAACCGGCCGTAGATCGCCGGTTCGGAGGCCGTCAGCAGGGCCAGCGGCTCGCCCCAGGACCGCACGTCGTCCAGCTGCCGCCGCATCATCGACGTCAGCACGCCCCGGCGCCGGTGCGTGGCGGCGACGCTCACCATCGTCACGCCCGCCGCGGGCACCTCGGCCCCGCCGGGCACGGTCACCCGGAAGCCGAACGCCCCGGCCGTCCCGACGCACTCGTCGCCGTCCCAGACGCCGATCGAGCGGTCGGCCTCGGTCAGGGCGCCGTACAGCTCCATCTCCTCGGGCGACTCGAGCACCCCGCCGAAGGCACGGATCAGCGTCCCGTACCACTGGTTCCACTCGTCCTGCCGCAGCACCCGCAGCTCGGTCATCAGATCGCCGCCGTCCTCGCCCACACCGACCGTTCCATGAACCATGCGTATCAGGGCGCTCCCACGGGGGCGAGGCAATTTCCGCCAGGTTGCGGCGCGACGGCCGTTCGTGAAGTTCACTGTGAAGTCAGGCCCCGGACGGGGGACAAGCAGGACCTCCCGTGCCAAGCGCCCGGTCCGATGGATAGGGTCCCGAACTAATGGCAGCAGGACGACAGCGGCGCGCGGAAGCCGAGACGTTCACGGCCCGGTGGAAGAAGCAGTGGCACCGGGCCCGCGTCGGCATGCGCAAGTCCGCCGTCGACTACTTCCGCGGCGACGGCTCCGACTGGATCGCCCTGGCCGGACTGCTGCTGATGATCCCCGTCATCGCGGTCACGACGATGGCGAACTCCGTGTGGTGCTCACCGGCCGCCCTGGTCCTGCCGATCGTCGCGGGCGGTCTGCTGCTGCGCCCGGCGAGCCTGCTCGGCCTGTACGCGGCGGCGGCCACGGCGCTGATCGTGGAGTCGGTGCAACTGGGCCCGTACACCGAGGGCCCCTCCCGGGTCACCCCCGGCGTGGTCCTGGTCGTCGCGGCCTGCGGCTTCTTCGGTCTGCTGGTCGCCCAGTTCCGCAGCCGGGTCGGCGTGCCCTGGCGGCGCGGCGGCACCATGCTCTTCGACCTGCGCGAACGCATCCGGGTGCAGAGCAAGCTGCCGGGGCTGCCGAAGGGCTGGCACCGGGAGATGGCGCTGCGCCCGGCCGGCGGCCAGTCCTTCTCGGGCGACTTCGTCGTCGCGGCCCGCACGAACGGCGGCCGGACCCTGGAGGCGGTCCTCACCGACGTCTCCGGCAAGGGCATGGACGCGGGCTCCCGCGCCCTGCTGCTGTCGGGCGCCTTCGGCGGACTGCTGGGCAGCCTGCCCCCGCACGCGTTCCTGCCGGCCGCCAACGGCTACCTGCTCCGCCAGGACTGGGACGAGGGCTTCGCCACCTCCATCCACCTCGTCCTGGACCTCGACTCCGGCGACTACGAGCTGTACTCCGCGGGACATCCGCCGGGCCTCCAGCTCAGCGCGGGCACCGGCCGCTGGGAGGAGAAGACGGCCGAGGGACCGCTGCTGGGTGTGTACGACGGGGCCCAGTTCGACCCGGTGAAGGGCTCGCTGCGGCCCGGAGACGTGTTGATGCTGTTCACGGACGGTCTGGTGGAGACCTCGGAACGCGACATCACCGAGGGCATCGACCGCCTCACCGGCGAGGCGGACCGGTACGTGGCGGGCGGCTTCCACGGCGCCGCCTGGCACCTGATCGAGGCGGTGGCCAAGGACGTCAACGACGACCGGGCGCTCCTGCTGATCTGCCGCGAGGGCCCGACCGCCCAGCCGACCGCGGCCCAGCCTTCCGCGGCCGAGTCCTCGACGGCCCGGACCCCGGAGGCCCGGACCCCGACGGACCGGACTCCGACGGTGGCGGACTGACACACTGAACCCCGTGTCCCTCACACCGCCACCCGGCCCCGAGCCCGCCCCCGCGCCCACTCCTCGGCCCGCCCCGCGGCTCTCGCTCGCCGAGGTGGAGGCAGTGGCCCGCGCCGCCCACGCCGGACAGACCGACAAGGCGGGACGGCCGTACGCCGAACACCTGCGGGCCGTTGCCGAGGGCGTACGGCGACGCGGCGGGGACGACGACCAGATCGCGGCGGCGTGGCTGCACGACGCCGTCGAGGACGACGCGCTGTCCGAGCGCCGGCTGCGGGAGGCCGCGCTGAGCCGCCGCACCAAGGACATCGTCCTGGCCCTCACCAAGCGGCCCGGGGAGCCGGCCGAGGCGTACGCCGCGCGCATCCTCGCCACCCCCGGCGCCCGGCTGGTCAAGGAGGCGGACCTGGCGCACAACGCCGACCCGGCGCGGCTCGCGGTCCTCGACGAGGCCACCCGCACACGACTGACCGAGAAGTACGCACGGATGCGCGCACTTCTCGGTCAGGCCGGTCCGGACGTCTAGACGGACACCTTCTCGCCCGCGCCGCTCGGCACACGCTCCTCACGCACCTCGCGGACTTCCGTCGTCTCCCGCTTCTCCGCCTTCTCCGCCCTATCGGCCCGCTCGCGACCCCGGGCGGCCTCACCCGGATCCCGTTTGAAGGCCCAGTCCATCTTCGGCTCCACCACGCACCGCAGGGCCCGCTGTACGGGCTTGGTGCACAGCAGGGTGATGACCGAGGCGCCGAGGACGGTGAGCCCGATCTCACCGAGCGGCCGGTCCAGCGCGGGGTGGGAGAACCACCCGGCGAAGGTCCCCTCCTTCACCAGGAACCCGTGCAGCAGGTAGCCGTAGATCGTGCCCGCGCCCAGGGCCGTGAACCACATGCGGCGGCCCGGCACCCAGGCGAAGAAGCACGCCGACAGCACCAGCGAGCAGCCGAAGAGCGCGAGCGTCAGGACGGGCCCGGTCCACCACGGGGCGCCGGTGTCCTGCACGGCGGCGTTGCGGTAGAACCAGCCGGTCTCCATGCGCGGCACCGACCACCAGGCGACGGCCACCGCCGCGGCGAGGACCGGCACGGACAGGATCCGGGCCGCGCGGCGCCGTACCAGCTGGAAGTGCTCGGGGCGCAGCACCAGACCCAGCACGAAGCACGGCAGGAACTGCAGCACCCGCTGCATGTTGAGGTCGTTGCCGATCGTGGGCGTCACGGAGGCCAGCGCGGCGATCGCCAGCGCGATCGGCAGCGGGTGGCGCACGGTCTGCCAGATCGGGGTGGTCAGCCGCCACACGAACAGCGCGCACAGGAACCACAGGAGGTAGGTGGGGTCCAGCAGGCTGATGTCGTTGCCCGGGTCCTCACTGACCCGGCGGTGCAGCGCGTAGGCGACCTCGAAGACGACGTAGGGGACCGCGACGCCGGTGATCAGGCGTTTGACGCGCTTGGGGCTCAGGTCGAAACTGCGCGAGAAGTAGCCGGAGACGATGATGAACGCCGGCATGTGGAACGTGTACAGGACCCGGTAGAGGGTCTCCACGGTCCGGTTCCCGTCCAGGATCTGACCCCAGGCGTGACCCACACCCACCAGCACGATCGCCAGGTACTTGGCGTTGTCGAAGAACGCGTCGCGCTGCCGGCTCGGCCGTGCCTGCCGGTCCGGTGGGGGCGGCGCCTTCCGGGCGCCGTGCGGTCGCAGCGGTCGCAGCGAGCTCGTCATGCAACCCCCCGCCGTGAAATCGGCGAGTCGTCACAGGACCTCGCTGCTCTGGTGGGGGACGAGGCAGCGTAGAACATCTGAGGCACCCTAGCGTTCACCGCGGGATTCCGTAAAACCTCCGACGTCATTCCTGTATTCGCCTCCCGAGCACCACGTGAATACCCCGTGTCTCCCGGTTACTCGGCCTCCACGGGTGCGTGACCGGTGCCACGGCGAACGGGGTCACCGGGTACCGAAGCGGCTTGCGGACCGCCCCACTTGTCACCCCGCATGTCCCGACTCATCATGACTAAACGGCGCATAAGACCGGCGGGCGACTCCACTGGAATGTCCGCTTCAATGGGCTTACGGGGTCCGTCGGCGACCCTGTGATCTCCCTGTGATGCGACTGTCGACGCCTCGCCGATGTGCCTTCCGTGACAATTCGAAATATCTGCGAACGCGTTGTGTGGGCATCGAAACGAAGCGGCCGGAATTCCACGCACGGGTGTCATATCGAATTCCTGTGCGGGGTGCGAACGCCGGGTACGTCCGCGTGTGCGGGGGAGTGTGCCGCCGCGGTGGCCGACCGGACGATGTGTCACCTGCCGCATGACGGGGCCCGGTTGGTGGCACGATGGTCCTGGCGGGGGTGTGCGCGGTCGCACCTCCGGGCCGGGAGAGCGGACGACCGAGGGTGTGATCAGTTGTGGCCATTTCACTGTCAGTGGTGCTGCTGTTGGCGATCATCCTGGTGGTGCTGCTGCGAGGAGGCTCCATCAAGGCGGGCCCGGCGATCGTCGCGGTCCTCTTCGGCTTCTTCCTTGCCTCGACGGGCATGGCCGACGACATCCAGCGGTTCCTGAACTCGATAGCGGACACGATCAACTCGATCCAGTTCTAGGACCGGGGCCCCCCCGGGGTCGCAGGCACACATCCGGGTCGCACAAAAGCCTCCGGCCCGGTCCCCTCGGGGGACCGGGCCGGAGGCCTCTCGGAGCGGGCGACGGGAATCGAACCCGCGTAGCTAGTTTGGAAGACTAGGGCTCTACCATTGAGCTACGCCCGCACAACGCGCACCGCGCGTCGGTGACCGCGGCACTGGAGGCATCGTAGCGGGTCGTCCGCCCTCACCGCACACCCCTTCCGGTCCGCGCCGGAGCTTCACCCGCGCTCGGGAAACTCGGCGGGCCCGGGCGCCCGGGGGCATGTACCCTACGTGTCGCACCAGACGGGGTGTGGCGCAGCTTGGTAGCGCGTCCGCTTTGGGAGCGGAAGGCCGTGGGTTCAAATCCCGCCACCCCGACCATCCGCCGGCCGTCGCCGGTCGCCGCCGACCCCTGCCGCACCGGCCACCTCGGGTGATCGTCCGTGAATCCCGTGATCGCCTTTTGGGCCGTGTAGTCGCTGCCGTTACTATGCAAGCTGCACGCCCGTGTGTCTCAGCGTCTGAAGTCTCCGGGCTGCGCAATGTGACGGATGCCGCTCTGGCTCCGGCAGAACCCAAGAAGTCAGCCACCAAGGAGACCGAACCGTGAAGAGCGCCGTGGAGACCCTGAACCCGACCCGGGTTCGGCTCACTGTCGAGGTGCCCTTCGAGGAGCTCAAGGACAGCCTCGACGCGGCGTACAAGAAGATCAACCAGCAGGTCACGGTGAAGGGCTTCCGCAAGGGCAAGATCCCGGCCCGGGTCATCGACCAGCGGTTCGGCCGCGGTGCGGTGCTGGAGGAGGCGGTCAACGACGCGCTTCCCAAGTTCTACACCGACGCGGTCAACGAGGCCGAGCTGAACCCGCTCGGCCAGCCCGACGTCGACATCACGGAGCTGAAGGACGGCGAGACGCTGAACTTCACCGCCGAGGTCGACGTCCGCCCGACCGTCGAGATCCCGGACTACTCCGGCATCGAGGTCGAGGTCGACGCGGTCGAGGTCACCGACGAGGACGTCGAGAAGTCGGTGGAGCAGCTGCGCGAGCGCTTCGCCTCCACCTCCCCGGTGGAGCGCGCCGCCCAGGACGGCGACGTGGTCACGCTCGACCTCCGGGCCAAGGTCGACGGAGAGGTCCTCGAGGACGGCGTCGCCGACGGCGTCTCCTACACCATCGGCTCCGGTGAACTGCTGGAAGGCATCGACGACGCCGTGAAGGGCCTGGAGGCCGGTGGCGAGACCACCTTCACCTCCGAGCTCAAGGGCGGCTCGGCGGCCGGCAAGGAGGCCGAGGTCACCGTCAAGGTCACCCAGGTCGCCGCGCGCGAGCTGCCCGAGCTGGACGACGACTTCGCGCAGCTCGCGTCGGAGTTCGACACGCTGGAGGAGCTGCGCGCCGACAGCCGCAAGCGCCTCGCCAACATGAAGCAGTACGACCAGGCCACGCAGGCCCAGGAGCGCGTCCTGGACAAGCTGCTCGAGCTGGTCGAGGTCCCGGTCCCCGAGAAGCTCCTCGAGGACGAGATCAACACCCGTAAGCACAACCTCGAGCACCACCAGCTCGGCCAGATGGGCCTGGACCTCGAGAAGTACCTCGAGATCCAGGGCAAGACCGCCGAGGAGTTCGACACCGAGACCCGCGAGGCCGCGGTCAAGGGCATCAAGACCCAGTTCGTCCTCGACGAGCTGGTCAAGCGGGAGGAGCTCAACGTCAGCCAGGAGGAGCTCACCGAGCACCTCATGCGCCGCGCGGCCTCCTCCGGCATGTCCCCCGACCAGTTCGCCCAGGCCGTCGTCGAGCAGGGCCAGGTCCCGCTCCTCGTCGGCGAGGTCGCCCGCGGCAAGGCCCTGGCCGTCGTGGTCGAGAAGGCCACGGTCAAGGACACCAACGGCGAGATCGTCGACCTGGACGACGAGGAGGAGGAGACGGAGGCCGCCGAGGCCGCCGCCGAGTCCACCGAGTCCGACGCCGGCAAGGCCGACGACAAGGCCGAGGAGAAGACCGAGGGCTGATCCCCTCGCGCCGTCCCCGACGGATGTGGAACGGGCCCCGGACGTCTGACGCCGGGGCCCGTTCGTCATACGGCCGACCCGCGCCCGGCGACGACCTCGGACCCCGGCAACGCGATCCCGCATGCGCACCCGCACCCCGCGCACCGCTACGCCCCCGGCGAACACCCGCGGAACCGGGATGGCACCGCAGGGTCACCGCGTTAGGGTCCATGAATACGAGGGCAGGGGAGTCCCCGAAAGCGGCTCCAGCCCCGCAGGGAAACGTGAGACGGCCCGGCGCCGTCGTAAGACGAGCAGGTGGATACGTGACGAATCTGATGCCCTCAGCCGCCGGCGAGCCCTCCATCGGTGGTGGCCTCGGCGACCAGGTCTACAACCGACTGCTCGGCGAGCGGATCATCTTCCTCGGCCAGCCGGTCGACGACGACATTGCCAACAAGATCACCGCTCAGCTGCTGCTCCTTGCCGCCGACCCGGACAAGGACATCTTCCTGTACATCAACAGCCCGGGCGGTTCGATCACGGCCGGCATGGCGATCTACGACACCATGCAGTTCATCAAGAACGACGTGGTGACGATCGCCATGGGCCTCGCGGCCTCGATGGGACAGTTCCTGCTCAGCGCGGGCACCCCGGGCAAGCGCTTCGCGCTCCCGAACGCCGAGATCCTGATCCACCAGCCCTCCGCCGGCCTGGCCGGCTCGGCCTCGGACATCAAGATCCACGCCGAGCGGCTGCTGCACACCAAGCGGCGCATGGCCGAGCTCACGGCCCAGCACACCGGCCAGACCATCGAGCAGATCACCCGCGACTCGGACCGCGACCGCTGGTTCGACGCGTTCGAGGCCAAGGAGTACGGCCTCATCGACGACGTGATCCCGACGGCCGCCGGCATGCCGGGCGGCGGCGGCACCGGGGCCTGAGCCCTCCGCGGGCCCCAGCGGGGGCCCAGAGCGCCCCAGCCAGCCCCCGGCCGACCGCCTCAGCCCCTTTCCAGGAGACACTGTGAACGACTTCCCCGGCAGCGGCCTGTACGACCGCGCCCGCGCCGAGTACACCGGACCCTCGGCCGAGTCCCGCTACGTGATCCCGCGCTTCGTCGAGCGCACCTCGCAGGGCGTGCGCGAGTACGACCCGTACGCGAAGCTCTTCGAGGAGCGCGTGATCTTCCTCGGCGTGCAGATCGACGACGCCTCCGCCAACGACGTCATGGCGCAGCTCCTGTGCCTGGAGTCGATGGACCCCGACCGCGACATCTCGGTCTACATCAACAGCCCCGGCGGCTCCTTCACGGCGCTCACGGCCATCTACGACACGATGCAGTACGTGAAGCCGGACATCCAGACGGTCTGCATGGGCCAGGCCGCCTCGGCCGCCGCCATCCTGCTGGCCGCCGGTACGCCGGGCAAGCGCATGGCGCTGCCGAACGCCCGCGTCCTGATCCACCAGCCGTACAGCGAGACCGGCCGCGGCCAGGTCTCCGACCTGGAGATCGCCGCCAACGAGATCCTGCGGATGCGCTCGCAGCTCGAGGACATGCTGGCCAAGCACTCCACCACGCCGGTCGAGAAGATCCGCGAGGACATCGAGCGCGACAAGATCCTCACGGCCGAGGACGCGCTGAGCTACGGCCTGATCGACCAGATCATCACCACCCGGAAGATGGACAACTCCTCTCTCCGCTAGGCGGGAGGCTGTATCGTCTGCCGCTCCTTGGCACGGTTTGACGCGATTCACGTCAAAGCGAACCGTGCCAAGGGGGGCCCGGACGGGGGGCCCGGCAAGGTACCGTCGGACATAAGGCAGCACCAGGAGTCCGCCGGCCGTCGACGTCACGTCGACGGTCAGGCATCTCCCAGGCGAAGGGGAAGCACACCGTGGCACGCATCGGTGACGGCGGCGATCTGCTCAAGTGCTCGTTCTGCGGAAAGAGCCAGAAGCAGGTCAAGAAGCTCATCGCAGGGCCCGGTGTGTACATCTGCGACGAGTGCATCGATCTCTGCAACGAGATCATCGAGGAAGAGCTCGCCGAGACCAGCGAGGTGCGCTGGGAGGAGCTCCCGAAGCCCCGCGAGATCTACGAGTTCCTCGAGGGCTACGTGGTCGGCCAGGAGGCGGCCAAGAAGGCCCTGTCCGTCGCGGTGTACAACCACTACAAGCGGGTCCAGGCCGGTGAGAACGGCGGCGCCCAAGGCCGCGACGACGCCATCGAGTTGGCGAAGTCCAACATCCTGCTGCTGGGCCCCACGGGCTCCGGCAAGACCCTCCTCGCGCAGACCCTGGCGCGCATGCTGAACGTTCCCTTCGCGATCGCCGACGCCACGGCGCTCACCGAGGCGGGGTACGTCGGCGAGGACGTCGAGAACATCCTGCTCAAGCTGATCCAGGCCGCCGACTACGACGTCAAGAAGGCCGAGACCGGGATCATCTACATCGACGAGATCGACAAGGTCGCGCGGAAGAGCGAGAACCCCTCCATCACCCGCGACGTGTCGGGCGAGGGCGTCCAGCAGGCCCTGCTGAAGATCCTGGAGGGCACCACGGCCTCCGTCCCGCCCCAGGGCGGCCGCAAGCACCCGCACCAGGAGTTCATCCAGATCGACACGACGAACGTCCTGTTCATCGTGGGCGGTGCCTTCGCGGGGCTGGAGAAGATCATCGAGGGCCGGGCCGGCGCCAAGGGCATCGGCTTCGGCGCGCAGATCCGCTCCAAGCGGGAGATCGAGTCCAAGGACCAGTTCGAGCAGGTCATGCCGGAGGACCTGGTCAAGTTCGGCATGATCCCCGAGTTCATCGGCCGCCTCCCGGTCATCACCTCGGTCCACAACCTCGACCGCGAGGCCCTGCTCCAGATCCTCGTCGAGCCGCGCAACGCCCTCGTCAAGCAGTACGAGCGCCTCTTCGAACTCGACGGCGTCGAGCTGGACTTCGAGCGCGAGGCCCTGGAGGCCATCGCCGACCAGGCCATCCTCCGCCAGACCGGCGCGCGCGGCCTGCGCGCCATCATGGAGGAGGTCCTCCAGGGCGTGATGTACGAGGTCCCGTCCCGCAAGGACGTCGCCCGCGTCGTCATCACGGCCGACGTGGTCCTCTCCAACGTCAACCCGACGCTCATCCCGCGTGATTCGCGGGGGCGGGGGCCGGGGGAGCAGAAGACGGCGTAGCAGCACCGTACGAACGCACGCGGAAGGGGCCCGGTCGACAACGACCGGGCCCCTTCCGCATGTGCCGTGCGCCGGCGTCAGACCTTGACGCGGATCTCCTTGCGGAGCTTGGCGGCGATCTCGGCCGCCTTCTCCGGGTCGCCGCTCTTGCCCGCCGCGATGTCGAGGTAGTCCATCGGCATGACCCAGGTGAGCGTGCTGTGGTCGCCCCAGATGCAGTACGTCATGCTCATCTTCTTCGGCTCGTTCTCGCCGCCGTCGGAGTTGTTGACCTGCGCCTGCTGGCACTTGATGATCGCGCCGTCCAGGGAGGCCGGCTCGTACTTCTTCGGGTCGCCCTGCAGCGTCACGTCCTCGTCGCTGCCGCCCTTCTCGCTCTCCTTCTTCATGTGGGCGAACATCGCGTCGACGGCCGCCTCAGGGTCGTCGATGGTGCCGTAGACACCGGCGAAGACCAGCTGCTTGCTCGCCAGAGGGTTGTCCTCGTTCTTGGCGACGTACGAGGCGCTGGCGTCCTTGGCGTCCTTCACGCCCCAGGACTCGGCGTCCTTGAGGTCGTCCGCGTCCATCGCGCCGCCCTCGCTGCCGTCCTTCTCGTACTCGCCGAGCACCTTGGCCGGAGTCGTCAGCTTGTGCGGGCCGTCGTCGGCGATGTCCGAGCCGCCGCCACCGCTGCCGCCGAAGACGAAGTACGCGCCCACGCCGATCGCCGCCACGACGGCGACCGCGCCGATGATCAGGCCCGTCTTCTTCTTGCCGCCGCCCGGCGCCGGCGGCTGGGGCATGCCGTACGGCTGCTGGCCGTAGGGCGGCTGCTGGCCGTACGGGGCCTGCTGGCCGTAGGGCGGGGTCTGCGGCGGGACGCCGCCCTGCTGGGGCTGCTGCGGGTAGCCGTAGCCCGGCTGGGCGGGCGGCGTCTGCTGGGGGTAGCCGTAGCCGGGCTGGGGGGCCTGCGGCTGCTGCTGGCCGTACGGTCCCGGCTGGCCGTACGGTCCGGGCTGCTGGGGCTGCCCGCCGTACGGGCCCGGCTGGTTGTGGCTCATTCTTGGGTTCCCCTCCAGATGTTTACGTGGTGCTGACATCCTGACGCAGGCATGGCGTGCGCAGGTCACCGGGGGCCACACCGTTACAGAGGAAACGCGTTTCGGGACAGTGCCGTGACGCCCGTAAACTGACCCCCGTGACCGAGAACTCTCAGCAGCCGCAGCCCGCACCCACCACCGAACTGCCGACCCAGTACGCGCCGGCCGAGGTAGAGGGGAAGCTGTACGAGCGCTGGGTGGAACGGGGTTACTTCGAGGCGGACGCGGACAGCGACAAGCCGCCGTACACCGTCGTCATCCCGCCGCCGAACGTCACGGGCAGCCTGCACCTCGGGCACGCCTTCGAGCACACGCTCATCGACGCCCTGACCCGCCGCAAGCGGATGCAGGGGTACGAGACGCTGTGGCAGCCCGGCATGGACCACGCCGGCATCGCCACGCAGAACGTCGTCGAGCGGGAGCTGGCCAAGGAGGGCAAGTCCCGGCACGACCTCGGCCGGGAGGCGTTCGTCGAGCGGGTCTGGCAGTGGAAGGCCGAGTCCGGCGGGCAGATCAGCGGGCAGATGCGCCGACTGGGAGACGGTGTCGCGTGGTCGCGTGAGCGGTTCACGATGGACGAGGGTCTGTCCCAGGCCGTCCAGACCATCTTCAAGCGGCTCTACGACGACGAGCTGATCTACCGCGCCGAGCGCATCATCAACTGGTGCCCCAGGTGTCTGACGGCCATCTCCGACATCGAGGTGGAGTACCAGGACGACGACGGCGAGCTGGTCTCCATGAAGTACGGGGACGGGGACGAGACCATCGTCGTCGCCACCACCCGTGCCGAGACGATGCTCGGTGACACCGCCGTCGCCGTCCACCCGGCGGACGAGCGGTACAAGCACCTGGTCGGCAAGCTCATCAAGCTGCCGCTGACCGACCGCTCCATCCCGGTCGTCGCCGACGAGCACGTCGACCCCGAGTTCGGCACCGGCGCCGTCAAGGTGACCCCGGCGCACGACCCGAACGACTTCGAGATCGGCCGGCGCCACGACCTGCCCGCCATCACGGTCATGGACGAGCACGCCGTCATCACCGCCCACGGCCCCTTCCAGGGCCTGGACCGGCTGGAGGCCCGCTCCGCCATCGTCGCCGCGCTGCGCGCCGAGGGCCGGATCGTCGCCGAGAAGCGGCCCTACGTCCACTCCGTCGGCCACTGCTCGCGCTGCAAGACCACCGTCGAGCCGCGCCTGTCCATGCAGTGGTGGGTCAAGGTCGGCCCGCTCGCGAAGGCGGCCGGTGACGCCGTCCGCGACGGCAAGGTCAAGATCCACCCGCAGGAGATGGAGAAGCGGTACTTCGACTGGGTCGACAACCTCCACGACTGGTGCATCTCGCGCCAGCTGTGGTGGGGCCACCGCATCCCGGTCTGGTACGGCCCCGAGGGCGAGGTCGTCTGCGTCGGCCCCGACGAGGAGCCGCCGAGCGGCGAGGGCTGGTACCAGGACTCCGACGTCCTCGACACCTGGTTCTCGTCCGGCCTGTGGCCCTTCTCCACGCTGGGCTGGCCCGAGCGGACCGACTCGCTCGCGAAGTTCTACCCGAACTCCGTCCTGGTCACCGGCTACGACATCCTCTTCTTCTGGGTCGCCCGGATGATGATGTTCGGCCTCTACGCGATGGACGGCACCCCGCCGTTCCACACCATCGCCCTGCACGGCATGGTCCGTGACCAGAACGGCAAGAAGATGTCCAAGTCCTTCGGGAACGTCGTGAACCCGCTGGACTGGATGGACAAGTACGGCTCGGACGCCCTGCGCTTCACCCTCGCGCGCGGCGCCAACCCGGGCGTCGACGTCCCGATCGGCGAGGACTGGGTCCAGGGCTCCCGCAACTTCGCCAACAAGATCTGGAACGCGACCCGCTTCGCGCTGATGAACGGCGCGACGGTCGACGGCCCGCTGCCGGACGCGTCGAGGATGTCCTCGACGGACCGCTGGATCCTGTCGCGGCTGAACTCGGTGGTCGCCGAGGTCGACGCGTACTACGAGGACTACCAGTTCGCGAAGCTCTCCGACGCCCTCTTCCACTTCGCCTGGGACGAGGTCTTCGACTGGTACGTCGAGCTGTCCAAGACCACCTTCCAGGCCGGCGGCGAGGCCGCCGAGGTGTCGAAGCGCGTCCTCGGCGAGGTCCTGGACGTCACGCTGCGGCTGCTGCACCCGGTCGTCCCGTTCGTCACCGAGACGCTGTGGACGACGCTCACGGGTGGCGAGTCGCTCGTCATCGCCGACTGGCCGGCCGACAGCGGCTTCCGGGACGCCGACGCCGAGCGGGAGATCGGGACCGTCCAGTCCGTCGTCACCGAGGTCCGCCGGTTCCGTGCCGACCAGGGGCTCCAGCCCGGCCAGCGGGTTCCGGCCCGGCTGACCCTGACCGGCAGCGCGCTCGCCGCGCACGAGGCGGCCGTCCGGCAGCTGCTGCGGCTCCAGCCCGAGGGTGACGCCTTCACGGCGACGGCGACGCTGCCGGTGGCGGGGGTCGAGGTCGCCCTCGACCTGTCCGGCGTCATCGACTTCGCCGCGGAGCGCAAGCGGCTCGCGAAGGACCTCGCCGCCGCGGAGAAGGAGAAGGCGCAGGCCACGGCCAAGCTGGGTAACGAGGCGTTCCTCGCCAAGGCGCCGGATCAGGTCGTGGACAAGATCCGGGGACGGCTGGCCAAGGCGGACGAGGACATCGCCCGCATCCAGGCGCAGCTGGAGAAGCTGCCGGAGGCGTAACCCGCCGATACGTGGTCGAAGGCTCCCGGTGCTCTGCGGGCACCGGGAGCCTTCACGTTCCTCAGGGGCGCGGGGCCGTATCGATGTGCGGCTCCGCCGCGTGGGCGGGACGCCCGGCGTCCCAGGCGGCACGACTGCTCGCGACTGAGGGGTACGTAGACTGGTCCCCGTGAGCGACATCCCCGGCGAGAACGACCAGCCCGACCCCTCCGACGACCTCGACTCCTTCGACGAGATCGTCGAGGCGGAGACCACCCGCGACCCCGACCTCGCCGTCATCGAGGCGGGCAGCCGCACCCTCCGCACCCAGGGCGGCCCCCCCGAGGCCGACGTGCCCGGGCGGCCCGAGGACCCCGAGGTGGACAAGGCACTGCGCGAGGTCGAGGCGGAGCTGGCGACCCGCTGGGGCGAGACCAAGCTGGAGCCGTCCGTCGCCCGCATCGCCGCGCTGATGGACGTACTGGGGGACCCGCAGCGGTCGTACCCCTCCATCCACATCACGGGGACGAACGGCAAGACCTCCACCGCCCGCATGATCGAGGCCCTGCTCGGCGCCTTCGACCTGCGCACCGGGCGCTACACCTCGCCGCACGTGCAGTCGATCACCGAGCGGATCAGCCTGGACGGCGCGGCGATCTCCGCCGAGCGGTTCATCGAGACGTACCAGGACATCAACCCGTACGTCGAGATGGTCGACTCCCAGCAGGAGTACCGGCTGTCCTTCTTCGAGGTGCTGACCGGCATGGCGTACGCCGCCTTCGCCGACGCGCCCGTGGACGTGGCCGTCGTCGAGGTCGGGATGGGCGGCTCCTGGGACGCCACCAACGTCATCGACGGGGACGTCGCCGTGGTCACCCCCATCGACCTCGACCACACCGACCGGCTCGGTGAGACGCCCGGCGCGATCGCGACCGAGAAGGCCGGCATCGTCAAGCAGGACGCCACCGTGATCCTGGCCCAGCAGCCGGTGGACGCGGCGCAGGTGCTGCTGAAGAAGGCCGTGGACGTCAACGCCACCGTCGCGCGCGAGGGGCTGGAGTTCGGGGTCGTCGCCCGGCAGGTCGCCGTCGGCGGCCAGCTCGTGACCCTGCGCGGGCTCGGCGGCGAGTACGACGAGGTGTACCTGCCGCTGCACGGCGCCCACCAGGCGCACAACGCGGCGGTCGCGCTGGCCGCCGTGGAGGCGTTCTTCGGCGTCGGCGCGCAGCGTCCCGAGCCGCTGGACATCGACACCGTGCGCAAGGCCTTCGCCGCCGTCGCCTCGCCGGGGCGGATGGAGGTCGTCCGGCGTTCGCCGACCGTGGTGCTGGACGCCGCGCACAACCCGGCCGGCGCCCGGGTCACCGCGGCGGCGGTGGGGGAGGCGTTCCAGTTCAGCCGCCTCATCGGGGTGGTCGGCGCGAGCGGCGACAAGAACGTGCGGGGGCTGCTGGAGGCCTTCGAGCCGGTCTTCGCCGAGGTCGTCGTCACCCAGAACTCCAGCCACCGCGCGATGGACGCCGACGAGCTGGCCGGGATCGCCGTGGAGGTGTTCGGCGAGGACCGCGTCCAGGTCGAGCCGCGGCTGCCGGACGCCCTGGAGGCCGCGATCACGCTGGCCGAGGAGGAGGGCGAGTTCGCGGGCGGCGGTGTGCTCGTCACCGGTTCCGTCATCACCGTCGGCGAGGCCCGACTGCTCCTTGGGAAGGGCTGAGTATTTCCGTGCGTACGCTCTGTGCTTCGACTCTGATCGGCGAGTTCTTCCTGATCGGCTTCGCCGGCCTGGTCGCCATGAAGGACCCCGACCTGTCCACGGCGACGGTGTGGACGGTCAGCGGCATCGCGATGTTCCTGTGCGTGGTGCTGTGCGGCGCGGTGACCCGGCCCGGTGGCATCGCCTTCGGCTGGGCCCTGCAGATCGCGCTGGTCGCCGCCGGGTTCGCCGTGCCGACGATGTTCTTCCTCGGCGCGGTATTCGCCGCCCTGTGGTGGGCCTCCGTGCACTACGGGCGGAAGATCGACGAGGCGAAGGCGAGGTTCGCGGCGCAGGCCGAGGCCGGTGCGCCTGACGCTGCGTGACGGGTGCCGCGACACGCCCGGTAACCTCAGTCATCACCCGCACAACCGCACACCTCCAAGGGAGCCCGTCGTGACCCAGCGCAGCCTCGTCCTCCTCAAGCCCGACGCCGTCCGTCGTGGCCTGACCGGCGAGATCATCAGCCGCATCGAGCGCAAGGCCGGCTGGCAGATCACCGCGCTGGAACTGCGCACCCTGGACGCCGAGACGCTGGAGCAGCACTACGGCGAGCACAAGGGCAAGCCCTTCTACGAGCCGCTGGTCGAGTTCATGGCGTCCGGTCCGGTCGTCGCCATGGTCGTCGAGGGCGAGCGGGTCATCGAGGGCGTGCGCGCGCTGGCCGGTCCGACCGACCCGATCGCCGCCGCCCCCGGCTCCATCCGCGGGGACTTCGGTGTGATCGTCCGGGAGAACCTGATCCACGCCTCCGACTCCGAGGAGTCCGCCGAGCGCGAGCTGAAGATCTTCTTCCCGGGGCGGGTCTGAGTCCCCTTCCGGACACGCCGGAGTATCTTTTTTCTGACACAACGTCAGCCGAATGGCCCGCACCGGACCAGGGCGGTCGCGTAAAAGCGACCGCCCTGTGGCATATGCGCGCCTGATCGGGGGAACGGATGCCACCGTTGGCCCGTCTCCACAAGCGAGGCGGTGCGCCATCTGCTGACAATGGCGAAGACCCTCGCGCAGTGTTCGCGAAAGCGCGTCTACGATGGAAGCCTCCACGCGTCACTGCACCCACCTCGCCTACCTGAAAAGCCCTCAAAAGCTCCTGGGAAGGCCAGTCGAATCCTGATGGGGAACTCAATGTCGTTCATCGGCCGTGACATGGCTGTCGACCTCGGGACCGCCAACACGCTGGTGTACGTCAGGGGTCGCGGGATCGTACTCAACGAGCCGTCCGTCGTCGCGATCAACACCAACACCGGTGGCATCCTCGCGGTCGGCGCCGAAGCGAAGAAGATGATCGGGCGCACCCCGGGCAACATCGTGGCCGTGCGCCCGCTGAAGGACGGCGTCATCGCCGACTTCGAGATCACCGAGCGGATGCTCCGCTACTTCATCCTGAAGATCCACAAGCGGCGGTATCTGGCTCGTCCGCGGGTCGTCGTCTGTGTGCCCTCGGGCATCACCGGCGTCGAGCGTCGCGCCGTCATCGAGGCGTCGTCCCAGGCCGGCGCCCGCCAGGTGCACATCATCGAGGAGCCCATGGCCGCGGCCATCGGTTCCGGCCTGCCGGTCCACGAGGCCACGGGCAACATGGTGGTGGACATCGGCGGCGGCACCACGGAGGTCGCGGTCATCTCGCTCGGCGGCATCGTCACCGCCCAGTCCATCCGCGTCGCGGGTGACGAACTGGACAACGCGATCATCCAGCACGTCAAGAAGGAGTACAGCCTTCTGCTGGGCGAGCGCACGGCCGAACAGATCAAGATCACGATCGGTTCGGCGTACGACCTCGACTCCGACGAGCACACCGAAATCCGTGGCCGGGACCTCGTCTCCGGGCTGCCCAAGACCGTCGTCATCTCCGCCGCCGAAGTGCGCAAGGCGATCGAGGAGCCGGTCAACGCGATCGTCGACGCCGTCAAGACGACCCTCGACAAGTGTCCGCCGGAGCTGTCCGGCGACATCATGGACCGGGGCATCGTCCTGACCGGCGGCGGCGCGCTGCTGCGCGGGCTCGACGAGCGGCTGCGCCGGGAGACCGGCATGCCGATCCACATCGCCGAGGACCCGCTGGACAGCGTGGCGCTCGGCTCCGGCAAGTGCGTCGAGGAGTTCGAGGCGCTCCAGCAGGTGCTGGACGCCCAGCCCCGCAGATGACGTAACGCTTCGGTTCCGCCGTACGAGACGATCTCCTCTCGTGCGGCGGATCGTTGATATAGAGGCTTCAGTACCGTGAGGGCCGCAAGTACCACGCTCGTCACCTCACGTACCGAATCTCCTGAATTCCTGAACACCGCCACGTAATTCCCGAATTCGACGAGGAAGGCACGGCCGCCGCACGTGAGGGACACGAAAGAGAGCCGGCTGCTCCTGGTGCTGCTGATCGCCATCGCGTTCGCACTGATCACGGTGGACATCCGCGGTGGGGAGGACTCACCGGTCGACGGTGCCCGGCAGGCCGCGGCGGGTGTCTTCGGTCCGATCGAGAACGGGGTGTCCTCCGCGGTCGACCCGATCGGCAACGCGGTCTCCGCCGTCCGGGACTCCGGCGACCGGCACGACCGGCTCGCCGAGCTGGAGACGCAGAACGCGGCCCTCAAGGCGAAGCTCGGCAGCGACGAGCGCGGCCGCAGCCGTCTGAAGCAGTTCGACAAGATGCTCGGGCTGGCCGGCGCCGGCCAGTACGGCATCAAGGGCGCCCAGGTCATCGCCATAGGAGCCGCACAGGGCTTCTCCTGGACCATCACCATCGACGCCGGCGCGAACGACGGCATCAAGCGCGACATGACCGTCCTCAACGGCGACGGCCTCGTCGGCCGCGTGACCACCGTCGGCCCGAACACCGCCACCGTGCTGCTCGCCAACGACCCCGACTTCACCGTCGGCACCCGGATGGAGTCCGGCGACGAACTCGGCTTCGCCTCCGGCCAGGGCGGCCGCCCCCTGCGCGTGGAACTCCTCAACGGCAAGGCCGAGGTCGACAAGGGCGACCGCCTGGTCACCTTCGGCTCGCAGGCCGACAAGCCGTTCGTGCCCGGCGTGCCCGTCGGCGTCGTCTCCCGCGTCGACCCCTCCGGCGGCGACCTGACCCGCACCCTCGACGTCACCCCGTTCGTCAGCTTCACCAAGCTCGACATCGTCGGCGTCGTCGTCCAGGGCCCGCAGAAGGACCCGCGCGACGCGGTGCTCCCGGACAAGCCGAAGCCGAAGCCCGCGCCGACCGTCACGGTGACCGTGACCCCGTCCGCCGGAGCCCCCGTCGACGGACAGGCGCAGGACGGGCAGACCGGCCAGGACGGGCAGACCGGCCAGAACGAGCAGACCGAGCAGACCGAGCAAGACCAGCAGCCCGAGCAGTAGGAGCTTTCACCCCATGCGCGTCAACCGGATCCTGCTGTCCACCGCCCTGGTCGTCGTCGCCCTGGTCATCCAGGTGAGCGTCCTCGCCCGTCTCCACCTGCCCGGCGCCGTCCCCGACCTGCTGCTCCTCACCGTCCTCGGCCTCGCCCTGGTGTACGGCCACGTCGGCGGCGCCCTCGTCGGCTTCGGCGCCGGCCTGCTCGCCGACCTCGCCCCACCCGCCGACCACGCCGCCGGCCGCTACGCCCTGGTGCTCTGCGTCATCGGCTACCTGGCCGGCCTCGCCAAGCCGGAGAACGGCCGGCTCAGGTCGGCCACCGGCCCCATGGTCGTCGTGGTCGTCGCCGCCCTCGGCACCACCCTGCTCTACGCCGGCGTCGGCGCCCTCGTCGGCGACACCGCCGCCCGCCATGTCGGCCTGCCCGGACTGCTGTTCACGGCCGCCCTGTACGACCTGCTGCTCGCGCCCTTCGTCGTCCCCGGCATCATGGCCCTGGCCAGACGCGCCGAGAACGACCCGCTGGCCGACACCACCTCCGCCAGCCAGAAGCCCGACATCTCCTCCGGCTGGCTCTCCGGCGGCACCGGCCTGCGCATCGGCGGCCAGCGCAACGGACTGCGGGTGAAGGCGGCCCGGTCCCGCGTGGCCCGGGCCGGACGCATCAAGGGGGTCAAGCGGCTGTGACGACGCGGCAGCACGACACCGAGCGCCAGTACGCCACGACGCGGCACCACACCAGGACCACGCACTTCACCAGGGGGAGGCAGTCGCGGTGACCAACATCCCCGAGACCGGCCGCAGCACACGCGTCCAGACCCGGCTCGTCGTCATCCAGATCCTCGTCCTCTCCCTCCTCGCCACCCTCGGCGGCCGGCTCTGGTACCTCCAGATCCGCCAGGGCGACGAGTACGCCGCCGAGGCGTCCGGCAACCACGTCCAGCAGGTCGTCCAGCCCGCGCCCCGCGGCTCGATCCTCGACGCCCGCGGCGTGGCGCTCGCCGACAACGAGACCCGCCTCGTCGTCTCCGCCTCCCGCACCGACCTGCTCAAGATGAAGGACGACGGCGAGGCCGTCCTCACCAAGCTCGCCGGCGTCCTCGGCATGAAGCCCAAGGACGTCATGGACAAGGTCCGGCTGTGCGACGCCGAGACCCCCCAGCCCTGCTGGAACGGCTCGCCCTACCAGCCGATTCCTGTCACCGACGAGGCCACCCCCAAGCAGGCCCTCCAGATCCGCGAGCGCGCCGAGGACTTCCCCGGCATCACCGCCGAGCCCCAGGCCATGCGCCGCTACGCCGCCCCCGGCCAGTCCAACACCGCGCAGGTCCTCGGGTACCTCTCCCCGGTCACCGACGAGGAGATCCAGAAGGCCCAGGACACCGACTCGCCCTTCCTGCGCTCGGACCAGGTCGGCCGCTCCGGCCTGGAACGCCAGTACGACAAGGCGCTGCGCGGCAAGGCCGGCGTCACCCGCTACGAGGTCGACAACCTCGGCCGCGTCATCGGCGAGGCCGAGTCCGACCCCGGCGTGCCCGGCTCCAACCTCGTCACCAGCATCGACGCCCGCGTCCAGCGGGTCGCCGAGTACGAGCTGAACGAGGCGATGAAGGCCGCCCGCAAGGAGATGGACCGCAACACCAACCGGCTCTACGAGGCCGACGCCGGCGCCGTCGTGGTGATGGAGGCCAAGACCGGCCGCGTCGTCGCCATGGCCTCCAACCCGTCGTACGACCCGAACGCCTGGGTCGGCGGCATCTCCGCGGCCGACTACAAGAGGCTCACCGGCAAGGACTCCAACTACCCGCTCCTCAACCGGGCCACCCAGGGCCAGGCGGCCCCCGGATCGATCTTCAAGGTCGTCTCCACGTCCGCCGCGGTCGAGGCGGGCTACGACTTCGACGGCGGCTACGACTGCTCCAGCTCCTACTCCGTCGGCGGCCAGGTCTTCAAGAACTTCGAGTCCGCCAGCTACGGCTCGATCGACCTCGGCCGCGCCCTGGAACTCTCCTGCGACACCGTCTACTACCGCCTCGCGCACGAGGAGTGGAAGAAGGACGGCGGCACGAACCCGAAGAACCCCAACGACTACTTCTACAAGGCCGCCCACGAGTTCGGCCTCGGCAAGGAGACCGGCATCGACCTCCCCAACGAGGTCGCCGGCCGCGTCCCCGACCGCCAGTGGAAGCAGGACTACTGGGAGGCCAACAAGGACGCCTGGTGCAAGACGGGCAAGAAGGACGGCTCCTACGTCGAGAAGCTCGCGTACGAGGGCTGCCTCGAGGGCAACAAGATGCGCGCCGGTGACTCCATCAACTACTCCATCGGCCAGGGCGACACCCTCGTCACCCCCATCCAGATGGCCACCATCTA
This sequence comes from Streptomyces sp. BK79, assembly GCF_044142145.1. Taxonomy (NCBI): domain Bacteria; kingdom Bacillati; phylum Actinomycetota; class Actinomycetes; order Kitasatosporales; family Streptomycetaceae; genus Streptomyces; species Streptomyces sp. BK79. Next base: position 24,838 of record NZ_JBHVOC010000004.1, read on the forward strand.
CGCGGCCATCGCCAACGGCGGCACCCTGTACGACCCCACCATCGGCAAGGCGGTCATCAGCCCCGACGGCAAGGAGGTCGACGCGATCGCGCCCACCTCGCACGGCAAGCTGCCGATAAGCAGGACCACGCTGGCCCAGATGGACGACGCCCTCGAAGGCGTCGCCACCCGAGGCACCGCCGCCTGGCGGTTCGAGGGCTGGCCGCAGGACGAGATCCCGATGCACGCCAAGACCGGCACGGCCGAGGTCCACGGCAAGCAGACCACCTCGTGGTTCGCCACGTACACCGACGAGTACTCGATCGTCATGACGATCTCCCAGGGCGGCACCGGCTCCGGCGCCTCCGGCCCCGCCGTCCGCAACATCTACGACGCCCTGTACGGCGTCTCGGACGACGGGAAGATCGACCAGAAGAAGGCGCTGCTGCCCAAGCCGCAGGCCAAGCTGCCGACGATCAAGGCGGACGGGACCATCCCCGCGCCGAAGATCGCCAAGGACGCCGTCAAGGACCTGCTGCCCGACGAGAAGGTCTCTCCGGAGGAGGAGTACGCCCCCGTCGACGAACAGCAGCAAGGGGCGACGACACCCACGCAGAACAGCGACAACCGCAACACGCGCCGCCACCGGCGACGCGGCGGAAACCGGAGGGCACGCGCATGACCGGGGCCAACAGCTTCCAGGTCTCCGGGTACGGGCCCGAGAAGGCCGGATGGACCCGGCTGTTCGCCCGGGACTCGATGGCGCGGCGACTGGACTGGCCGATACTGCTGGCCGCCGTCGCGCTCTCCCTGATGGGCTCCCTGCTCGTCTACTCCGCGACCCGCAACCGCACCGAACTCAACCAGGGCGACCCGTACTACTTCCTCACCCGGCACCTGCTGAACACCGGCATCGGGCTCGCCCTGATGGTCGGCGTCGTCTGGCTCGGCCACCGCGCCCTGCGCACCGCCGTACCGGTCCTGTACGGCCTGTCCCTGCTCCTGATCCTGCTGGTGCTCACCCCGCTCGGCTCGACCATCAACGGCGCGCACTCCTGGATCAAGCTCCCCGGCGGCTTCTCCCTCCAGCCCTCCGAGTTCGTCAAGATCACGATCATCCTCGGCATGGCGATGCTGCTCGCCGCCCGCGTCGACGCGGGGGACCGGCCCCACCCGGACCACCGGACCGTGCTCCAGGCCCTGGGCCTGGCCACCGTCCCGATGCTGATCGTGATGCTCATGCCCGACCTCGGGTCGGTCATGGTCATGGTCATCATCGTGCTGGGCATCCTGCTCGCCTCCGGCTCCTCCAACCGCTGGGTCTTCGGCCTGCTCGGCGCGGGCACGGCCGGCGCGCTCGCGGTATGGCAGCTGGGCATCCTGGACGACTACCAGATCGCCCGTTTCGCCGCCTTCGCCAACCCGGCCCTCGACCCCGCGGGCGTCGGCTACAACACCAACCAGGCACGCATCGCGATCGGCTCCGGCGGCCTCACCGGCTCCGGCCTCTTCGAGGGCTCCCAGACCACCGGCCGGTTCGTACCGGAGCAGCAGACCGACTTCGTCTTCACCGTCGCCGGCGAGGAACTGGGCTTCCTCGGCGCCGGCCTCATCATCGCCCTGCTCGGCGTGGTGCTCTGGCGCGCCTGCCGGATCGCCCGCGAGACCACCGACCTGTACGGCACGATCGTCGCCGCCGGCATCGTGGCGTGGTTCGCCTTCCAGACCTTCGAGAACATCGGCATGACGCTCGGCATCATGCCGGTCACCGGCCTGCCGCTGCCCTTCGTGTCGTACGGCGGCTCGTCGATGTTCGCCGTGTGGATAGCGGTCGGGCTGCTCCAGTCGATCACCGTGCAGCGACCGATGTCGGCGTAGCCGCGGGGGTCCGCGGGACGAGCGGTAAGGGGGACCGTCCAGGCCGGGTTAGGCTGGATGGTCCCCCTTGTCAGCACACGAAGGTTCCGTGAGATGCCTGCCGAAGCCGCCGAGTCTGTGTCTTCAGTGTTTCCGCAGCTCGAAGCTCTGCTCCCGCATGTGCAGAAGCCGATCCAGTACGTCGGCGGAGAGCTCAACTCCACGGTCAAGGACTGGGAATCCTGCGACGTCCGCTGGGCCCTGATGTACCCCGACGCCTACGAGGTCGGTCTGCCCAACCAGGGCGTCATGATCCTCTACGAGGTGCTCAACGAGCAGGAGGGCGTCCTCGCCGAGCGCACGTACAGCGTGTGGCCGGACCTCGAGGAGCTGATGCGCGAGCACTCGGTCCCCCAGTTCACCGTGGACAGCCACCGCCCGGTGGGCGCCTTCGACGTGTTCGGCCTCTCCTTCTCCACGGAGCTGGGCTACACGAACATGCTGACCGCCCTCGACCTGGCCGGTATTCCGCTCCAGGCCAAGGACCGCGGCATCGACGACCCGGTCGTCCTGGCCGGCGGACACGCCGCCTTCAACCCCGAGCCGATCGCCGACTTCATCGACTGCGCGGTCATCGGCGACGGCGAGCAGGCCGTCCTGGAGATCACCGCGATCATCCGCGCCTGGAAGGCCGAGGGCCGTCCCGGCGGCCGCGAGGAGCTGCTGCTCCGCCTGGCGAGGACCGGCGGGGTGTACGTCCCCGGTTACTACGACGTCGAGTACCTCCCCGACGGCCGTATCGCCCGCGTCGTACCCAACCGCTCGGGCGTCCCGTGGCGCGTCTCCAAGCACACCGTCATGGACCTCGACGAGTGGCCCTACCCCAAGCAGCCCCTGGTCCCGCTCGCCGAGACGGTCCACGAGCGCATGTCCGTGGAGATCTTCCGCGGCTGCACCCGCGGCTGCCGCTTCTGCCAGGCCGGCATGATCACCCGCCCGGTGCGCGAGCGCTCCATCACCGGCATCGGGGACATGGTCGAGAAGGGCCTGAAGGCGACCGGCTTCGAAGAGGTCGGCCTGCTCTCCCTCTCCTCCGCGGACCACTCCGAGATCGCCGACGTCGCCAAGGGCCTCGCGGACCGGTACGAGGAGGACAAGATCGGCCTGTCCCTCCCCTCCACCCGCGTCGACGCCTTCAACATCGACCTGGCCAACGAGCTGACCCGCAACGGCCGCCGCTCCGGCCTCACCTTCGCCCCCGAGGGCGGCTCCGAGCGCATCCGCAAGGTCATCAACAAGATGGTCTCGGAGGACGACCTGATCCGCACCGTCGCCACCGCGTACGGCAACGGCTGGCGCCAGGTGAAGCTGTACTTCATGTGCGGCCTGCCGACCGAGACGGACGACGACGTCCTCCAGATCGCCGACATGGCCACCCGCGTGATCGCCAAGGGCCGCGAGGTCTCCGGCTCGGGCGACATCCGCTGCACGGTGTCGATCGGCGGCTTCGTCCCCAAGCCCCACACCCCCTTCCAGTGGGCGCCGCAGCTGTCCGCCGACGAGACCGACGCCCGGCTCCAGAAGCTGCGCGACAAGATCCGCGGCGACAAGAAGTACGGCCGCTCCATCGGCTTCCGCTACCACGACGGCAGGCCCGGCATCGTCGAGGGCCTTCTCTCCCGCGGCGACCGCCGCCTCGGCGCCGTCATCCGCGCCGTCTACGAGGACGGCGGCCGCTTCGACGGCTGGCGCGAGCACTTCTCGTACGACCGCTGGATGGCCTGCGCCGACAAGGCCCTGGAGCCGTTCGGCGTGGACGTCGACTGGTACACCACCCGCGAGCGCGGCTACGAGGAGGTCCTGCCCTGGGACCACCTCGACTCCGGCCTCGACAAGGAGTGGCTCTGGGAGGACTGGCAGGACGCCCTCGACGAGACCGAGGTCGACGACTGCCGCTGGACGCCGTGCTTCGACTGCGGGGTGTGCCCCGCGATGGACACGGAGATCCAGATCGGCCCGACCGGCAAGAAGCTGCTGCCGCTGTCCGTGGTGAAGTAGCGGTCCGCTTCGTGCGGCAGGACGCCGCGGGGATCCGAACAGGGCCCCGCGGCGTCCTTATGGGCATGGTGGATCTGGAGAAGACGGCTGCCGCGGCCCCGGCGCCCCCTGGCGGGGGACCGGGGGAGCAGCCGGTGCGGCGGGGGTCGGACGCCGAGGGGTGTCTGGCCGTGGCGGTCCGGCTCCCGGTGCGGATCGTCGTCCTGGTGCTGGTCGTGCCGGTGCGGCTGGTGTGGGACGCGCTGGTCGTCGCCGGGCGGTTCCTGCGGGACACGGTGCTGCGTCCGGTGGGGCGCGCGCTGGGGTGGCTCGGGCGGGCCGTGTTCGTGTGGCCGGTGGTGGGGCTGTGGCGGTACGTGGTCGTGCCGCTCGCCCGGGGCGTGGGCTGGCTCGGGAACGTGCTGCTCGTCGTGCCCGCGGTGTGGGTGTACCGGTGGGTGCTGACGCCGGTCGGGCGCGGGCTGGCCGGGTTCCTCAAGGGCGTGGGCGCGGTGCTCGCCGCCGTCGGGCGCGCGCTGTACGCCGCTGTAGCCCTGCTCGGGCGGTACCTCGTCCTCGTACCCGCCGCGTGGCTGTACGCCTGGATCCTCACCCCCGTCGGCCATGCGCTCGCCTGGTGCGGGCGCGGGCTGCTGTGGTGCCTCCAGGGGCTGGCGCGGGGTCTGGGGCTGGTCGTCACCGGTGTCGGCGCGGTCCTGTACTGGACCGCCCGGGTGCTGCTGGTGCTGCCCGCCCTCGCCGTGTGGCGGTGGGTGCTCGCGCCGGTGGGCCGGGCGCTCGCCGTCGTCGGCAGGGAGGTGGGGGACGCCCTCGGGCACGCCTGGCGGATCGCCGGGCACATCTCGCTCGTCGTCGGCCGGTTCCTCGCCGCGCTTGTGCGGTGGACGGTCGCCGAACCGGCCCGCTGGGTGTACCGGAGCGTGCTCACGCCGGTGGGACACGCGGTGCGGGACACCGTCCTGCGGCCCCTCGCCGACGCGGCGCGCGGCGCCGGCCGGGCCACCCGGCAGGCCCTCGCCTCGGCCCGGCTGTCCGTCCGGCAGGCCCGCGCCGACGTGCGGCGGATGCTGTTCGGGGAGCCCGGGCGGGCGCGACCGGTGGACCGGCGGGAACCTGTGGCCGCGCAAACGCGTACTCTAGAAAAGAGGACCGGGCGCGAGACCTCCCCGCCGGTGCGGGGATGATCCCGACTGGACGACGCCGGGAAGGCGTCAGCCGGAGTGCTCCCCGCCGGCGCGGGGATGCGTCACGGTCCCTGACCGCCGTACACAAGGAGAAGTCCCCTGGGCAAGCGACAGCCCGAAGGCCCGCCGCCCGTACCCGCGGTGCAGCGCATCCGACTGCGCTACACCAAGCGCGGCCGCCTCCGGTTCACCAGCCACCGTGACTTCCAGCGCGCCTTCGAGCGTGCGCTGCGCCGCGCCGAGGTGCCCATGGCGTACTCGGCGGGGTTCACACCGCATCCGAAGGTGTCGTACGCCAATGCCGCACCCACCGGCACGGGCAGTGAGGCGGAGTACCTGGAGATCGCGCTCACCGAGGCGCGTGACCCGGAGCGGCTCAGGCTGCTCCTCGACGAGTCGCTGCCCACCGGGCTGGACATCGTCGAGGCGGTCGAGGCCCGCACCTCCGGGCTCGCCGAGCGGCTGACGGCTTCCGTGTGGGAGCTGCGGCTGGCCGGCGTGGAGTCCGCGGACGCCGAACGCGCCGTCGCGGCCTTCAACGCGGCCGAGGCGGTCGAGGTGCAGCGCCGGACCAAGAACGGCGTCCGTACCTTCGACGCCCGCTCCGCCGTCGCGCACCTGGAAAGCGTCACCACGCAGGGTTCGCCGGCTGATAGGCCGACCGACCAGCCCTGTGCGATACTGCGGCTGGTTGTTCGGCACGTGACGCCTGCCGTACGACCCGACGACGTCCTGTCCGGTCTTCGCGCCGTGGCCGACCTGGCGCCGCCGGTCCCCGCAGCGGTGACCAGGCTGGCGCAGGGGCTGTTCGATGAAGAGACCGGTGCGGTGACCGACCCGCTCGCGCCCGACCGCGAGGCAGAAGCGCCCGAGCCGCAACCGGCCGCCGCTTCCGCCGCCGCGAAGGCGTCGGCGTAAGGAAGGTTCCGCGTAGGGACGGACGTCGTAGCGCCGCCCTCGAACTCGGGAGCCACCTGGGTCGGGCAGCGCACCGACCACAAGACTTTCGCCAGGCCGTGCACGACAAGGGGTACGGAACCGGCGAGACAAGACACGGAGAGCTTCCGAGCGGCGCCCGCGCCCCGGACGGCGGCGACCGCGCATCGCGCGAGCCGCGGACGTCACCGGCGATCGACACGGTCGATGCCGGGCCAGGCGCGGCGCCCGGGAGCCTGACGGGAGAAACCCCCGCATGCTCGAACCGACCGAACCCACAGAGTCCTCGACCAGCTCGACGGACTCCGGAGCGAACACCCCCAGCGACACCCTGCCGCCGCGCCGTCGGCGCAGGGCCGCTTCCCGCCCGGCGGGTCCGCCGTCCGGCGCCGTCGAGACGCAGGCGGAGACCGTCGCCCCGGCCGAGGTGACCGCCGCGACCGACGAGGCGGAAGAGGCCGTCGAGGAGACGGCCGTCGAGACGCCCGAGGCGGCTCCCGAGCCGGTGGCCGCGGGCCGTCCCCGGCGTCGTGCGGTGCGCCGTGCCTCCGCGCCCGCCGGGGCCCCCGCGTCGGCGGAGGCGGCCGAGACCGTCGTCCCGGCGTCCCCCGCCGCCGAGCCCGCCGCCGCTGCGGAGCCGGTCGCCGAGGCCGTCGAGGAGGCCGCGCCGCGTCGTTCCCGGCGCCGGGCCACCCGTAGCGTGACCACGCCCGTCGAGCCGTCCGCCGAGGCCGCCGCGTCTCCCGCGTCGGCCGCTCAGGTGGAGGACGCCGAGCCCGCCGCCGCTGCGGAGCCGGTCGCCGAGGCTGTCGAGGAGGCCGCGCCGCGTCGTTCCCGGCGCCGGGCCACCCGTACGGTCACCTCGCCCGTCGAGCCGGCCGCCGAGCCGGCTGCCGAGCCTGCCGCTGAGTCCGCCGCGCCGGCCGAGCCCGCCGAGGCCGTCGAGGAGGCCGCGCCCAAGGGCCGTGGCCGCCGACGGGCCGTCCGCAAGGTGGCCGCCCCGACCGGGACGCCCGCCGAGGCCGAGGCGAGCGAGCCGGCGCCGGTTGTCGAGACCGCCCCGGAGACGCCCGCGCCCGCCGAGAGCGCCGCGCCCGCCGAGCCCGTCGAGGACGCCGCGCCGCGTCGTGCGCGCCGCCGTTCCACCCGTAAGGCCGCCACCGGTTTCGCCGCGCCGGCGCAGACCGCCGCCGGAGAGGCCGACGCGCCCAAGCGCCCGTCGCGCCCGGCGGTGGCCGTGTTCCAGGCGCCCGTGTTCGCCGAGCCCAAGTTCCAGACGCCCGAGCGCGCCGCGGCCGAGGCCGCCGCCGAGGCGGCCGGCGCCGCGCCCGCGCCCGCGCCGGTGTCCGAGGAGCCGGAGGAGGCTGCCCCGGAGGAGCAGTCCGCCGGCTCGCGCCGCCGCCGCAGGCGCCGGGGCGCCGCCGAGGAGGGCCCCGAGGAGCGGGCCACCGCCGCCGTCCCGCAGGAGGAGCCGGAGGCCGAGACCGGGGCGGACACCGACTTCGACGCCGACGAGGCGGGCGAGGACCACGACGACGCCGAGGGCTCCGAGGAGTCCGGCTCGCGCCGCCGCAGGCGCCGGGGCGGCCGTCGCCGTCGCCGGGGCGATGCCGGTGAGGGCGAGACGGGGGAGTCCGCCGACGACACCGAGCACACCGCCGCCGAGCAGGCCGCCCAGGACGCCGAGGACACCGCCGAGCAGGCCGAGGAGGACGCCGAGGAGGCCGAGGACGCCTCCGGCGACAACGGCGGCTCCAGCAGCAGCAGCCGTCGCCGTCGCCGCCGTCGTCGCCGTGCCGGGGACGGCTCCGGTGACGCCGAGCCGGCCTCGTCCGACGACCCCGAGCGCACCGTCGTCAAGGTCCGCGAGCCCCGCCCGAAGGCCGAGCCGTCCGACGAGGTCCAGTCCATCAAGGGCTCGACCCGCCTGGAGGCCAAGAAGCAGCGCCGCCGCGAGGGCCGCGAGCAGGGCCGCCGCCGCGTCCCGATCATCACGGAGGCCGAGTTCCTGGCCCGCCGCGAGGCCGTCGAGCGCGTCATGGTCGTCCGCCAGCACGGCGAGCGCACCCAGATCGGCGTCCTGGAGGACGGCGTGCTCGTCGAGCACTACGTCAACAAGGAGCAGGCCACCTCGTACGTCGGGAACGTCTACCTCGGCAAGGTGCAGAACGTGCTGCCGTCGATGGAGGCCGCGTTCATCGACATCGGCAAGGGGCGCAACGCCGTCCTGTACGCCGGTGAGGTCAACTTCGAGGCGCTCGGCATGGCCAACGGGCCGCGCCGCATCGAGTCCGCCCTCAAGTCCGGCCAGTCGGTCCTCGTGCAGGTCACCAAGGACCCGATCGGCCACAAGGGCGCCCGCCTGACCAGCCAGGTCTCCCTGCCCGGCCGCTACCTGGTCTACGTGCCCGAGGGCTCGATGACCGGCATCAGCCGCAAGCTGCCCGACACCGAGCGCTCCCGCCTGAAGACCATCCTCAAGCGGATCGTCCCCGAGGACGCGGGCGTCATCGTGCGCACCGCCGCCGAGGGCGCCAGCGAGGACGAGCTGCGCCGCGACGTCGAGCGGCTCCAGGCGCAGTGGGAGGAGATCCAGAAGAAGGCCAAGAGCGGCAACGCCCCGACGCTGCTGTACGGCGAGCCGGACATGACCGTCCGGGTCGTGCGCGACATCTTCAACGAGGACTTCTCCAAGGTCGTCGTCAGCGGCGACGACGCCTGGCAGACCATCCACGGCTACGTGTCCCACGTGGCGCCGGACCTCGCCGACCGGCTGTCCAGGTGGACCAGCGAGGTCGACGTCTTCGCCACGTACCGGATCGACGAGCAGCTCGCCAAGGCGCTGGACCGCAAGGTGTGGCTGCCCAGCGGCGGTTCGCTGGTGATCGACCGGACCGAGGCGATGGTCGTCGTCGACGTCAACACCGGCAAGTTCACCGGTCAGGGCGGCAACCTCGAGGAGACGGTCACCAGGAACAACCTGGAGGCGGCCGAGGAGATCGTGCGCCAGCTGCGGCTGCGCGACCTCGGCGGCATCATCGTCATCGACTTCATCGACATGGTGCTGGAGTCCAACCGGGACCTGGTGCTGCGGCGCCTGCTGGAGTGCCTGGGCCGCGACCGCACCAAGCACCAGGTCGCCGAGGTGACCTCGCTGGGGCTGGTGCAGATGACCCGCAAGCGGGTCGGCCAGGGCCTGCTGGAGTCGTTCTCCGAGACCTGCGTGCACTGCAACGGGCGCGGGGTCATCGTCCACATGGAGCAGCCGACCGCCGCCGCCGGCGGTGGCGGGGGCAAGCGCCGCAAGCGGGCGCGGGCCGGGGCGGACCAGCCGCACGAGCACGAGCACGAGGCCGTGGCCGGAGTCGAGACCGGGGTGACCGCGGAGCAGGAGGCGGAGACCGAGTCCGAGGTCGCCGCCGAGGTGGCCGAGCCGGTCGCCCTCCCGGCGCCCGACTTCAGCGCGGACGAGGAGCTGTACAGCAGCGCCGCCGAGGCCGAGGCCGCCGCCACGCGCGGTCGTGGCCGGCGTCGCTCCGGCGGCCGGCGGGCGTCCGCCCCGGCGGGCGCTCCGAAGGCGGCGAAGGGCGAGTCCCGGCCCGCCGAGGTCCCGACGGCGCAGGACGTCACGGCCGCGGAGGAGGCCGAGCGTCCCGTCGTCCAGGAGCCGGCCGCCGAGATCCTGGCCGAGCCCGCGGCCGTCGAGGACGCCGTCTCCGGCGCCCCCGCTCCGGCCGCCGCCGAGGCGCCCGCTCCCGAGGAGGCCGCGCCCAAGGGCCGTACCCGTCGGCGGGCCGTGCGCAAGGTGTCCGCGCCGGCCGGTTCGCCCGAGGGTGCCGAGGCCGCCGTGCTGACGGTCCCGGAGAGCGCGCCGTCCGAGCGGGCCCCCGAGCCCGAGGTCCCGGCCGCCGCCGAGGCGCCCGCGGAGCCGTCCGCGCCGGCCGCCGAGAGCGCCGCCCCGGCCCGTCCGCGGCGCCGGGCGGTGCGCAAGCCCACCACCTCCACCGCGTCCGAGGAGGCGGCCGTCGTGGTCGTCCCGTCGGCCCCGGCACCGGAGCCGGCCGCGGCGGCCCAGGCCCCTGAGGCGGAAGCCCCCGAGGTCTCGGAGGCCGCGGAGGTCCCCGAGGCGGAGACGGCCGAGGAGGCCGCCCCCGCCAAGAAGGCGGCGGCCCGCAAGACGGCCAAGAAGGCGACGGCGAAGAAGGCCGCCACCAAGAAGACCGCGGCCAAGAAGACGACGACCGCCAAGAAGGCCACGGCGAAGAAGGCGGCCAAGACGACGACCGCCAAGAAGGCCACGGCCAAGAAGACGGCGTCGAAGAAGACCGCGGCGGCGGCTCAGCAGAGCCCGTCCTCGGTCACGGCCGCCACCGACGAGGGCTGATCCGGCACCTGTCGCACCTCGTGTGGTCCCGTCCGCTCGGCTTCCGCCCGGAATCCGTCCGGGCGGGACCACACGTCTTCCCGGGCCCTCCCGGGCGCGTCGCCGCCCTGCCCTGCCACCGACCCGCCCCGAGCGAGGAGACGAACACGTGCCGGTACTGTCGAGGCTCATCCCCTCGCCGCTCGCCGTGGACATCCGTCCGGGCGCCCTCGACGACCTGGCGAGCGTGCTCGCGGACGAGCGGATCTCCCGGTCGGGGAAGCTCGCCGTGGCGATCAGCGACGGCTCGGGCGCGCGGCTGCGCCGGAGACTGGAGCCGTCCCTGCCGGGCGCCGACTGGTTCGAGGTCGGCGGCGGCACGATCGACGACGCGGTGCGGCTGGCCGACGGCATGAGATCGGGCCGCTACGACGCGGTGGTCGGCCTCGGCGGCGGCAAGGTCATCGACTGCGCCAAGTTCGCGGCGGCCCGCGTGGGCCTGCCCATGGTCGCCGTGGCCACCAACCTCTCCCACGACGGCATCTGCTCGCCGGTGTCGATACTCGACAACGACGCGGGCCGCGGTTCCTACGGCGTGCCGACGCCCATCGCCCTCGTCGCCGACCTCGCGGTGATCCGCGAGGCGCCGATCCGGTTCGTGCGCTCCGGGATCGGCGACGCCGTCTCCAACATCTCCGCGGTGGCCGACTGGGAGCTGGCCCACCGGGTCAACGGCGAGAAGGTCGACGGCCTGGCCGCCGCCCTGGCCCGGCAGGCCGGCGAGGCCGTGCTGCGCCACCCCGGCGGCTGCGGCGACGACGCCTTCCTGACCGTGCTGACCGAGGGGCTGGTGCTGTCCGGCATCGCCATGTCGATCGCCGGGCACACCCGCCCCTCGTCCGGCGCCTGCCACGAGATCAGCCACGCCCTCGACCTGCTGTACCCGAGGCGCGCGGCCAGCCACGGCGAGCAGGTGGGCATCGGCGCCGCCTTCGCGACGTACCTGCGGGGCGACCACGAGGGCGCCCTGCTGATGGCGGACACGCTGCGCCGCCACGGGCTGCCGGTGGTGGCCCGGGAGATCGGTTTCGGCGACGACGAGTTCGTACGGGCCGTGGAGTTCGCCCCGCAGACCCGGCCCGGGCGGTACACGATCCTGGAGCACCTGGACCTGTCGCCGGCGCGGATCGAGGAGGCGTACGCGGACTACGCCGCGGCGGTCGCCGGGTGAGGCGCGGGGCCCGGTTTGACCCCTGTCGTGCGGCCCCGTAATCTTGACCGTCGGCGTGTCGACTGACGCGTCACATCCCCGTAAACCTTCTTCCTTCCGGATGCGGACCGTATGGGCCCTGACCGGGAGAGGCCGTTCGCGTGTGTCACCGGGCGGCTGGACTGCGGGGGTGCCGTTCCCGAGCGAGAGAGTGAGATCCGCGTGTACGCCATCGTGCGCAGCGGTGGTCGCCAGCACAAGGTTGCTGTCGGCGACATCGTTGAGGTTGACAAGATTTCCACCGCCAAGGTCGGCGACACGGTCGAGCTCTCGACCCTGCTCGTGGTCGACGGCGACGCTGTGACCAGCGACCCGTGGGTGCTGGCCGGCATCAAGGTCCAGGCCGAGGTCGTGGACCACCACAAGGGCCAGAAGATCGACATTCTGCGCTACAAGAACAAGACCGGCTACCGCCGTCGTCAGGGCCACCGCCAGCAGTACACGGCGATCAAGGTCACTGAGATCCCCGCGGCTGCGAAGTAAGGGACTGAGGAGAGATGGCACACAAGAAGGGCGCATCGTCCACCCGTAACGGTCGTGACTCCAACGCTCAGCGCCTCGGCGTGAAGCGCTTCGGTGGTCAGGCCGTCAACGCGGGCGAGATCCTGGTCCGCCAGCGCGGCACCCACTTCCACCCGGGTGCGGGCGTCGGCCGCGGCGGCGACGACACGCTGTTCGCCCTGCAGGCCGGTGCGGTGCAGTTCGGCACCCACCGCGGCCGCAAGGTCGTGAACATCGTTCCGGTCGCCTGATCGGACACTTTCGCGAGGCGGACCTCACTTCCCCCGAGGGGAAGCGGGTCCGCCTTTCGCGTGTTACCCAAGAGACACCCACGAGACATTCCCGTAGTAAGTAGTAACCGGTAACTGGAGGCACATCCCATGACCACCTTCGTGGACCGCGTCGAGCTGCACGTCGCCGCGGGTAGCGGAGGCCACGGCTGTGCCTCCGTCCACCGTGAGAAGTTCAAGCCGCTCGGCGGCCCGGACGGCGGCAACGGCGGCCGGGGCGGCGACGTGATCCTCACCGTCGACCAGTCGGTGACCACGCTCCTCGAGTACCACCACTCCCCGCACCGCAAGGCCACCAACGGCAAGCCCGGCGAGGGCGGCAACCGCTCCGGCAAGGACGGCCAGGACCTGGTCCTGCCCGTGCCCGACGGCACCGTGGTCCTCGACAAGGCGGGCAACGTGCTGGCCGACCTGGTCGGCAACGGCACGTCGTACGTCGCCGCGCAGGGCGGCCGGGGCGGCCTCGGCAACGCGGCCCTCGCGTCCGCGCGCCGCAAGGCCCCCGGCTTCGCGCTGCTCGGTGAGCCGGGAGACCTCGGGGACATCGTCCTGGAGCTGAAGACCGTCGCCGACGTGGCGCTGGTCGGCTACCCGAGCGCCGGCAAGTCCTCGCTGATCTCCGTACTGAGCGCGGCCAAGCCGAAGATCGCCGACTACCCCTTCACGACGCTCGTCCCGAACCTGGGCGTGGTGACGGCCGGCGAGACCGTCTACACCGTCGCGGACGTCCCCGGCCTCATCCCGGGCGCCAGCCAGGGCAAGGGCCTCGGCCTGGAGTTCCTGCGGCACGTCGAGCGGTGCAGCGTGCTGGTGCACGTCCTGGACACGGCGACGCTGGAGTCCGACCGCGACCCGGTCTCCGACCTGGACATCATCGAGGCGGAACTCAGGGAGTACGGCGGCCTGGACAACCGGCCCCGGATCGTCGTCCTCAACAAGATCGACGTACCCGACGGCAAGGACCTCGCCGAGATGGTCCGCCCCGACCTGGAGGCGCGCGGCTACCGCGTCTTCGAGGTGTCGGCGGTGGCCCACATGGGGCTCAGGGAGCTGTCCTTCGCGCTGGCCGAGTTCGTGGCCCAGGCGCGCGCGGCCCGCCCCAAGGAGGAGGCCACGCGGATCGTCATCCGGCCCAAGGCCGTGGACGAGGCGGGCTTCACCGTCACCCGCGAGGAGGACGGCCTGTTCCGCGTGCGGGGCGAGAAGCCCGAACGCTGGGTGCGCCAGACCGACTTCAACAACGACGAGGCCGTCGGCTACCTCGCCGACCGGCTCAACCGCCTCGGTGTCGAGGAGCGGCTGCTGAAGGCGGGCGCGCGGGGCGGCGACGGCGTGGCCATCGGCCCCGAGGACAACGCGGTCGTCTTCGACTGGGAGCCGTCGGTGACGGCCGGCGCCGAGATGCTCGGCCGCCGCGGCGAGGACCACCGTTTCGAGGCCCCGCGCCCGGCGGCACAGCGCCGCCGGGACCGCGACGCGGAACGCGACGAGGTGGAGCGGGAGTTCGACGGTTTCGAGCCCTTCTAGGCCCGGTACCCGACCCCTGGGACTCGGCCCGGCCCTGCGGGCGGCGTGCTGCCGCCCGCAGGGTTACACAGGTGTGTCGGGGCCGTGATCCGTTGTCGAACATCCATGTGTACGTTGTGGGGAGGATGTGGCCACAGTCGCGTGGCCCGGGGTGGGGGAACGGATTGACCAGCCGTTTCCGGGAGCAGAGAGAAGCCGCCAAGTGAAGATCGCATTCCTCGTCCGGGACCTGTGCCACATGGGGGGCGTGGTCAGCGCGACGCAGAACCTCGCCGGGGCGCTGGCCGAGCGGCACGACGTCGAGATCGTGGCGCTGCGCAAGGTGCGCGACGAGTCGTACTTCCCGCTGGACCCCAGGGTGTCCGTGCGGGTGCTCAGCGACATGCGTCCCCACTCGCCGGTGTCCGACGTGGACGACCCGCTGTCCGACAAGTTCCCGCTGGTCTACCCCCTCAACGCCGGCGCCAAGACGCCGGTGGTGAGCCGGCTCGCGGAACTCCGGCTGCTGGAGTACCTGGAGAACACCGACGCCGACGTGGTCGTCAGCTCCAGCCCGCGGAACACGATCATGCTGGCGCAGGCACGCGGTGACTACCTGAAGATCACTCAGGAGCACTCGATGCCGGCCATCTACGCCACGGACATCAAGGAACGCCTCTTCCCGGCCTACCGGTCCCTGGACGCCCTCACCGCGCTCACGCCGGAGGAGGTCGCCGCCATCGCCAAGCAGGTGCCGGCGGTCGCCAACCGCCTCGCGGTGATGCCCAACTGCGTGCCCGCCTCCGCCATCCGCTCCACCGGCACCAACAAGGTCGTGGTCTCGGCCGGTCACCTGACCGACAACAAGAACCACGCCCTGCTGATCGAGGCCTTCGCCAAGGTCCACGCCGTCGCCCCGGACTGGACCCTGCGCATCTACGGCCACGGCGCCGAGAAGAACAGGCTGCGGGCCCGCATCGAGGAACTGGGGCTGTCCAACAGCATCCTGCTGATGGGCCAGACCTCGCCCGTCACGCCCGAGTTCGGCAAGGGCTCGGTCTTCGTCCTGCCCTCGAAGCGGGAGGCGTTCGGCAACGTCGTCGTCGAGGCGATGGCCGCCGGACTGCCCGTCGTCTCCACGGACGCCGACCACGGGCCGCGCAACATCCTCACCGACGGCGAGGACGGGCTGATCGTGCCGCGCGGTGACGTCGACGCGATGGCCGAGGCGATCCGGACGCTGGTCCAGGACGACGGACTGCGGCGCAAGATGGCGGCCGCCGCCGTCCGCAACGCCGAGCGCTTCCACGAGCGGGCCAGCCGGGAACGCTTCGAGGCCATCATCCAGGAGGCCCTCGCCCGCAAGGAGCTGCCCCGGCACGCCACGGCCCGCGTCGACCGGGAGGGCTCGGTCCACGTCGCCGTGGGCGCGCTGCCGCCGAGCGCCGGGCAGGCCGACCTCGTGCTGCGCAAGGGCACCGCCGCCGCGGGGGAGTACCGCTTCCCGTTCTCCGCCGCCGGTGACGCCGTCGTGCCCTGGGACGCGGGGCTGCCGCACGGCACCTGGGAGCTGACCCTGTCCGCCCGCGGGGGCGAGCGCGAGGTGGCGCTCGGCACCGACGGCTACGGCTGCGACACCCGGGACCTGCTCGCCGTCGAGCTGCCCCGCCCCCAGGGGCCGTCCCTGGCGCTGCTCCTGCCGCACCGGCACGAGGACGGCGGCCTGCGGCTGCGCAGCGCGCTGCGCGAGGTGCACGCCGAGGTCGGCCCGGTCAGGGTCGACGAGGGCACCATCGCCGTACGGGCCGAGCTGTGGGGTGCCCGGCCGGACGCGGGCGCCGTCGTGGAGGCCGTGCACCGCAAGGACAAGACGCGGGTGCTGACCTTCCCGCTGCGCGACGAGGGCGACGGCCGGGTGGCGACGGACATCGACTGCGCCGCGCTGGTGCGGGAGCACTCCGACGACGACGAGAAGGAAGTCATCTGGGACTTCTCGCTCCGCCCGGCGGCCGGCGCGCCCCGGGTGCCGCTGGCCAAGCTGGCGACCGACGTCCTGGCCCCGATCAACGTGTTCACCTTCCCGCGTCCGAGGATCAGCGAGACCGTGGCGGCGCCGCCGACCGTGCTGACCCGGGCGGTGCGCAAGTCCAGCAGGGCGCTGGGCCGGACGCCCGCGCCGCTGCCGCCCACCCGCCGGCGCACGGAACTGCGGCCCTACTTCACCGCCGCCTGCCAGTTCGCGGTGAAGACCGTACGGCTCTGACCCCGGCCGGCGCGCGCACATGAGGGCGGGGCCCGGAGGATCTCCTCCGGGCCCCGCCCTCTTCGCGTCGTGCGCCGGTCAGCTCTCCCGCGCCTGCTCCAGCATCCGGTCGACGACCCGCGCGGAGGCGCTGCCGTCGTCCAGGTCGCAGAACAGGTGGTGGAAGCGGTCGAACCGGTCCTGGTACTCCGCCTGGACCTGGTCGATGTCCCGGATCGCGTCGACGAGTTCCTTGGAGTTGTCGATCAGCGGGCCGGGCGAGTCCTGCTCGAAGTCGAAGTAGAACCCGCGCAGCGTGTCCCGGTAGTGCTCCAGGTCGTACGTGAAGAACAGCATCGGCCGCTTCAGGTGCGCGTAGTCGAACATCACCGACGAGTAGTCCGTGATCATGATGTCGGCCGCGAGGTACAGGTCGGCGATGTCCGGGTACTCCGAGACGTCCCACACGAACCCGTTGCCGGCGCCCGGCACCGCGTCCACCACGTTGGAGTGGCGGCGGATCAGCAGCACGTGGTCGTCACCGAGGCGCCGCTGGGCGTCCTCGAGGTCGATGCGCAGGTCGAACAGGTACTGGCCGGCGCTGTGCGACTGGTCGTCCCGCCAGGTCGGCGCGTACAGGACGACCTTCTTGCCCTCGGGCAGGCCGAGCTGCTCCCTGACCCGCGCCGCGATCGCGTCCCGGTCGGGCGAGTACAGGTAGTCGTTGCGGGGGTAGCCCGCCTCCTGGATCTCACCGTGGTAGGAGAACGCGCGCTTCAGGATCGGCGTGCTGAAGCGGTTGGAGGAGACCAGCAGGCTCCACTGCTTGGCCTCCAGCGCCAGCTTCTCCTGGTAGCGCCGGTCGAAGTGCAGCGTGTCGATGTCGTGCCCGATCTTCTTCAGCATCGTGCCGTGCCAGGTCTGCACGATGGACTGGCCGGGACGGCGCACGATCCAGTCGGGAAGGTGGGCGTTGGTGACGATGTAGCGGCTGGAGGCCAGCGCCTCGTACCACTCCCGGCCCCACATGCGGACCCGCTCCACACCCTCCGGCAGCGCGACCTGGCCGTCGCGGACCGCCCACAGGTGCTTCACGTCGGTGCCGCGGCGCACCAGCTCCTCGTACATCGCGCGCGGGCTGTCCGAGAACTGCTTGCCGTTGTAGCTCAGGTAGAAGACCTGGTCCTTCAGCGGCTGCTGGAACAGGGGCTCGTAGACCTCCTTGCGCAGCTGCCGCTGGCGGAACGGGCCGCGCTCCAGGTCGCTCAGCTCGGAGCGGGCGTTGAGCTGCGGGAAGTCGCCCCAGCGGTTCTCCAGCCAGTAGCGGCGCCCGCCCAGCTCGGCCTGGACCGGGAAGGAGTCCGCGGCCAGCCGGTCCACGACGAAGGGCACGTCGGGCACGCCCTCCTCCTCGGGACGCAGCCAGAGGTTCCAGCGGCCGGCGCGCAGCGGGACGCTGCCGTCGCCGCCGAGCCGGGAGGGGTCGAAGGCGACCTCGAAGCGGCCGTCGGACAGCCACCGGGTCTCGACGAACCGCTCCTCGTAGCGGTTGCGCGGCTTGAGCAGGAAGCGCGAGCCGGTCAGCCGCGGGTCGGCGTGCCCGGTGAGGGCGATCCGGCCGTCGCGCACGGAGGCGGTGTCGATCACCGCGCGGCGGGTGCGGCCGGAGAACTTCAGGAAGCCGGTGTGGCCGGCCACCACGGCGAGCTGGACCAGGTGAGCCTGGCTGCCCAGCGAGGCGGGCAGCGGGAACTCGGCGTCGGACAGCCCTTCCTGCATCACGGTGCCGAAGCGGCGCTCCTTGCCCTGCGGGTCGGTGGCGACCAGCACCGTGGACCAGGTGCGCTTCTCCGGCTGGGCCTTCTCGTCGACGCCCTCGTGGAAGACCAGCGCCACATCGGCCACCGGCACCTCGACCGAGAACGCCTGCGTGCCGCCCTCGCGGGTCACGGCGACCGGGTACTCGAGGGTCTCGGCGCCCTTCTGGTTCTTGACCCGCAGGACCACCTGCTCGCCCGCCGCGAGGGGCTCGCGGATCTCACCGGTGACCTTGATCCGGTCGCCCTCCAGGGTGCGGCCGGTGATCAGCGCGCGGACCTTCTCGATACGCAGCTTCAGGGCGCCGCGCTCGATGGACGGCAGCAGCCGGAAGTCGGGGCTCAGCCAGTGGTACGGGGGGAAGTTGCAGGCCGCGCCGCCGCTGGAGTGGACGGCGTGGCGCCGCACCAGGCCGGAGGCGAAGATGCCGAGGCCCACGTGCCACACGGCCTCCTGCCACTCGCCGCCCTTGCGGAGCCGGGCGGGGTCGATGGTGACCTCCCAGCCGGCCCAGTCGTAGTTGTAGCGGTCCTGGCCGGAGTCGGTGGTGACCTCGGGACGCTGGACGTTGCGGGCGGGCAGCAGGATGCGGCGGCGGGAGCGGTCCTTGCGCAGCTGGAGGACCTTGACCGAGGCCTTGCGCGTCGGCAGGTCGATCTTGTCGATCCAGGCGTTGCCGGCCAGCACCAGCTTGCCGCCGACCCAGCTCACCTCCTGCAACGGGGCGCGCATGTTCAGGTGCTGGTCGATCCGCAGCGCCTCCTTGGGCAGGTGCAGATCGGCACCTTCCAGGGAGGGCCACGAGGCGTACTTGCGGACCAGGCCGCTGACCTCGGGCGTCTCCCGGCGGCGCTGGCCGGCCAGCAGGGCGATCAGCTCCTCCATCTGGTGCTTGCGCACCAGCAGCCACTGCACGCGCAGCTCGGCCGGGAGGCCCATGACGACCTTCGGGTCGATGCTGTCCAGGAAGCGGTTGGCCGAGCGCAGGAACTCCGCCCGGTACTCCTCGTCGCCGTCCGGCACCACGTTGAGGAACAGCCGCAGGTCGTCACGGAGGACACGGGTGTCGTACTCGCGCTTGAGGCGGGCGTACGTCTCGCCGGGCTGCTCGGCGAGGAACGCGCTGATCTCCATCACGGAGGTGACGCGGTCGCGCACGCCGGCCGGGTCGGTGCGGCGCTGCGTGATCGACGGGGCGGACTCGCCCTCGCGCAGCCGCCAGTAGTAGCAGGGCTCCGAGATGACGTCGACGCTCTCGGCCAGGTAGTGGGCCCGCATCGTGACCGGGGTGTCCTCGTACAGCCGGCCCTCGGGGAAGGCGAAGCCGTGCTTCTCCCAGAAGCTGCGGCGGAAGACCTTGTTGCAGGCGATGCGGTCGGCGACCAGTTTGGCGTAGCGGGATATGTGGGTGCCCACCCGCGCCTCCCCGGCCAGCATCCGCATCAGCGGGACCTGCCAGGACTTCTCCCCCCTGAGGTGGAAGACGTTGCCCGTGGCGAAGTCCGAGCCGCTCTCGTCGAGGCTGCCGACCATGAGCCGGTAGGCGTCCGGCGGTATCAGGTCGTCGCTGTCGACGAAGGTCAGGAACTCCGACTCCGGCGCCAGGTGCGCCATGCCGGTGTTGCGGGCGGCGCCGAGGCCGCCGTTCTCCTTGCGTATGAGCTTGAAGCGCGAGTCGCGGGAGGCGTACTCCTCGGCGATGGCGGCGGAGCCGTCCGGTGAACCGTCGTCCACCATCAGGACCTCGAAGTCGCGGAACGTCTGCGCCGCGAGCGAGTCCAGACAGGCGGGGAGGTAACGCTCCACGTCGTAGATGGGGACGATGACACTGAGCCGAGGGGCCATGGCTTGGTGATCTCCTTTCGGGGTCAGGCCCGCTCGACCAGTTCGAGCGCCTGGGCGGGGGTCGGGGCGTGGTGGCGTTCGTCGAAGGGAACGACGGGCAGCGGGGTCTCCTCACCGAGGAAGACGCGTCGCACGACGCGTTCGGCTGCGTGTCCGTCGTCGAATTCGCAGAAACGCCGGCGGAAGGCGTCCCGGCGCTCGGTGGTCTCCGGGCTGTCGTACGCACCGGATGCGAGCAGCCGCAGCAGTTCCGCCTGCGTGGTGGCCACCGCGCCGGGCGGTTCCTGGAGCAGGTCGAAGTAGGTGCCGCGCACCGCCGAGTAGACGTCCCAGTCGGGGACGTAGCTGATGACCGGGCGGTCGAGCACGGCGTAGTCGAACATCGCCGAGGAGTAGTCCGTGATCAGGGCGTCGGCGGCGAGGTACAGCTCCTCCACCCGGGCGTGGTCGGACACGTCGACGATCCGGCCGGTGCGGCGCAGTTCGGCGAAGTGCGGGGAGCTGCCGTAGAAGTAGTGGCCGCGCACCAGCAGGGTCACGTCCGGGCCGAGTTCGTCGGCGAGCCGGGCCAGGTCCAGCGGCGGGGTGAAGCCGGGCTGGTACTCGCGGTGCGTCGGCATGTACAGGAACGCCTTGGCGCCGTCGGCCAGTCCCAGCGCCGCGCGGGCGGCGCGCACGTCCTCGGAGGTGGCGTTGACGAGGACGTCGTTGCGCGGGTAGCCGGTCTCCAGGGTGGTGTACGAGCAGGGGTAGACCCGCTCCCAGACCACGGTCGAGAACCGGTTGGAGCTGATGCTGTAGTCCCAGCGGTCGCACCGCTCCAGGAGCTTGACGAAGTCCATGTCGGTGGAGGCCGGGTACTTCTGCTGGTCCAGGCCCATGGTCTTCAGCGGCGTGCCGTGGTGGGTCTGCACATGGACCTGGCCCTCCCGCTTCACCACCGCGTCCGGGAAGTTCACGTTGTTCACGAGGTACTTGGCGCGGGCGAGGGCCGCCCAGTACTCGCGCGAGCCGACCCGGACCACCCGCACGCCCTTGGGCACCCGGCCCGCGTCCTCCGCGCGGACCGCCCACACGCGGCGCATGTGCGGGGCCAGCCGGGCCAGTTCGGCGTCGATGGCGGCCGGGTTGCAGGAGACGCTGCGGCTCCAGTACGCGGAGAAGAGCACCAGGTCGTCGTCCAGCGGCATCCTGAGCTGCGACTGGTAGAAGGCGCCCATCGCGCCGCGCTTGGACCGGTTGATCGCGGTGCGGGTGCGGGACCTGACCCGCTGGCGGAGCTTCACCGCCGCCAGGGCGCTCACCATCGTGGTGTACGCGTCGCGCTCCAGCATCCCGTACTTGTGGCCGCGGCCCCCGCCGGGCCGCGTGAAGCCCTTCGGCACACGGGCGCGGTAGTCGGCCGAGGCGCGGTGGAAGAACTCCGCCCGCGCGTCCTGCGGCAGGCGCCCCGGGCGCTCCAGGATCGTCAGGTAGTGGTCAATCATCTTGCGGAACAACGGGCCCCGCCACTCGGCGAGTTCCTCGTGCGCGTCCAGGTAGTCGAAGACCCGGGCGTACTGGTCGAAGACGTCGAAGTGCTTGCGGCTGACCGTCTTGAGGATGTTGCCGCCTTCGCGGCGCTGCCGGTAGTGGACGCAGACGCGGTCCAGCACGGCGATCCGCTCGGCGGTGATCATGGAACAGAACGTCCAGGGGGCGTCCTCGTAGTACCCGGGCGGGAAGGTGAGCTGGGCCCGGGCGATGAAGTCGCGCCGGTAGGCCTTGTTCCAGACGATCTGCAGCAGGTCGAGCAGCTGGGGGCGCTCGGCGAGGCGGAAGACGTCCGGGCCCTTCTGCCGGAGCAGGTCGGCCCGCAGGTTGGGGCGGACCCTGCCGTCCCAGTAGGTGCGGGCGTAGTCGAAGACGAGAATCTCGGGATTTCCGGTCGCTTCGAGCCGGTCGCACAGGGCGGACAACGCACCGTCGGACAACGTGTCGTCACTGTCCAGGAACAATACGTAATCACCCGTGGCCTTTTCCAGGCCGGCGTTCCGCGCGCGACCCAGGCCCACGTTTTCCGTGAGGTGAATCACATGAATCCGGGCGTCCCGTTTCGCGTACTCGTCGAGAATGGCCCCTGACCCGTCCGGCGAACAGTCGTCGACCGCGATGATCTCGAAGTCCGTGCAGTCCTGCCCGAGTACGGAGTCAAGGCACTCGGGCAGATAGCCCTGCACCTTGTACACGGGGACGACGAGAGAGAGTTTGGGCATCCTTACAACCTGTTCCGAGAACTGACCACGGGACCGCGGGCTGGGACCGGAACGCGCTCCCGGCGCCGTTGGGGCCTGGAGCCGCCGTCGGGCCTGGAGCGCGCCGCCGCATCAGCGTAAAGGATTCACGCGAAGTTTCCGCTGGCACGGTAGTCGGACAGTCTGTGCCCTGTCACAGCGGGAAATGCCCGGGAGCGGGATCCGGAAACGCTCGCTTCACAAGGGCTGGAGAACTTCCTCACATTCAGCCCCGCTGTCCTCTTTATTGACTTCCGTCGCCTTCCACCCCAAGTGCCCGACTCGATTTTCGCCGTCGCACGAACGAGTCTGCACCCAGTGACGAAGACCTGGGAGGCATGAGGATGAGCTGGCTGGTCACGGGTGGAGCCGGGTACATCGGCGCGCATGTGGTGCGCGCCCTGGCCGACGGCGGTGAGCACGTGGTCGTGTACGACGACCTGTCCACCGGCAGCGCCGACCGGCTGCCCGAGGGCGTGCCGCTGGTGGTCGGCAGCGTGCTGGACGGAGCCGCTCTGGAAGGCGCGATTCGTGACCATGCTGTGACAGGTGTGGTGCACATCGCGGCCAAGAAGCAGGTGGGGGAGTCGGTCGAGCGGCCGCTCCACTACTACCGGGAGAACGTGACGGGTCTGCAGACCCTCCTGGAGGCCATGACCGCGACCGGTGTCGGCCGCCTCGTCTTCTCCTCGTCCGCCGCCGTCTACGGCATGCCCGACGTGGACCTCGTCACGGAGGACACCCCCTGCCTGCCGATGAGCCCCTACGGCGAGACCAAGCTGGTCGGCGAGTGGCTGATCGGCGCCGCCGCCCGGGCCCACGGCATCCGCGCGGCCTGCCTGCGCTACTTCAACGTCGCGGGCGCGGCCGCCCCCGAACTGTCCGACGCCGGTGTCTTCAACCTCGTCCCCATGGTCTTCGAGCGCCTGGAGTCGGGCGACGCCCCGGCCGTCTTCGGCGACGACTACGCCACGCCGGACGGTACGTGTGTGCGGGACTACATCCACGTCCTGGACGTCGCCTCCGCCCACCTCGCGGCGGCCCGGCGCCTGGCGGACGCCCCCGAGGGCACGTCCCTCACCCTCAACATCGGGCGCGGCGAGGGCAGTTCGGTCCGCGAGATGGTGGACCTCATCCTCAAGGTCACCGGCAAGCAGGACATCGCCCCGCACGTGACCGGACGCCGGCCCGGCGACCCGGCCCGCGTCGTGGCCTCGGCCGACCGCGCCCGCGAGGAACTCGGCTGGTCGGCCCGCCACGGCCTGGACGCCATGATCGACTCCGCCTGGCAGGGCTGGCGCCACCGGCGGGGCTGACCTCCACCGGCGGGGCTGACCCCCACCGGGCCCCGGGTCAGCGGCGGGTCCGTGATTCCGGGGCGGCGGCGCTGGGGAGCGGTGCGGGCTTCTGCCGGGGGCCGGGGAGCGGGAGTTCCGTCGCGAGCCGCTCCGTCATCCGGGCCCGGTGCTCCCCGGCCGTCGCGTACAGGGCCCGTACCGCACCGGCGAAGCGCTCCTGGGACGACGGTTCGGCCGGACCCAGCAGGCGCAGGGCCAACTCGGCGCGGGCCCCGGCCAGTTCGTCCCGCTCCGGGTGCCGGACCGCGTCCAGCAGCGCGGGCACCCCGGTCGCGTCCGGCGTGAGCACGGTCGCCGCGGCCACCGTCGGGAACGACTTGCGGAACCCGTCCTCGGCCAGCCCGCTGGTGTTGGCCACCGCGTACGGCTTGCCGCTCGCCAGGAAGTCGCTGATCACGCTCGACACGTCGCTGATCAGCAGGTCCGCCCGGTTGAAGCAGGCGTACAGCGGCGGCCGGGCGTCCGTGACGACCTGGTGCTCCCACGCGGGCAGCGAGGCCCAGTACGCCTCCTCCCACGCGGCCGTCGCCCGCGCCACCGCCCCGGCCCGCCCCGGCTCCGGCGCCGCCCGCCGCAGCATCCGCTCCACCTGGTCCGCGGCGGAGCGGAACGCGGCCGTGGTGAGCCGGTCCAGCTCCGCCGTCCGCCGGGCCAGCTCGTCCGCCGCCGACGCCTTGGGCCGGGGCCCGCCCCGCTCCCGGTTCGCCGCCCGCACCAGCTCCCGGATGCGCAGATCGGCCGCCCGCGCCCGCGGATCCACCGACCCCGTCAGCGGATGCGGCTTGTACAGCAGCCGCACGCCCGGGTCCGCCAGCAGCGCCCGTACGAGGTTCTCGCCGGCCTCCACCACCGACGTGTTGCCGGGGTTGCCGTCCCACCCCTCCCAGGTCGGCGCGTACAGGACCGTCGTGAGGGTGCCCGGAGCGGGCGGCCCCGCGTACGGCCGTACGGCGTCCAGCTGCGGACGGCCGATCTCCACCACGTCCTTGTCCTCCACGCCGACCTCCGCCAGCGCGTACCGCTCGCGCGCCGCGGGTCCGGCCACCCACACCTCGTCGTACGCCTTCGCGTACGGGTTGCACGAGGACAGCTTGTCGCTCTCCCCGTGGTTGACGAAGGCGTGCTTGATCGTGGGGATGCGCAGGACCTGCGAGGTCTTCCCGGAGTTCGAGGGGTGCAGCAGGACCCGGAGGGTGGAGTGCTCCAGGCGCATCAGCGTGGACACCTTCGGCAGGCACACCACGGGGATGTCGGTCGCCGCGATCCGCTGCACCATGAACCGCTCCCGCAGCACGATCAGCGGCCGCCCCTCCAGCCGCGCGAGCGGCTCCAGCCACATGTTGGCCTGGTACGCCGAGGACGCCCCGCCCGAGAAGTACAGGCCGACGGTGGGCCGGTACTCCGCCAGCCATGCCTCGAACCAGTCGAGCACCTCCCGCTCGCCCGCCGGCCGCCGTCCCGGCAGCAACCGCAGCGACAGCGCGCCGAGGCCCGCCAGCGCCAGCGCCAGGGACAGCGCGAGGCCGGCCGCCCCGTACACCGGCGCGTCCGTGGCCGCCGTCGCCAGCAGCCCGGCGGTCGCCGGCAGCCCGAAGGCCGCGAGCCGGGGACCGGGCCGGCGCAGCAGCAGCGGCGGCGCCGGGGACAGGCGCAGCGCCGAGGCGTCGATGTTGCGGGTCACCACGGGCAGCGTCCGGGTGCGCCGGACCAGGACGGAGACCGCCTGGATCGCCCAGTGCAGCCCGTAGAAGACGAGCAGGCCGGCCACGAGCGGCGCGTACACCGTCTCCCGGTGCTGTTCGCCGAGCCGCAGCAGGCCCACCACCAGCAGCAGGTCCCGCAGCACGTGCCGCACCGTGACGTCGGCGTGCGTCTTGGCGAACAGCGACACCATGCCGCGCTGCCACCGGTACAGCACCGCCTCGGCGGCCAGCGAACCGGCGGTCGCCGCGAGCAGCAGCGGGACGTGGGGCAGCAGGGCGCCCACGGCCTGCGCGGCGAAGGCGGTGGCGAGCACCCCGAGGACCAGCAGCCTGACGGCGGCCCGCCGGCGGAGGAGCCCCAGGCGCGGGAGCCGGGGGCGCGGCAGGCGGAGGCGGAGGCGGAAGCGGGGGCGGCGCGGGAGGCGGGGGCGGGCAGGACGGCGGGGAAGGCTGCGGCGGGGCAGGGGTAGGGGCACTGCGGTCGCTCCAGGCTCGCTCGTCGCGCATCGGACGTCCGGGTTAACGCGCGGCGACCTCCCGACGACACGCGCGTGTTGCCGCCGCCCTCGACGACGGCACGCGCGGCCCGCCGCTCCTGCAGGCGACGACGGCGCACGGGTCCCGCCGCCCGTGCGGGCGACGACGGCGCACGGGTCCCGCCGCCCGTGCGGGCGACGACGGCGCACGGGTCCCGCCGCCCGTGAGGCGTGCGCCGTCGCCGGGTCCTGTCCGCAGCCTGGACCGCGGCGCGGGGCACGGCCCCGGTCGCGTAGATTGCCTGGCGAGCGCCCCGCGACGGCGCGCGAGCGGCAACGGGGAAGGCGGACGGCGACAGTGGCTGGGGCAAGGCAGGCCGTGGGCGAGGCCCGCAGGATCGTCGTCAAGGTCGGCTCGTCCTCACTGACCACCGCGGCGGGCGGCCTCGACGCCGACCGGGTCGACGCCCTCGTCGACGTGCTCGCCAAGGTGCGCGGCACCGACAAGGAGATCGTCCTCGTCTCCTCCGGCGCCATCGCCGCCGGACTCGCCCCGCTGGGCCTGCGCCGCCGCCCCCGCGACCTGGCCCGCCAGCAGGCCGCCGCCAGCGTCGGCCAGGGCCTGCTGGTCGCCCGCTACACCGCTTCCTTCGCCCGCTACGGCGTCCGCGTCGGCCAGGTCCTGCTGACCAGCGACGACATGAGCCGCCGCGCCCACCACCGCAACGCCTCGCGCACGCTCGACAAGCTGCTGGCGATGGGCGCCTTCCCGATCGTCAACGAGAACGACACCGTCGCCACCGACGAGATCCGCTTCGGCGACAACGACCGCCTCGCCGCCCTCGTCGCCCACCTGGTCCGCGCCGACCTGCTGGTGCTGCTGTCCGACGTGGACGGCGTCTACGACGGCGACCCGAGCAGGCCCGGCACCTCCCGGATCGCCGAGGTGCGCGCACCGGCCGACCTCGCGCACATCGAGATCGGCAGCGCCGGCAAGGCCGGTGTCGGCACCGGCGGCATGGTCACCAAGGTGGAGGCGGCCCGGATCGCCGCCGCCGCCGGCATCCCCGTGGTGCTGACCAGCGCGGTCCACGCCGCCGACGCCCTGGCCGGCGGCGACACCGGCACCTACTTCCACGCCACCGGCAAACGCTCCGCCGACCGGCTGCTGTGGCTCCAGCACGCCTCCACCCCGCAGGGGGCGCTCGTCCTCGACGACGGGGCGGTGCGCGCGGTCGTCGAGGGCCGCAAGTCGCTGCTGCCGGCCGGGATCGCCGCCGTCGAGGGCGAGTTCGCCGCCGGCGACCCCGTCGAACTGCGGGACGCCGCGGGCCGTGCGGTGGCCCGGGGACTCGTCAGCTTCGACGCCAAGGAACTGCCCCGGCTGCTCGGCCGCTCCACCCGGGAACTGGCCCGCGAACTCGGACCGGCGTACGAACGCGAGGTCGTACACAGGGACGATCTGGTGATCCTGCACCCGTAATGGGTCGAAACGTCCCCGAATCGGCGGTGGACGTTCCGCAAAACGGCCCCGCGATCTCGCGCGGCCTGCTCAACTTTCCTCAGGGACAAGCCCGGCCGACCACCGGGCCCAGCCGTGTGCGTGGAGGAGGCCGTCGTGAGCGGAGTGCGCCCTGGAACGGCGGCGTCCCGCGGTGGTACCGGCTCCCGGGGCGGTACGGGCTCCCGCGGCGCGACCGGCGCCCGCCCGGGCGGCGCCCGGGGCACCGCCCGCTCCCCCGGCGAGGAGCGCGCCCTGACCAGCGTCGCGGCCGGCGACCGGTTCCGGGGCGAGGAGCCCGAGCACACCCCGCGCCTGTGGCACGTCACCCTCAGCGTCTCCGGCGCCCGCGCCCCGCTCACCGAGGTGCGGCGCGCCCTGGAGCAGCTCGCGCACGACCACCCCTTCCTGCTGACCAGCCGCTACGCCGACGACCACGCGGAGATCCGGTACTGGGAGGAGGCCCGCGACCTGCACGACGCCGCCGCGGTCGCCCTGCGCCTGTGGGGCGAGCACCGGCAGAGCGCGGGACTGCCGCCCTGGGAGATCGTCGGCCTGGAGGTCATCGACCGGGCGACCTACCACCAGCGCATCGCCGCGGGGTACGGACCGGCGCCGGCGACACCCGTCGGAGTCCACCCCTTTTAGAACCGTTCCGTACCGTCCGGGGCATGTCTCGCGGTGTGGGACAGGCCGTGAACGGCTCCGTCCGGCGCACTACGCTTCCCCCATGACCACGCTCTCGCCGTACGACTCGATGTCCCCGGTCACCCGGGCCGCCTACCGGGCCAAGGCCGCCGCGGCCGACCTCGCGCCGCTGCCGCGGGCGGCGAAGGACGACGCGCTGCTCGCCGTCGCGGACGCGCTGGAGGTCCGTACGAGCGAGATCGTCGAGGCCAACGCCCAGGACGTGGCCAAGGCCCGCGCCGCCGGGACGTCCGAGGCCATCATCGACCGGCTGACCCTCACCCCCGAGCGGGTCCGCGCCATCGCCTCCGACGTCCGGGACGTCGTCGCGCTGCCCGACCCGGTCGGCGAGGTCGTGCGCGGCAACACCCTCCCCAACGGCATCGACCTGCGCCAGGTCCGGGTGCCGCTCGGCGTGGTCGGCATCATCTACGAGGGCCGGCCCAACGTCACCGTCGACGCCGCCGCCTTGTGCCTGAAGTCCGGCAACGCCGTCCTGCTGCGCGGCTCCTCCTCGGCCTACCAGTCCAACACCGCCCTCGTGAGGGTGGTCCGCGACGCCGTGGGCGGGGCCGGGCTGCCCGCCGACGCCGTGCAGCTGGTGCCCGGCGA
This sequence comes from Streptomyces sp. BK79, assembly GCF_044142145.1. Lineage (NCBI taxonomy): Bacteria > Bacillati > Actinomycetota > Actinomycetes > Kitasatosporales > Streptomycetaceae > Streptomyces > Streptomyces sp. BK79. Next base: position 53,297 of record NZ_JBHVOC010000004.1, read on the forward strand.
GAGCCGCGAGAGCGTGCGCGAGCTGATGCGGGCCCGCGGCCTGGTCGACGTGCTCATCCCGCGCGGCGGCGCCTCGCTGATCAACACGGTCGTCCAGGAGTCCACCGTCCCCGTCATCGAGACCGGCACCGGCAACTGCCACGTCTACGTCGACGCCCAGGCCGACCTCGACACGGCCGTCGAGATCCTGGTCAACTCCAAGGCCCAGCGCGTGGGCGTGTGCAACGCCGCCGAGACCTTCCTGGTCCACCAGGACATCGCCGCCGCGTTCCTGCCCCGCGCCCTGGACGCCCTCGCCGAGGCCGGGGTCACCGTGCACGCCGACGAGCGGGTCATGGCGTACGCCAAGGAATCCAAGGTGACGGCCGTCGAGGCCACCCCCGAGGACTGGGAGACGGAGTACCTGTCCCACGACATCGCCGCGGCGGTCGTCGACTCCCTGGACAAGGCCGTCGAGCACATCCGGCTGTGGACCTCCGGTCACACCGAGGCGATCGTGACCACCTCGCAGCAGGCCGCCCGCAGGTTCACCCAGCTGGTCGACTCCACCACGGTCGCCGTGAACGCCTCCACCCGCTTCACCGACGGCGGCCAGTTCGGCTTCGGCGCCGAGATCGGCATCTCCACCCAGAAGCTGCACGCCCGGGGCCCGATGGGGCTGCCGGAGCTGACCAGCACCAAGTACATCGTCACCGGCGACGGCCACGTGCGGCGCTGACCGCTCCTCCCGCGCCCCGGGCGCACACCCGGGGCATATGTGGGCGGCACGCGCCCTGTAGGGCGCCCGTGATCCGATCGGGGCATCTCACCCACCGGATGATTTTCCCCGCCGTCTGCCCAAAACGACCCCCCAGGTCTACTCTGGTCCCGTGCCGGAGGACGTGGGGGGTAGGCCGTTCCCTGACGGCTGGGAGCCCGACGACGATCACGACCACGGGGTGTCGGACGAAGAGTTCGCCTCCGTGGTCTTCGACGAGGCCTTCGTACGGGCGGCCGCGGTGCACGAGCCGTCCGCCGTCGAACGCCTCCTGGCCGCCGCCGAGGCCAGAGCCGAGGCCACCGAGGCGGAAGCGGCCCGCCGCGGCCGCACCCGGGCCGAGCGCTACGACGACGGATACGGCGATTTCGGCCATGATCCCGACCTCGACGACCCGGACGACGACCGCGACCCCCTCGACCGCCCCTACGGCGCTCCCGCCGCGTACGGCAAGCAGACCCGCTGGCACCGGCCCGTCGCCTGGATGCTCGCCCTCCTGATGGGCGTCGGCATGGTCGCCCTGGCCTTCGCGGCGGTCTACCGGGGCGCGTCCTCGGGCGGCGGGACGCGGCAGGTGCCGCCCCCGGCCTCGACCGGCCCCGAGCAGGGCGGCACCGCGACGCCGTCGGCCTCCGCCGACTACTCGCAGCCGGCCGTACCGGTCATTCCGCGCAGCCCCTGACCTGCCGTCCGGCCCCCTCCGGCCGCCCCCGAACCTGTCCCAACTTGACCTGCGGCGGCGCGTTTACGCGACCTCCCGCAGACCTACCCTGAAGGTATGGCTGGGCTTGGCGACCCGCCCGGAGGGACGCCCGAGGGCGGCCCCGGAGGCGGAGAGGACGAGTACCGATCCGTCGTCTTCGACGAGTCGTTCGTCCGCGCTGCCCGCCTCCAGGAGTTCTCGGCCCAGGAGCGCATCGCCGACCACGCGCCCGCCGTCCGCCGCCGTACACCGCTGCGCCGGGCCGGCCTGTCCCGGCAGGCGCTGATCCTCGTCGTACTGATCGCCGTCGCCTTCGGCACCGCCCTCTACATGGGCGTACGGCACCCCTACCAGAGCCCCGGCGCCCAGCGGCCCGCCGAGCCGGTGCGGATGACCGTCGTCCCGCTCGCCCCCGAGGGCCGGGTGCCCGGCGCGGGCGACGCGGAGTTCCTGTACGAGCACAGTCCCGCCGCGCAGTTCCGGTCCGCGGCCAAGGGCGTCCCGCTGCCGGTCCACCGGCGCACCGCGCACTTCTCGGACGACCAGGTGCTGAGCGCGCTGACCACCGCGAAGGACTACATCGTCCGCTCGGCCCTCGACCCGGACGTGCTCGGCGGCGGCGCGGTGCGCTCGGTGCGGGTGCTGCTGGACCCGGACCAGCTCGACCAGTTCGACGAGAGCTTCGAGCGGCCCACCGCGGACGGCCGGCACGCGCCCACCGGCTGGCTGGTGCGCTTCGACCCGGCCCGCGCCGAGCTGGCCGACGACGAGATCAGGGTCCACGGCAGCCTGCGGGCCGCCGAGAGGGACGCCTCCACGCTGGAGGTCACCGCCGACCACACCATGGTCTACCCGCTGCGGCCCGCCGGTGCGGCGCGGGCCGAGACGTCCCTGTTCACCGTCCGGCGCGAGCTGCACTTCCGCTTCGACCGGGAGGACCTGCGCCTGCACCAGGCCCAGCTCGTCGCCGCCTACGTCCAGGCCGGCCCGCTGTCCTGCGCCGAGGACGCGGCGAACCACCTCCGCCCGCTGACCGCCGGCCAGAGTGCCGGTACCGGCACCCCCGCCGGTACCGACCCCTACACCTCGGACAACCCCACGGCCCTGTGCGGCACCCTCGCGGCGAAGGCCCAGCCGACGGTGTGACGCCAGGGCTCCGTGCGGAGCCGGCCGGTCTCAGGCGCCGTCGCGCGGCGGACGGTCGTCGGGCGTTCCGGGACCGCCCGGCTCGCCGGGTCCCTCCGCCGGGCCGTCGGTGCCGTCCGTGTCCTTCGGCGGCCTCGGCGGGGACGACGTGAAGCCGCCGAACCCCCGCCGCATCCGGTCGCCGAGGTCCCCGGCGCCGCCCGCGATGTCGTTGACCAGCTTCATCAGCGGATCCTTGGAACCGCGCACGTGCGTGGCGTAGCTGGACGCCGACTCGCGGAAGGAGTCCCGGACCGAGGTGTCCTTGTCCTCGTCGCGCCGCGGGTAGTGGCCGTCCATGATCCGCTGGTAGTCGCGCGAAGCGGCCCACTTCTTCAGCTCGGCGGCCCGCACCGTGGTGAAGGGGTGGGAGCGGGGCAGCACGTTCAGGATCTTCAGCACGGAGTCGCGCAGGTCGCCGCCCGCCTCGTACTCCTCGGCCTGCTCCAGGAACGCGTCCACGTTCATCTCGTGCAGGTGGTTGCCGCCCGCGATCTTCATCAGGCCCCGCATGGAGGCCTGCAGGTCCTGGCCGACCAGCAGTCCCGCGCGGTCGGCGGACAGCTCCGACTTGCGGAACCACTCCCGCAGCCCGGTCACGATCGCCATGATCGCCAGATTGCCCAGCGGGATCCAGGCGACCCGGACGGCGAGGGACGTCAGGAAGAGCAGGACGGTCCGGTAGACCGAGTGCCCGGACAGCGCGTGCCCGACCTCGTGCCCGACGACCGCCCGCATCTCCTCCTCGTCCAGCAGCTCGACCAGGCCCGTGGTGACGACGATGATCGGCTCGTCCAGGCCGATGCACATCGCGTTCGGCGTCGGGTCCTGGTTGACGTACATCGGAGGGACCTTCTCCAGGTCCAGGATGTAGCAGGCGTCGCGCAGCATCACGTTCAGATGGGCGAACTGCCGGTCCGAGACGCGCACCGAGTCGGACAGGAACAGCAGCCTCAGGCTCCGCTCGGGCAGCAGCCCGCTCAGCGCCTTGAAGACCGTGTCGAAACCGCTCAGCTTGCGCAGCGCCACCAGGGCGGACCGGTCGGCCGGGTGCTCGTACGCGCGCGAGGAGATCCCGGGGAAGCGCCTGCGCTGCCTGCTCGGCACGTTCTCGTGCCCGTTGTGCTGGTGGCCGTCGGACATGTCTTCCCCCATGTGCGTATGAGTGGCCTGTGCGTGTGCCCGGCCCCTGTGAACCCTTGTGCGGCCCTGCGCGCCCCCGAAGCCGGGCCCAGACTAGGCGGAGATACCGTGGACGGGCAGCACAACGAAGGAGTCCACGTCATGGCGCACACCCCCCACACCGACTGGCTCGCCGCCGCGGCGGGCGCGGCCGAGCAGCAAGGGCCGGGGAATCTGCTCCGCGTCGTGCTGATCGTGATGGTGGTGGGCTGTGTGCTGACCGCCTGGTTCCTGCTTCGGGGGTACAAGCGGAAGGACGACTGAGGAGATCCGAAGGTTCCCCGGACCTCCCCCGTCCGTCCCCAACGGCGGAGTCGGCGTGATCGCCCGCAAGGCGCCCGCATACGATGAGCCGACGTCTTTATTCCGCCCACACCGGATAGGTCCTGCCGAAGATGAGCTTCCACAGCACCGCTGCCCAGATCGTCACCCTCGCCTCCGAGGGCGGCGGGGAGCACAGCGGCAACCACGAGAGCCTCAGCCCCTATGTCACCGGCATCGGCGCGTTCGTCATCCTGATGCTCCTGCTGTGGATCACCACCCGCTTCAACCGCGACCGCTGAGCGCGCGGGCCGTGGGCCCCGAGGCTGTGGGTCCCGAGGCCGTGGGCCCGGCGGGAGCCCCCGGGCCGGGCCGGTAGGGTCTGCACGCATGGGAGAGCAGGACATGCCTACCGGCCCGGCGCACGACACGGCGCACGCGCCTGGCACGCACCACCGCGCGGTGCCCGCCCGCGCCACCGGCCGGGGCACCGGCCCGTCGCCGTCGGGCAAGCGCCGCCTCGGCGTCATGGGCGGCACCTTCGACCCGATCCACCACGGGCACCTCGTGGCGGCCAGCGAGGTAGCCGCGCAGTTCCACCTCGACGAGGTGGTGTTCGTGCCCACCGGCCAGCCCTGGCAGAAGAGCCACCGCACGGTCTCCGCCGCCGAGGACCGCTACCTCATGACGGTCGTCGCGACCGTCGAGAACCCGCAGTTCTCGGTGAGCCGCATCGACATCGACCGCGGCGGCCCCACCTACACCGTGGACACCCTGCGCGACCTGCGCGCCCTCAACCCGGACGCCGACCTGTTCTTCATCACCGGCGCCGACGCCCTCGCCCAGATCCTCACCTGGCGCGACAGCGACGAACTGTTCTCCCTGGCGCACTTCATCGGCGTCACCCGGCCCGGCCACACGCTGACGGACGCCGGACTCCCCAAGGGCGGCGTCTCGCTCGTCGAGGTCCCCGCCCTCGCCATCTCCTCCACGGACTGCCGTGCGAGAGTCGCCAAGGGCGACCCCGTCTGGTACCTGGTGCCCGACGGAGTCGTGCGCTATATCGACAAGCGCCAGCTGTACCGCGGCGACTGAGCCGAGAGGGGCACCGGTGAACGACGGATACGACACGGGACACGGCGGCGGCGACCAGTACGAACTCGTCGGCTACGACGAGTACGGCCGGCCGGTGTACCGCCAGGCCCAGGGCCAGGCCCCGGCCCAGCCCGACGGACAGCAGCAGTACGACCCGTACGCGCAGCAGCGGAACGACCAGTACGGGCAGCAGGACGCGCAGCAGGGGTACGGCTCGCAGCAGGGGTACGGCTACGACCCGTACGCCACGGGCCTCCAGCAGCCGTACGCCCCCTACGGCTACGACGCCTACGGCACCCAGGGCGGCTACGACACCGGGCAGCAGCCGCCCGCCCCCGGCCATGGCGCCTACGACGGCCACCCCTCCGGCACGCCCCAGGGCGGCCCGGTCGCGCAACCGTCGTACGACCCGTACGGGCAGGCCGCCACCAGCGGCCCGCAGCCCCGGGTCGCCGAGCAGACCGCCCACATCCCCCAGCAGGCGGGCCCGCGCGAGGAACCGGCCGCATACGCCTCCGGCGAGACCGCGGAACCCGACCGGGACTACCGCACCGAGCAGTTCGCCTTCGTCGAGGAGCCCACCGACGACTCCGAGGACGTCATCGACTGGATGAAGTTCACGGAGAACCGCACCGAGCGCCGCGAGGAGGCCCGGCGACGCGCACGCGCGCGAGTCGTCGCCCTGACCGTCGTCCTGGCGCTGGTCGCGGCCGGCGGCGTCGGCTACCTCTGGTACGCCGGGAAGCTCCCCGGAACGTCCTCCTCGGACTCCGGGACGGGATCCGCGACGGCGGCGGGCGCCCAGAAGCGCGACGTGATCGCCGTCCACCTGCACGACACCAAGGGCGGCGGCACCTCCACCGCGCTACTCGTCGACAACACCACCACCAAGCAGGGCACCGCCGTGCTGGTGCCCAACGCCCTCGCGGTGACCTCCGACGACGGCACCACCACCACGCTCGCCAAGTCCGTCGACGACGCCGGCCCCGACGCGACCCGCACCTCGCTCGACTCGGCGCTCGGCACCGACATCGAGGGCACCTGGCGCCTGGACACGCCCTACCTCCAGATCCTCGTCGACCTGGTCGGCAACATCGAGGTCGACACCGACACCGACGTCCCCGACCCGGAGGCCGAGGACAAGGGCGCCGCGCCCCTCGTACGCGAGGGCGAGGGCCAGACCCTCAGCGGCAAGATGGCCGTCGCCTACGCCACCCACCGCGGCTCGGGCGAGAAGGCCGACGCCCAGTTGCAGCGGTTCGGGCAGGTCATGCAGGGGGTGCTGCGCAAGCTCTCCTCGGACCCCGCGGCCGCGACGACCACCGTCCAGACCCTCGGACTGATCCTCGACCCGCCGCTGACCGACAAGGACCTCGGCTCCTTCCTCGCCGGGCTCTCCGACCGCGCCAAGGGCGGCGACTTCAGGACGACGCTGCTGCCCGTCCAGGGCGACGGCAGGCTCAGCGCCGAGGCGAGCGACAGCATCGTCAAGGACGTCCTGGGCGGCACCGCCAAGAGCCCCGACAAGGACGCGGCCGTCAGCGTCTCGGTCCGCAACGCCACCGGCGTCGAGGACCGTACCGCCAAGGCCCGCGTCGTCCTGCTCAACGGCGGCTTCACCTTCCTGGAGGGCGGCACCGCCTCCGGCACCGAGGCGACCAGCGAGGTGGTCTACGCCGAGGCCGCCGACAAGGAGAACGCCGTCGAGGTCGCCAAGACCCTGGGCCTGCCCGCCGGCTCCGTCACCCAGGGCAAGGTCTCCGCGAACGCCCGGGTCTCGGTGGTCCTCGGCCAGGACTACGAACCGGCGTCGTAGCGGCCCGTCGCCCCTCGGCCGAGGGGCGACGCGCTTATCACGTGGGCCGTCGGCGGCGGTCGTGAGACCCTTGAGGTCAACCGACCGCCGACCCGAAAGCCAGGCAGTGACCGCGACCGACCGTTCCATCGAACTCATCAACACCGCCGCCCAGGCGGCAGCCGACAAGCTCGCGCACGACGTCATCGCCTACGACGTCAGCGACGTGCTGTCGATCACGGACGCCTTCCTGCTGGCCTCCGCGCCCAACGACCGCCAGGTCAAGTCGATCGTCGACGAGATCGAGGAGCGGCTCAGCAAGGAACTCGGCGCCAAGCCGGTGCGCCGCGAGGGCGACCGCGAGGCCCGCTGGATCCTGCTCGACTACGTCGACATCGTCGTCCACGTCCAGCACAGCGAGGAGCGCGTCTTCTACGCCCTGGAGCGGCTGTGGAAGGACTGCCCCGAGCTGGAGCTGCCCGCCGACGCCAAGGAGACCCGCGGCAAGGCGGAGGAGCACGCCAAGCTCCAGGCCGCCGAGGAGGCGACGGACACCGACGGGGACTGGCGATGAGCGCCACCGGCGAGGTGGCGGCCGGGCAGCCGGGCCGCGGTCGGCGCATCATCCTGTGGCGGCACGGCCAGACCTCGTGGAACGTGGAGCGCCGCTTCCAGGGCACCACGGACGTCGGCCTCACCGAGACCGGCGTCGCCCAGGCCCGCCGCGCCGCCCGGCTGCTGGTCGGCCTGCGCCCCGACGCGATCGTCGCCTCCGACCTCAGCCGCGCCGCGCACACGGCCGCCGAGCTGGCCTCGCTCACCGGCCTGGAGGTGACCCTGGAGGAAGGCCTGCGGGAGACCTACGCGGGCGTCTGGCAGGGCCTGACCCACGACGAGATCATCGCCCGGCACGGCGAGGAGTACGCGGCGTGGAAGCGCGGCGAGCCGGTCCGGCGCGGTGGCGGCGAGCTGGAGACCGAGGTCGCCGACCGGGCCGCCCCCGTCGTGCTCCGGCACGCGGAGAAGCTCTCCGAGAACGGCACCCTCGTCGTGGTCAGCCACGGCGGCACCATCCGCACCACCATCGGACGCCTGCTCGGGCTGGAACCGCACAGCTGGGAGAGCCTCGGCGGCCTGACCAACTGCTGCTGGTCCGTCCTGGGCGAGGGCGCCCGCGGCTGGCGGCTGCTGGAGCACAACGCCGGCACGCTGCCGGAACCGGTGCTCGGCGACGACGACTGACCCGGGCCGGTGGGGGCCCGGACCCGGATTTCACTTTCCGGCAGGTCACAGGCTAAAGTTCTTCTTGTTCGCCCCGCCGAGCGGGGCGAAACACCACACGGCTTCGCCGAGTGGCCGCAAGGGGCTATAGCTCAGTTGGTAGAGCGCCTGCATGGCATGCAGGAGGTCAGGAGTTCAATTCTCCTTAGCTCCACAGCCCACGGACGGATCCCGTCCCCCTCGGGGGGCGGGATTTTTCGTTTCCGCTCGCTTGAGCAGCAGGCGTCCCACGGGCGTATATCCCTGCGGGACTCCGTGTCCGGACTGGTACTGAGGCGTCGCTGACCGTATTGGCCCGGTCGTGGCAGAATCAAACGGCCGGAAGGGGACCGCGACCCGACGGGAGGGAGTGGCGATGCCTGCGAGCATCCTCGAGGAGGTCGGTCACCTCCTCGGCTCAGCGGTGACACGGAACACGGCCACCCGCATCCACTGCCCCTCCTGCGGTTCCGGGCACGTGGCCCAGGTCCTCGGCGACAACGGCGGAATCTCTTACGTGTGCACGGCCTGCGGCCACAGCTGGAGCTGATCGATGGGTGCACACAGGCGAAAGTGCGACTGGTGCGGCAGCGGCACCCCCATCGTGCGGGACATGGAGCCGGTCAATCCGGACTACCAGTACTGGTGCGAGGAGTGCGCGCGGGCGCTGATCATAAAGGGCGACCCCATCGAGACGTACCGCGAACTCGAGGGCGAGCCGATCTACGGCCGGCTCCTGGAGGAGCACTGCACGCTCAAGCGGTTCTACTCGTTCGTGACGGCGTAGCCCGGTGGCCCACAAGAGGGCAAAACGGGCAAACCGGAAACGATTTGGTGTTGGGCCCGGTCGACCGTGTAATGTTGGCGTCGCCGCCGGGGAAACCGGGCGGCGGACAGCAAGGGGCTATAGCTCAGTTGGTAGAGCGCCTGCATGGCATGCAGGAGGTCAGGAGTTCAATTCTCCTTAGCTCCACAGGAACGACGAACCCCCCGGATCACTGATCCGGGGGGTTCGTTCGTCTGTCAGCGGCCGAGGGCCCGCCGCCCCCGCCCCGGGGACAGGACCGGCAGGTTGGTGCGCGAGGGCGTGACCTGTCCGCGGGTGTCCTCCTCGATGCGCAGGGCGAGTGCCGGGCAGCGGCGCACCGCGCGGACCGCCTTGGCCTCCGCGAACCGCGGCACGTCGGCCTGGGCGACGGTCGGGAAACCGTCGGCGCCCAGCTGGAAGACCTCCGGGAGGATGTCCGCGCACAGGCCGTGGCCCCGGCACAGCGTCCAGTCGACGTGGATCTTCTGGCGGCTGGGGCCGTTCCCCTCCCCGCCGCCGGGGACGCCCGTGGGTGACCCGCCCCCCTCAAGGAGCGGCAGGACACCCTCCACGGGCCGTCCGCAGCCGTTGCCGAGGACGTGGGCGGCCAGGTCGTCCGTGAACGCCTTGACGGTCGACTCCAGGAACATCGCCGAACCGTCCGGGTGCGAACAGGCGCCGCGCCGCTTCACGTTCCTCGCGACCTGCTTGACGGCCTCCAGGGCGGCCGGCCCGCCGCCGTTCAGGATGTCCTCCAGGCCGCGCGCGGCGGCCGGCAGGCCCAGGTAGCAGGGGCCGCACTGGCCGGCGCTCTCCGCGGCCAGCCACTGCGCCACCCGCAGCGACTCGCCCAGCGGGCACGTGTCCTGACCGATCGGCAGGATCGCCCCCGCGCCGAGCGAGCCGCCCACCTGCTGGAGCGAGTTGCGGGAGACGATCGCCTCGTCGACGGCCGCCGCGTCGATCCACTTGCCGTGGTAGCCGCCGGTCAGCACGCCCTGCGGCACCGGCGGCGCGCCGGCCAGCTGCAGGACGTAGCGCAGCGGCACGCCCGTCGGCACCTCGATCACCATCGGCCGGGCGACCGCGCCGGAGACGGTGAGCATCACGGTGCCCGGCTCGTCGAACAGGCCGGTGTTGCCGTAGCGCTCCGGGCCGATGCGGGCGGCGATGGCGAGCTGGGCGAACGTCTCGGCGTTGGACAGCAGGGTCGGCGCGCCGCCGACGCCGCTCTTCGACGCGCTGACCTTGCGGCCGGGAGGGATGGCCGGGCCGCCGTCGATGGAGCGGATCAGCGAGGCCGCCGCGCCGGTGACCATGCGCACGGGATTGCGCTGCACGCGCGCGCGGAGGGCCGACCGGCGGCCGTTGTTCAGGCCGCGCTCGGCGAGGGCGGCCTCCATGGAGCGCTGCGTGGACTCGCGGGTCACGCCGATCACGAGCGTGCGGGCGCCCATGGCCTCGGCGCACAGCAGCGCGCCGTCCAGGATGAGGTGCGGGGCCCGGTTGATGAGCACGGTGTCCTTGCGGCAGGCCGGCTCGTCCTCGCTGCCGTTGACGACCACGACCGGACGGACGCCGCGCTTGATCGCGGACTCGGCGACCGAGCGCAGCTTCTTGTGGAAGGGGAAGCCCGCGCCGCCGCGGCCCCTCAGGTTGATGCGTTCGGAGAGCTGCGCGAGCTGCTCCCCGCCCAGGGGTTCGAGCGGGCCGTGCACCTTGAGGTGCATCGGCAGGTCCAGGCGCTCGACAAGGTCGAAGCCCGACGTGAGCTGGGGAAGACCGACCACGCGGACTTCTGGGACGTCGGGCAGGGCCTCGTTCACTTAAAGCCTCCGGAAGGCGTGTTCCAAGGTTCGCCCGACCCCGGTGCGTCGAAGTCGTAGGACGACGAGGGCGCACCGGGGGATGGTTCAGTGGCGGGACCGCTGTTGTACGTGTCGCTGGGGTAGTACGTGTCGTAGACGGTGTTCGTCTCACCGGTGTCGTACACGTCACTCGAGCCGTAGCCCGAGGCGTCCGTATCGCCGTAGACCGGGATGGTGTGTCCCGTGTCGTTGAGCGGGTCGTAGGCCGACGGAGGCGCCTCGCCGACCGGCGGCGGCGACGGCACGGGCCAGCCGCCCGAGGTGGCCGAGCCGCCGTCCGCGACGGGCATCGCCTCGGTGGGCCACATGTCGGGCGACGTCCGGGTGGGCGCGGCCGGATCGGTGGTCAGCGGCTTACGGCGCCTGCCGCCGGAGCCGGACACGGCGCGGTAGGCCGCCGCGAAACCGCTCGGGGGCCGCGGGGGAGTGAGGCGTTCGGCGGGTTCGTACAGGGGCCCGGAGGGCGCGGCGGCTCGCGGGCGGGCCCACCCGGCGTCCTCGGGTCCCGGCGCCGCGGAGGACGTCGCCCGGGTCCGGCTCTCCGCCGGCAGGTCCTCGCGGGCGGGCCGCTCCCCGGACCCGAAGAAGCCGGTGATCAGGTCGGCGACCCTGCGCTTGACGGGGCGGGGCGCCGCACGCAGGGCCAGGGCCCCCATGACGCCGAGCACGGACAGGCCGTACAGGATGGTGAAGACCGGCTTGGCCGCGCGACCCGCGTAGAGCCCGTGCAGCAGGGCCAGGCACCACGCCGGGTAGGCCAGCATGTGCATCGCCCGCCAGCGGGCGGCCACCGGGGACACGGACGCGAAGCGGTTGCGCAGGGCGCCCGTGACGCCCACGAAGATCATGAGCATGCTGGCCAGGGTGCCGAAGCCGATGAGCACGGCCCGGCCCCCGAACGCCTCGTCGTCCGTGGCCAGCAGCCCGAACGGGATCACCGCGGCGACCCAGGTGGTGTGCTCCAGCGCCAGCTTGACCCCGATGTGCACCAGCAGGAACACGACCGACGCGACCGCGGTGGTCCGGTGCACCGCCTGGGCCAGGATCCGCTGCCGGGTGTCGAGGACGACGCGGTCCTGGGCGACCAAACCCCAGATCACCGAGCAGCTGAGGAGGACCAGGGACAGGACGCCGGCGCCGAAGTCGAGGAACTCCGCGAAGGTGTCGTCCATGGTGCTGTCGTTCGTCACCACGGCAGGCCTCCCCGTGCCCCGCGGGCGCGGGGAGGGGGCGAGCTGTCGCCGCGGGGGTGGAGCGAGGGTGGGTGGTGAGGGTTCATGGGGCAACTCCGGAGCGGTTCGGGGAAGCGGTCCCGGTGCCGCACTCTAAGTGGCGCCATACTCGCGGGTACGAGGTTTGAGTTATTGCGTTGTTATCAAACGACAATGCACTCGTAGTGATGTCCCGTTAGCGGTCGTTACGCGAAGTAACCTTTGACCTTGGTTCAGGTTCACCCGCCGTACGACCGGCGTGCGGCCCGGCGTGCGGCCCGGTGTACGGCCGCGCGAAGCCCCGTCGCGGCTCCCTCGGCGACTGCGGTACCCTGACGCCATGCGTGCCGTACGCCTTCTGCTTAGCGAGCCGCGCTGATCAGTCCCGACCCCCGGTCGTAGTCCGGTGGCCGGAATCAGCGCGGCGTCCCCTCCTGTGCGAGGGGATTTTTCATTTCCCGGCATTCGCAGCCGCTGGTCTTGAATGTCGCAGCCGCCGGCAGAGACGATCGATGGAGCTTTGAGGATCATGAGCGAGACGAACCCCGCGGCGACCGCCCCTGCGTCGGCGGACGCCGCGCCGCACCGCTACACGGCCGCCATGGCCGCCGAGATCGAGGCACGCTGGCAGGACTTCTGGGACGCCGAGGGGACGTACGCAGCGCCGAACCCCAAGGGCGACCTGGCGGGCGACCCGGAGCTGGTCGCCAGGCCCAAGAAGTTCATCATGGACATGTTCCCGTACCCGTCCGGTGCGGGCCTGCACGTCGGCCACCCCCTGGGCTACATCGCCACCGACGTCTTCGCCCGCTTCCAGCGGATGACCGGCCACAACGTCCTGCACACCCTGGGCTTCGACGCCTTCGGCCTGCCCGCCGAGCAGTACGCCGTGCAGACCGGCACGCACCCGCGCGTGTCGACCGAGGCCAACATGAAGAACATGCAGAGCCAGCTGCGCCGGCTGGGTCTGGGCCACGACAAGCGCCGGTCGTTCGCCACGATCGACCCGGAGTACTACAAGTGGACCCAGTGGATCTTCCTGCAGATCTTCAACTCCTGGTACGACGAGGAGGCGCGCAAGGCCCGCCCGATCGCCGAGCTGGTCGCCCTGCTCGAGTCCGGTGAGCGGGCCGTTCCGGGCCACCCCGGGCGCGCGTGGAGCGACCTGAGCGCCGGCGAGCGCGCCGACGTCCTGGGCGAGTTCCGCCTGGCCTACGCCTCCGACGCGCCCGTCAACTGGTGCCCCGGCCTGGGCACCGTGCTGGCCAACGAGGAGGTCACCGCCGACGGCCGCTCCGAGCGCGGCAACTTCCCCGTCTTCAAGTCCAAGCTGCGCCAGTGGAACATGCGCATCACCGCCTACGCGGACCGGCTGCTGGACGACCTGGACGAGCTGGACTGGCCCGAGGCCATCAAGCTGCAGCAGCGCAACTGGATCGGCCGCTCCGAGGGCGCCCGCGTCGACTTCCCGATCGACGGCGAGCGCATCACCGTCTTCACCACCCGCCCCGACACCCTGTTCGGCGCGACCTACATGGTGCTGGCGCCCGAGCACCCGCTGGTCGAGAAGTTCACCCCGGCCGCCTGGCCCGAGGGCACCCACCAGGTGTGGACCGGCGGTCACGCCACCCCGACCGAGGCCGTCGCGGCGTACCGCGCGCAGGCCGCCGCCAAGTCCGACGTCGAGCGGCAGGCCGAGGCCAAGGAGAAGACCGGCGTCTTCATCGGCGCCTACGCCACCAACCCGGTCAACGGCGAGCAGGTCCCCGTCTTCATCGCCGACTACGTGCTGATGGGCTACGGCACCGGCGCGATCATGGCCGTCCCGGCGCACGACACCCGTGACTTCGCGTTCGCGCGCGCCTTCGAGCTGCCGATCCGCTGCGTCGTCGAGCCGACCGACGGCCGCGGTACCGACACGTCGACCTGGGACGACGCGTTCGCCTCGTACGACGCGAAGATCGTGAACTCCTCCGGTGCGGACGTCTCCCTGGACGGCCTGGGCGTCGTCGAGGCCAAGGAGCGCATCACCGAGTGGCTGGAACGCGCCGGCACCGGTGAGGGGACCGTCAACTTCCGCCTGCGCGACTGGCTGTTCAGCCGCCAGCGCTACTGGGGCGAGCCCTTCCCGATCGTCTACGACGAGGACGGCATCGCGCACGCGCTGCCCGAGTCGATGCTGCCCCTGGAGCTGCCCGAGGTCGAGGACTACTCCCCGCGCACCTTCGACCCGGACGACGCCGACACCCGGCCCGAGACGCCGCTGTCGCGCAACGAGGACTGGGTCAACGTCACCCTGGACCTGGGCGACGGGCCGAAGAAGTACCGGCGCGAGACCAACACGATGCCCAACTGGGCCGGTTCCTGCTGGTACGAGCTGCGCTACCTGGACCCGCACAACTCCGAGCAGCTGGTCGACCCCGAGATCGAGCAGTACTGGATGGGCCCGCGCGAGGGCCTGCCGCACGGCGGCGTCGACCTGTACGTCGGCGGCGCCGAGCACGCCGTGCTGCACCTGCTGTACGCGCGCTTCTGGTCCAAGGTGCTGTTCGACCTGGGACACGTCTCCTCGGCCGAGCCGTTCCACAAGCTGTTCAACCAGGGCATGATCCAGGCGTACGTCTACCGTGACGCGCGCGGCATCGCCGTACCGGCCGCCGAGGTGGAGGAGCGCGACGGCGCCTACTACTACCAGGGCGAGAAGGTCTCCCGGCTGCTGGGCAAGATGGGCAAGTCCCTGAAGAACGCCGTCACCCCCGACGAGATCTGCGCCGAGTACGGTGCCGACACCCTGCGCCTGTACGAGATGGCGATGGGCCCCCTGGACGTGTCCCGGCCGTGGGACACCCGCGCGGTGGTCGGCCAGTTCCGGCTGCTGCAGCGGCTGTGGCGCAACGTCGTCGACGAGGACACCGGCGAGGTGACGGTCGCCGACGTCGCGGAGTCCGACATCGACGCCGACACCCTGCGCGCCCTGCACAAGGCCATCGACGGCGTACGGCAGGACCTGGAGGGGATGCGGTTCAACACCGCCATCGCCAAGGTCACCGAGCTGAACAACCACCTGACGAAGGTGGGCGGCGTCGTCCCGCGCACGGTCGCCGAGCGGCTGGTGCTGCTGGTCGCGCCGCTGGCCCCGCACGTCGCGGAGGAGCTGTGGCGCAGGCTGGGGCACACCGATTCGGTGGTGCACCAGGACTTCCCGGTGGCCGATCCGGCGTACGTGGTCGACGAGACGGTGACCTGCGTCGTGCAGATCAAGGGCAAGGTCAAGGCGCGGCTGGAGGTCGCCCCGTCCATCTCCGACGAGGACCTGGAGAAGGCGGCGCTGGCCGACGAGAAGGTCGTGGCCGCGCTGGGCGGGGCCGGGATCCGCAAGGTGATCGTGCGGGCGCCGAAGCTGGTGAACATCGTCACCGGCTAGGGCTCCGGGCGGGCGGGGCGGGCCCGCGGGCCTCTGTGCGGGCCGGTGCGGGCCTCTGTGTGGGCGTCGGGGCAAGGCCCCCCTTGTGTGGGCCTGGCAGACCCTTAAGGGGCGGTGCTCGGTCGTCTGCGGGCCGGTTCAGGGTTGCGCGCGGGCAGGTTCGGGGTTCTGGCGGAACCTTGGGCCTGCCCGCTGCGTTTACCGTGGAAGAGCGGCGCGGAGAGTGCCGCGGTCCGCCGTGCGCGGGCCGGACGCTCGGAGGAGGAGCTTCGTGGAAGCAGTGATCGCAGTATTCGCCCTGCTCTTCGTGCTCGCCCTCGTACTGGGCGCCTACGCCACGGTGAAGGCCGTCGGCGCCGCCAAGCGCAGCGTGGACCGCGGCATCACGCAGGCCCGCCGCACGGTCGAGGACCACACCCTGCGGGCCAAGTCCCTCGTCCAGCTGGGCCCCGCGAGCGAGCTGGCACAGCTCCGGCTGTCGCTGCGCACCTCCATGCGGGCCACGCAGGACGCACTGCACGCGGGCGTGGCCGAGGACGAGTCCCTCAAGGAGTCCCTCGCCCTCTTCGAGCGGCTCAGCGCCCACGGGTTCGAGCTGGACGCGGAGCTCAGGCGCCTGGAGTCCGAGCCGGACCGGACCACGCTCGGCGCGCTCCTGCCCGCGCTGCGCGAGCGTACGGAGCGCATCACGCGGTCGGCGGAGTCCCTGCGCTGGGCCGCCCGGGACCGGGCCCGCCGCTTCGCGGACGACGACCTGGACTCGCTGCGCGCGCAGATCGACGTCGAGGCCGGCGCCCTGCGCCACTGGACGGAGACGGAGCCCGCGGCAGCTCCGCCGCCCTGGCCCGAGGCTCCGGCCGCCGACGCCCCGGCGACCCCGCAGAGTTGGCCGAAGGCCTCGCGGCCGGAGCGGGCCGAGCCGGCGGAGGAGCCCGCGCGCCCGGCCATCACCCCGCCCGGTCCGAACCCCGTGTACCCCTGGCAGAAGAAGGCCCGTCCGGAGAACACGACCTGACCACGGCCCCGCCCGATCCGACGACGGCCCCACCCGATCTGACCACGACCCCCCACCTGACCTGACCCCGCCCCGACACGACCCGGTCGGGGTCCTGCGCGCGCCGGGCGTCGGGGCCGGGCTGCCGTACGGGCGCTACGCCAGGTAACCTCCAGCTCATGTCCCGCCATGTCGCGATCGTCACGGATTCAACGGCCTACCTCCCGGCCCGGACGATGGAACGGCACGGCATCACCGCGGTACCCCTGACCGTCGTCCTGGGCGACCAGGCGCTGGAGGAGGGCACCGAGATCTCGACCCGCTCGCTGGCCCAGGCCCTGCAGAAGCGGCGACCGGTCACCACCTCCCGCCCCAGCCCCGAGCTCTTCGCCGAGACCTACCGCGCGATCGCCGAGTCAGGCGTCGACGGCATCGTCTCCCTGCACCTGTCCGCCGAACTCTCCGGTACGCACGACGCGGCGGTCGTCGCCGCGCGCGAGGCGCCGGTCCCGGTGCGTGTCGTGGACACCGGGATGATCGCGATGGCGCTCGGTTTCTGCGCGGTCGCCGCGGCGGAGGCGGCGGAGGCGGGCGGCACGGTCGACGAAGCCGTCACCGCGGCGGAAAAGCGGGCCGCGGGCACCTCCGCCTACTTCTACGTCGACACCCTCGACTATCTGCGCCGCGGCGGCCGCATCGGGGCGGCCCAGGCCCTGTTCGGCTCCGCGCTCGCGGTGAAGCCGCTGCTGCGGCTCGACGGTGGTCGCATCGAGCCGCTGGAGAAGGTGCGGACGGCGTCCAAGGCCATCGCCCGGCTGGAGGAGATCGTCGCCGACCGCGCGGGCGGCGCGCCCGTCGACATCGCCGTCCACCATCTCGCCGCCCCCGACCGGGCGTCGGCCCTGGCGGACCGCCTGCGGGACCGCGTGCCGCACCTGGCCGACCTGCACGTGAGCGAGGTCGGCGCGGTGATCGGGGCGCATACCGGGCCGGGGCTGCTGGGGGTTGTGGTCTCCTCGCGGTGAGGGGGGCGCCACTCGTGCGGGTGACGGAGTTGTCCACAACCCGGTGACTTTCCCCGGGAATTGAGCATGATCATCGCGAGTGTGCCGAGGTGTCCGATCCTCGTCGCATGACTCTTCGATCACGCTCACGCACCACGGCCGCGACCAGTGGCCCGGGCCGTCCCCCGGCCTCCGACGGCCGGCTCCGCCACCACCCCCGCCCACCTCGCACCCGCTCCCTCGGCAGGCCACGGCAGGGCCGGCAGGCGCGCCCTCGCACACCGGCGGAGGAGCTCCGCCAACGCGCGCAGGCGCTCTTTCCCGAACACGCCGGTCAGCGGGGGGAGTCGGGGAAGGGACCACCGATCACACGGGGGGAGACGCCGGAGCGAGCGGAGGTGACGGAGGAGGGAAGGGGGTCGCGGGGCGAACCGGGCGCCGTGGGCCTCGCGGACACCGCGGACGTCACGGGCGCAGTGGATGTCACGGACACCATGGATGTCACGGACACCGTGAACTCCGTGCACGTCGTGAGTGCGGCCGGCGGTGACGTGGCGACCCGGTGGGGGCGGGCCGGGCAGGCGCTGCGGGAGCGGATGCCGGTGTGGTGGCAGACCCGGTGCGGGATGGAGCGGCGCAGTCTGGCCGCCCTCACGGTGCTCCTGGTGGTCGCCGCGGTCTTCGCCGCGCAGCACTTCTGGACCGGCCGCACCCAGCCCGTGGCCGCACCCGAGATGGTGCGGGAGGAGGCGGCGTACGGGGCGGGAGGCGAGGGCGGGGCGGCAGGAGCGGCTGCGGCGGCCGGAGCGAACGCCAGGACCGGCGCGTCCAAGGGAACCGGGACGGCCACGGCCCCGGCCGGCGCCGAGATCGTGGTGGACGTCGGCGGCAAGGTCCGCAAGCCCGGAGTCCACCGGCTCCCGGCCGGTTCACGGGTCGTGGACGCCCTGCGCGCCGCCGGAGGAGTAAGGCCCGGCGCCAAGACCGAGGGGCTCAACCGCGCCCGCTTCCTCGTGGACGGCGAGCAGGTGATCGTCGGTGCCCCCGCGCAGGCCGCGGTCACCGGCGCCGACGGCACCGTCCAGGGGAGCCCGGCCGGTTCCGGGGGCCCGGCCGGTTCCGGCGGCACCGCTGCGGGACCGTCGGCGGCGCCGGTGGCCCTCAACACGGCGACCGCCGACCAACTGGACACCCTGCCGGGCGTGGGCCCGGTGCTGGCCCAGCACATCATCGACTACCGCACCCGGAACGGCGGTTTCCGCTCGGTGGACGAGTTGCGCGAGGTCAACGGCATCGGCGAACGCCGCTTCGCCGACCTGCGCGATCTCGTGCGGCCATGAACGGGGACATGAGGCCCGGCGACGCCCCCGACACGGGCACGGGTCGGAGGGCGGATATGGGCACGGGCGCGAGGGCGGACGCGGGGGCGCCGGACGGGTCGGGAGGGGCCGTCGGTCGGACGGCGACCTCGCGCGCGGGCGTGCACGCCGCTTCCGGGCACCGGCTGGGGGCGGCCCATCCCCGGCAGGAAGCACCCCCGGATCTGCGACTGGTGCCGCCCGCCCTCGCGGCCTGGGCGACGGCGGCGCTGATGCTGGACGCGCCGACCGGATGGGCCGTGGGGGTCGGCACCGCCGCTCTGACCCTGGCCGGCGTCCTGCTCCTGGGGGCACGGCGAAGCCACCCGGCCCGCCGTCCCCCGGCGCGGCGACGCTCCGTGGCGCGCGGTCGTCCCCAGGTACCGGTCGCCGCCCTGCTCCTGTGCGTGGCCGCCGCCACCGCCTCGGCCGCGCTGCACGGCGCGGACCTGCGCCGCGGTCCCGTGCCGACGCTCGCGCGGCAGTACGGCACCGTCACCGCCGAGGTGGAGGTCACCGCGGACCCCCGGCTCACCCGGTCCCACGTCCGCGGGAACCGGGCGCTGCCGCCCACCGTGCTGATCGAAGCCGAGGTACGGCGGGTCACGGAGCCGGGCGGGAGGCAGGTGCGGACACGGACGCCGGTCCTGGTGCTCGTCGACGTGGGCGAGGAGCCCTCGGGCGGCGCCCTTGCGACGGTCGCCGGCGACTCGCGGCCCGCCAGGGCCGGCCCCGGCGCCGCGCCCTGGCTGCGGCTGCTGCCGACCACGCGGTTGCGCGTCTTCGCCCGGTCGGCTCCCCCGAGGACCCGAGGGGACCGGGTCGCCGCCGTGCTGCGGGTACGAGGACACCGGGAGGCGCCCCACGTGGTGGCGGCGCCGTCGGGGGCGCAGCGGCTGGCCGGGCACCTGCGGGCCGGGTTGCGGGAGGCGACCGAAGGGCTGCCGGCGGACGCGCGGGCCCTGCTGCCGGGACTGGTCGTCGGCGACACCTCACGCATCACGCCCGAGCTGGAGGAGGCGTTCAAGGAAACCGACCTCGCCCACACCCTCGCGGTGTCCGGGGCCAACTTCACCATCGTGCTCGCCCTGCTGCTCGGGCCGCCGGGGCTGTCCCAACGCGCCGAGCGCCGGGGGTCGGCGCCCCGGCTCGGCCTCTCCCTGCGGGCGACCGCGCTGCTCGGCGGGGTGCTCGCACTCGGCTTCGTCGTCGTGTGCCGGCCCGACCCGAGCGTGCTGCGGGCCGCGGCCTGCGGTGCCGTCGCCCTGCTCGCCCTGGCCACCGGACGCCGCAGGTCGCTGCTCCCGGCGCTGGCGACGGCCGTGCTGCTGCTGGTGCTGTACGACCCGTGGCTGGCCCGGGGTTACGGCTTCCTGCTCTCCGTGCTGGCGACCGGGGCGCTGCTCACGCTCGCCCCGCGGTGGAGCGCGGCGCTGTGGCGGCGCGGGGTGCCGCCCCGGTTGGCGGAGGCGCTGGCCGCCGCGGGCGCGGCGCAGGCACTGTGCGCCCCCGTCGTCGCCGTGCTGTCCGCGAGGGTGAGCCTGGTGGCGGTGCCGTGCAACCTGCTCGCGGAGTTCGCGGTCGCCCCGGCCACGGTGCTGGGCTTCGCGGCGCTGGCGGCGGCGCCGGTGGCGATGCCGGTGGCCAAGGCGCTGGCCTGGTGCGGGGGCTGGCCGGCCGAGTGGATCGCGGGGATCGCCCGCGCGGGGGCCGCGCTGCCCGGCGGGGGAGTGGACTGGCCGGGCAGTTGGGGCGGGGCCGCGCTGCTCGCCCTCGTCACGGCGGGCGTGCTGCTCGCCGGCCGGCGGATGCTGAGACATCCCTGGTGGTGCGGTGTCTGCGTGGTGCTGCTGGCGCTCGCCGTGGTGCAGCCGCCGCCGCTGGGCCGGGTGTTCACGGGCTGGCCCCCGCCGGGCTGGCGGATGGTGATGTGCGACGTCGGTCAGGGGGACGCCCTGGTGCTCGCGGCGGGCGAGGGCGCGGGGGTCGTGGTGGACGCCGGACCCGACCCGGCGCTGGTCGACCACTGCCTGCGTTCGCTCGGCATCAGCCGCGTACCGCTCGTGCTGCTGACCCACTTCCACGCCGACCATGTGGCCGGTCTGCCGGGGGTGCTGCGGGGGCGTTCGGTGGGCGCCA
The DNA here is from genome assembly GCF_044142145.1 of Streptomyces sp. BK79. NCBI lineage: Bacteria > Bacillati > Actinomycetota > Actinomycetes > Kitasatosporales > Streptomycetaceae > Streptomyces > Streptomyces sp. BK79. The sequence continues at coordinate 74,341 of NZ_JBHVOC010000004.1, forward strand.
TCGAGACGACCGCCCTCGCGGAGCCCGCGTCCCAGGCCGAGTCCGTCCGTCGACAGGCGGCGGCCCGCCGGATCCCCCTGCGTCACGCCGCCGCGGGCGAACAGCGGCGGACCGGCCCCCTGTCCTGGCAGGTGGTGTGGCCACCGCCAGGGTCACGGTCGGGGCCACAACCGGGGGCACGGTCGGAGCCACCGCCGGGTGCGCCGCCGCACTCCCCGCCGGGCCCGCCGACGCCTTCCCCGCCGGGCCCGATGCCGCCGGTGACGGAGGGACCCAACGACGCCAGCGTCACCCTCCTGGTGCGGACGGCCGGCCTGCGTCTGCTGCTGCTCGGGGATCTGGAACCGCCCGCCCAGCAGGCGCTGGCGCGATCACCGGCGGCGGCGGAGCTGGGCGGGGTCGACGTCCTGAAGGTGGCCCATCACGGCTCCGCCCACCAGGATCCCGACCTGATACGGAAGGTGGCCCCACGGCTGGCGCTCATCAGCTGCGGTGCGGACAACAGCTACGGCCACCCGGCGCCGGGCACCGTCGCGGCGCTGCGCGCTCACGGAGCCATGGTGCTGCGGACCGACCGGGACGGTGCGCTGGCGGTCACCGGCACGGGCGGCGCGCTGCGGGTGGCGGGAGACTGAGGGGATGGATGCAACACAGGCCGATGCCTACCTCCGCCGCCTGGGGGCCGAGTACCCGGCGTGGCCCACCGTCGACGCCCTGCGCGAGCTGCACCTGCGTCATCTGCGGCGGGTGCCGTTCGAGAACCTGTCCGTCCATCTGGGAGAGGAGATCGTGCTGGAGGAGAAGCGGCTGCTGGACAAGGTGGTGGGCGCGCGGCGGGGCGGGTTCTGCTACGAACTCAACGGGCTGTTCGGCGCGTTGCTCGCGGCCCTCGGGTACGAGGTCACGCTGCTCGCGGCGCGGGTGTACGGGGACGGCGGCCGGCTCGGCATCCCCTACGACCATCTGGCGCTGCTCGTGCGGACGGTGGACGGGGGCGACTGGCTGGCCGACGTCGGGTTCGGGGCGCACAGCCACGGTCCGCTGGCGTTCGCGGAGCGGGGCGAACAGGAGGATCCCGGGGGCACGTTCCGGGTCGCCGAGGCGGGTCCGGACGCGGCGGGGGTGCGCGGCGACCACGACTCGGTGCGGACGGCCGACCTGGACGTGCTGCACGACGGGAAGCCGGTGTACCGGTTGGAGCCGCGGCCGAGGGTGCTCGGCGACTTCGTGTCCGGCGCGTGGTGGCACAGCACCTCACCCGAGTCGCACTTCGTCCGGTCGCCGGTGTGTTCGCGGGTCACGGAGGACGGGGGCAGGATCACGCTCAGCGGCCGCAGACTCACGTCCACGACGGCCGACGGCCGGCGGGAGGAGCGGGTGCCGGGCACGGACGAGGAGGTGCTGGCGGCCTACCGGGAGCACTTCGGCATCGTCCTGGACCGGGTGCCCGCTGTGCGCCACCGGTAGGAATTCCGCCCGGAGCATGCCATTCGGGGCACTCGGGGCCACTCGTGCGTACTCCCAGCACATGTGCTGGTTTCCCGTGATGTGGTCCCGTGTTGCCTCGAAAGCCCCAACAGTGATCGAATGTTCCTTCGTCAACTGGTTTTGTCACGTCGTGCAGAGGGTGTCGCAGATGATCGGCCGCTGGCTGGAGAGCCGAACGAAGCGGGTGCACCGGGCGGGGCCCCTGGCGGCGGTGCGGACCCCGCCGAACGCGGGCGTGCTGAGCTGCCGGGTCCTGGACCCCGTCAGCGAGCCGGTGAGCAACGCGGAGTTCTCCGTCAGCGACACCATGGGGCGCAAGGTGGTCGGCGGCGGCACCGACCCCTTCGGCTCGTTCGTGGCGACGGTGCCGACGGGGGAGTACCGGCTCGCGGTGTCCGCCGAGGGGTACACGCCGTACCGGGCGTCGGTGACGGTCACCGAGGACACGCTCGCCTCGCTCGGTGACGTGACCCTCCAGGTGGCCCAGCCCCCGGAGCTGCCCGCGCCGGGCGACTGGGAGATCGAGCCGACCCACTCCTCCATCGCGTTCACCGCCCGGCACATCGGGCTGGCCCGGATCCACGGCCGGTTCAACTCCTTCGCGGGCGCGGTGCGGATCGCCGACGAGATGGAGCACTCGGCGATGCACGTGGTCATCGACGCGGCGTCCATCGACACCAACGTGCGGATGCGCGACGACCACCTGCGCTCGGGGGACTTCCTGGACGTGCGGCGCTATCCGACGCTGGAGTTCTACAGCGACCGGTTCGCGCACCGGGGCGGCAACCGGTGGGCCGTGACGGGGGCGTTGTCCCTGCACGGCGTGACCCGCACCGTCACGCTGGACGCCGAGTACCTCGGCCTCGGCAACGGCATGGAGGGCGAGACCCGGGCGGCCTGCCGCGCCACCACCGAACTGCACCGCGACGACTTCACGGTGAGCTGGCAGACGATGCTGGCCCGCGGCATCGCCGTGGTCGGTCCCAGCATCCGCGTCGACCTCGACGTGCAGATCGTCCCCAAGGGCTGACCTGCTGCTCCGGCCCGCGCGCCGTGTCCGACAATGGCACCCGTGAGCGATGTGAGACACGTGCTGGTGCTGCCCGACCGCGACAGTGCCGAGGAGGCGGCCCAGGCCCTCGGTGAACGGTTCGGTCTCGACGAGGAACCCCAGCTGATCAGGGACGCCCTGGCCGGCGAGGACGACGCCGAGGACGCCCAGTGGCTCGTCGTCCTGCGCGATGAGCGGGAGCGGCTGGACCCGGGCGAGCTGGACGCGTTCGCGGGGGAGTGGGACGGCTGGCGCGAGGAGCCCTGAGGCCGCCCCGGGGCTCGGGGGCGCTCCGGAACACGGGGCCGCTCCGGCCTTCCCGCCCGGGCGGGGCCCGTTGTCGGTGGTGCGTGCGATGCTTGTCGCGATGGCCAGGAAGACTGCGAACGACGACCCTCTCGCCCCGGTGACCCTCGCCGTGGGCCAGGAGGACCTGCTGCTCGACCGCGCCGTGCAGGAGGTGGTGGCCGCCGCGAAGGCCGCCGACGCCGACACGGACGTACGCGACCTGACTCCGGACCAGTTGCAGCCCGGCACGCTCGCCGAGCTCACCAGCCCCTCGCTCTTCGCCGAGCGCAAGGTCGTGGTCGTACGCAACGCGCAGGACCTGTCCGCCGACACGGTCAAGGACGTCAAGGCCTACCTCGGCGCACCCGCCGAGGAGATCACGCTCGTCCTGCTGCACGCGGGCGGCGCGAAGGGCAAGGGCCTGCTGGACGCCGCCCGCAAGGCGGGGGCGCGCGAGGTGGCGTGCCCGAAGATGACCAAGCCCGCCGACCGGCTGGCCTTCGTGCGGACGGAGTTCCGCACGGCGGGGCGGTCGGCCACCCCCGAGGCGTGCCAGGCGCTGGTCGACGCCATCGGCAGCGACCTGCGGGAGCTGGCCTCGGCGGTGTCCCAGCTCACCGCCGACGTCGAGGGGACGATCGACGAGGCGGTCGTGGGGCGGTACTACACCGGGCGGGCCGAGGCCTCCAGCTTCACGGTCGCCGACCGGGCGGTCGAGGGGCGCGCCGCGGAGGCGCTGGAGGCGCTGCGCTGGTCCCTGGCGACCGGAGTGGCGCCGGTGCTGATCACCAGCGCGCTCGCCCAGGGCGTGCGGGCGATCGGCAAGCTGTCCTCCGCCCGCGGCGGACGCCCCGCCGACCTCGCCCGTGAGCTGGGGATGCCGCCGTGGAAGATCGACCGCGTGCGGCAGCAGATGCGCGGCTGGACGCCGGACGGTGTCTCCGTGGCCCTGCGCGCGGTGGCCGAGGCGGACGCGGGGGTGAAGGGCGGCTCGGACGACCCCGAGTACGTCCTGGAGAAGGCCGTGGTGACCATCGCCCGGGCGGCACGCTCCCGGGGACGGTCGTAGCCCTCCCCCCTCCCCCCTCCTTCAGGTCCGGCAGGACCGTCCCGCCCCCGCCAGGCCCGCCCCGCCCCGCCCCCCAGGGCAGACCGAAGGCCCCGGCGTCCGTCCTGGGGAAGGACGGCCACCGGGGCCTTCGGATCAAGCTCGGGGATCCATGCCCGCGTGGCGAACGCAGGCCGCGCATGGATCCTGGGTGCCGGACGGGAGCGGATGAGAGAGGGCCCGCTCTGGGTCCTTCCGGCGATCAGACCAGATAAGAGGTTCAGCCCTTGAGGGCGACGACCTTCTGCGACAGCGCCGACTTCTTGTTGGCGGCCTGGTTCTTGTGGATGACGCCCTTGGAGACGGCCTTGTCGAGCTGGCGCGACGCGGCGCGCTGGTACTCGGTGGCCTTCTCGACGTCGCCCGCGGCAGCGGCCTCACGAGCCTTGCGGATCGCGGTCTTCAGAGAGGACTTGACGGCCTTGTTGCGCAGCCGGGCCTTCTCGTTGGTCTTGTTCCGCTTGATCTGGGACTTGATGTTCGCCACGAATGAGCCTTTGCAGGTTCAGGCACGAGGCCGCGAGGGTCCCGTGCCGATGATTTCTTGAAGGAGTGCCTCGCGCTGAGAGGGCAAGAGACACAGCCCCCCACACTACCAGTGGCAGGTGAGCCGCCCAAAACCCGGCCGCGGTGCGGGGCCGGCCGGGAGCGAACCCGCCCCGAACCCGCCTCCAGCCCCTCCCAAACCCATCCCAGCTCCCCACCCGTGGGACGATGGAAGCTACGTATCGATCCGACCCGAGACCGCAGACACTGCGGACGCCTCAAGAATCAGGACCCTGCGTGCCCGCGATCCCTAGCCATGTGCCCGAGCCGAGCCGTACCGACCCGGCTCTGATCCGCAACTTCTGCATCATCGCGCACATCGACCACGGCAAGTCCACGCTCGCCGACCGGATGCTCCAGCTCACCGGTGTGGTCGAGCAGCGGCAGATGCGCGCCCAGTACCTCGACCGCATGGACATCGAGCGCGAGCGCGGCATCACGATCAAGTCCCAGGCCGTGCGTCTGCCGTGGGCCCCCACCCACGACAAGAGCAGTACGCACATCCTCAACATGATCGACACCCCGGGGCACGTCGACTTCACGTACGAGGTCTCGCGGTCGCTGGCCGCGTGCGAGGGCACCATCCTCCTCGTGGACGCCGCCCAGGGCATCGAGGCGCAGACCCTCGCCAACCTGTACCTGGCGATGGAGAACGACCTCACGATCATCCCGGTGCTGAACAAGATCGACCTGCCGGCCGCGCAGCCGGAGAAGTTCGCCGAGGAGCTCGCCAACCTGGTCGGCTGCGAACCCGACGACGTCCTCAAGGTCTCCGCCAAGACCGGCCTCGGCGTCGACGTGCTGCTGGACAAGGTCGTCGCCGAGGTCCCGGCGCCGGTCGGCGTCAAGGACGCCCCCGCCCGCGCGATGATCTTCGACTCGGTCTACGACTCCTACCGCGGTGTCGTGACGTACGTCCGTGTCATCGACGGCCAGCTCGGCAAGCGCGAGCGCATCAGGATGATGTCGACCGGCGCCACCCACGAGCTGCTGGAGATCGGCACCAACTCGCCGGAGATGCTCGGCGCCGACGGGCTCGGCGTCGGCGAGGTGGGTTACCTGATCACCGGCGTGAAGGACGTCCGCCAGTCCAAGGTCGGCGACACCGTCACCAGTCAGCACAAGGGCGCCACGGAAGCGCTCGGCGGCTACAAGGACCCGAGGCCGATGGTCTTCTCCGGCCTGTATCCGCTGGACGGCTCCGACTACCCCGAGCTGCGCGAGGCGCTGGACAAGCTCCAGCTCAACGACGCCGCCCTGGTCTACGAGCCGGAGACCTCCGCCGCCCTCGGCTTCGGCTTCCGCGTCGGTTTCCTCGGCCTGCTCCACCTCGACGTGATCCGCGAGCGGCTGGAGCGCGAGTTCGGCCTCGACCTGATCGCCACCGCGCCCAACGTGGTCTACCGCGTGATCATGGAGGACGGCACCGAGCACACCGTCACCAACCCGAGCGAGTTCCCCGAGGGCAAGATCAACGAGGTGTACGAGCCGGTCGTGCGCGCCACGATCCTCGCGCCCACCGAGTTCATCGGCTCGATCATGGAGCTGTGCCAGACCCGGCGCGGCACGCTGCTCGGCATGGACTACCTCTCCGAGGACCGGGTCGAGATCCGCTACACCCTCCCGCTCGCCGAGATCGTCTTCGACTTCTTCGACCAGCTGAAGTCCAAGACGCGCGGTTACGCGTCCCTGGACTACGAGCCCACCGGTGAGCAGACCTCCAGCCTGGTCAAGGTCGACATCCTGCTGCACGGCGACAAGGTGGACGCCTTCTCGGCGATCACCCACAAGGACGCGGCCTACGCGTACGGCGTACGGCTCGTCGCCAAGCTGCGCGAGCTGATCCCGCGCCAGGCCTTCGAGGTGCCCATCCAGGCCGCCATCGGCTCCCGGGTGATCGCCCGCGAGACCATCCGCGCCATCCGCAAGGACGTCCTCGCCAAGTGCTACGGCGGTGACATCTCCCGTAAGCGGAAGCTGCTGGAGAAGCAGAAGGAAGGCAAGAAGCGGATGAAGATGGTGGGTTCCGTGGAGGTTCCGCAGGAGGCCTTCATCGCGGTCCTGTCCAGCGATGACAGCGCGGGGTCGGGCAAGGGCAAGAAGTAGCCGCGCCATCGCGCGCCGAGCCCGGCCGAGTCCGGCCGACTTCGGGCAAAGCGGTCACGAAAGGGCCCGTCGTGCGAAAGCGCGGCGGGTCCTTTCGCATGTCACGGGCGGGCATCTGTAGGAAGTGACAGGGTGCGGAGTCTTACGCCGAGGCCGGACGCCCTTTAATCTGATGCCTGCCCCGTAGTTACTCGTGAGTTAAACAAGTGATCGGGCACCTGTCCGAGCCACTGCCTGAACACGCCCGAGAGTGAAATCCAGCCGCACCTGAGCAAGCCGCGCCGTCGCGGGCCCACGGAGGATGTCGTGAGCGACACACAGACACTGATCGAGAACCGTCCGCCCTCCGTGGCGGGACTCTTCCTGGAGCGGGTGGCGGCCACGCCGGACGCCGAGGCCTACCGCTACCCGGTGCCGTCGGCCTCGGGCAGTGGCCCGGACGACTGGAAGTCGCTGACCTGGGCCCAGGCGGCCGAACGGGTGTACGCGATCGCCGCCGGCCTGATCGAGCTGGGCGTGCGGCCCGAGCAGCGCGTCGCGCTGGCCTCCGCGACGCGGCTGGAGTGGATCCTCGCCGACCTCGGCATCATGTGCGCGGGCGCGGCGACCACCACGGTCTACCCGCAGACCAACGCCGAGGAGTCGGCGTACATCCTCTCCGACTCCGAGAGCAGGGTGCTGATCGCGGAGGACGCCGCTCAGCTCGCCAAGGCGAAGGAGAAGCGGGCCGAGCTGCCCGACCTCACCCACGTCGTGGTGATCGACGCGACCGGCGCCGACACCACCGAGGACTGGGTCCTCACCCTCGAGGAGCTGGAGCGCCGGGGCGCGGCCCGCCTGGAGAAGGAGCCGGAGCTGGTCAAGGAGCGCGTCGGCGCGCTCACCAAGGACCAGCTGGCCACCCTCATCTACACCTCCGGCACGACCGGCCGGCCCAAGGGTGTGCGCCTCCCGCACGACAACTGGTCGTACATGGCGAAGGCGATCGCGGCGACCGGCCTGGTCGCCGGGGACGACGTGCAGTACCTGTGGCTGCCGCTCGCGCACGTCTTCGGCAAGGTGCTGACCTCCGGCCAGATCGAGGCCGGTCACGTCACCGCCGTCGACGGCCGCGTCGACAAGATCATCGAGAACCTGCCGGTCGTCCGGCCCACCTACATGGCGGCCGTGCCCCGCATCTTCGAGAAGGTCTACAACGGCGTCGCGGCCAAGGCCCGGGCGGGCGGCGGAGCCAAGTACAAGATCTTCCAGTGGGCCGCCGGCGTCGCCCGCGAGTACGCCAAGGTCACCCAGGACAACTTCAAGCGCACCGGCACCGCGAGCGCCCCCGCGGGCCTGCGCACCAAGCACGCCGTCGCCGACAAGCTGGTCTACGCCAAGATCCGCGAGGCGTTCGGCGGCAACCTGCGCGCCTGCGTGTCCGGGTCGGCCGCGCTCGCCCCGGAGATCGGCTACTTCTTCGCCGGCGCCGGCATCCACATCCTGGAGGGCTACGGCCTCACCGAGTCCTCCGCCGCGTCCTTCGTGAACCCCGGCGAGGCCTACCGCACCGGCACGGTCGGCAAGCCGCTGCCCGGCACCGAGGTGCGCATCGCCGACGACGGCGAGATCCTGCTGCGCGGCCCCGGCATCATGGAGGGCTACCACAAGCTGCCCGAGAAGACCGCCGAGGTGCTGGAGGCCGACGGCTGGTTCCACACCGGCGACATCGGCGAGCTGTCTCCCGACGGCTACCTGCGCATCACCGACCGCAAGAAGGACCTCATCAAGACCTCGGGCGGCAAGTACATCGCGCCCGCCGAGGTCGAGGGCCGGTTCAAGGCGGTCTGCCCCTACGTCTCCAACATCCTGGTGCACGGCGCCGACCGGAACTTCTGCACCGCGCTCATCGCCCTCGACGAGATCGCGATCACCGAGTGGGCCAAGGAGAACGGCCTGGCGGGCAAGCCCTACGCGGAGATCGTCGCGGCCCCCGTGACCGTCGAGATGGTCGACGGCTACGTGAAGGAGCTGAACGAGGACCTCCAGCGCTGGCAGACCATCAAGAAGTTCCGCCTGCTGCCCCGCGACCTCGACGTCGAGCACGGCGAGATCACCCCGAGCCTGAAGCTGAAGCGGCCGGTGGTGGAGCGGGAGTACAAGCACCTGATCGAGGAGATGTACGAGGGCTCGCGCGAGGCGTAGGAGCGACTTCGGGGGCGTCTTCGGGACGTTTCCGGGGGCGCCTTCGGGGCTGCCTTCGAACGCTTGCCTAGCACGGTTCTCACCCCTGGCGGGCCACTTCGGTAACTCGGCGCTTATGGGCGGGGTCGGTCTGTCACTCTGTCGGCATCGACTGCGAGGTGTTCGCACGTACTGCCCGGGGAGCCGTCCATGGGGGCCATTCCGACGCAACGGGAGACCGTCTCCCGCGCCAGTGGAGCGCCCGCGCATCCCACTGTGCCGTCCGCTGTGCCGTCCGCCCAGGAGTGCGCGCGGGCGCACGTGACCCTGCTCGGAAGCTCCCTGGCGCCGGGCGCCGCCCGCGCGATGGTGCGGGCGGCGCTGGCCGACTGGTCCGCGCTCGGCCTGCCCGGCACGGAACTGCTGACCGAACACCTCGCCGCCGACGCCCTGGTGGTCGTCAGCGAGCTGGTCACCAACGCCGTCGTGCACGCCGGCACCGACGTCGAGGTGGTGTGCCGCCTGGCGGAGACCGGCACCCTGGTGGTCGAGGCCACGGACCACCACCCCTCCCGCGCTCCGAGGTGCGGCGACCCGGAGACGCCGCACGAGACCCCCGAGTACGGGCGCGGCCTGCGGCTCGTCGCCACGCTCTCGGAGGCCTGGGGCATCACCTACCGCCCGGGTGCGAAGACGGTGTGGGCGTCCCTTCCGGCCGCGGGCGCGGAGCCGGCGGAGGCCGCCGGGACGCTCGCCGAGCAGACCGACGCGTACACCGGCGGCCGCGACGGCACGGTCCGTCCGCACGGTCCCGAGCACGAGGACGGCACGGCCCGCCCGTACGGCGGGGACGGCACGGCCCGTCCGTACGGCCCGGAGGCCCAGGACGGCACCGGGCGGCGCGGCGTGCGGGACCGGGAGTGGCTCGGGCGGGGCGCCCTGTCCTTCCTCGCCGAGGCGTCCGACCTCCTGGCCGGCCAGCTCGACGAGGACCTCGTCGCCTCCCTCACCGGTCAGCTGATCGTGCCGCGGCTCGCCGACTGGTGCGCGGTGTGGCTGGAGGACGAGTCGCTGGGCCGCGGCGCCTGGAGCGACGTGCCCGGCGCGGCCGTGGGAGCCCGGCTGGCCCGCGTCTGGCACGGCAGCGAGAGCCACATCGAGGAACTGCGCCGGGCCCTGGAGAAGGACCCGCCCCGCCCGCGCGACCCCTGGCGCTCCGGCCCCGTCGCCCACCCCTGGCCCGGCGAGGCGCTCGGCCCGAACGGCACCGAGGGCTCCGCGCTCGCCTACCGCCTGGTCGCCGGCGGCCGCCCCCTGGGCACCCTGGTCATCGGACGGACCGGCACCGCCGGCTTCCCGGAGGAGATCAGCGGCCTGGTCGAGGACCTCAGCCGCCGGGTCGCGCTCGCCATCGGAGCCGCCCGCCAGTACGCCCGGCAGGCCACCATCAGCGCCGTCCTCCAGCGCGGTCTGCTGCCGGGCGCCGTCGCCGAGATCCCCGGCGTGCGCAGCGCCCTCGTCTACGAACCGTGCGACAAGGGCGGCCCCAGCGGCGACTTCTACGACCTCTTCCCGGCCGGCGCCGGCCGCTGGTGCTTCGCGGTCGGAGACGTCCAGGGCAAGGGCCCCGAGGCGGCCGTCGTCATCGGCCTCGCCCGGCCCTGGCTGCGGCTGCTGGCCCGCGAGGGGTACGACGTGCCGGACGTCCTGGACCGCCTCAACCAGCTCCTCCTCGACGACGCCACCGAGGCCGCGGACGCCGCCGCCCGCGCCCTCGTCGCCGCGGGCCCTCCGGTTGCCCCGGGCGACGGACCGCAGACCCGCTTCCTGTCCCTGCTCTACGGCGAACTCGTCCCCTTCGACGGCGGCGTCCGCTGCACCCTGGCCTCCGCCGGACACCCGCTGCCCCTGCTCCTCGGCCCCGACGGCACCGTGCGCGCGGTCGCGGAGCCGCAGACCCTGCTCGGCGTGGTCGAGGACGCGACGTACACCAGCGAGACCTTCGAGCTGCGCTCCGGGGACACCCTGCTGTGCGTCACGGACGGGGTCACCGAGCGGCGCAGCGGCTCGCGCCAGTTCGACGACGGGGACGGGCTCGCCGCGGCCCTCGCCGGGTGCGCGGGGCTGGACGCCGGACTGGTCGCCGAGCGCATCAGGCGGCTGGTGCACGAGTTCGGGGCCCGGCCCCCGGAGGACGACCTGGCCCTGCTGGTGCTGCAAGCGGAGTAGGCGCGCCGGTACGGGACAATGGAACGCATGCCCTCCGCACTCCCCGACGGCGAACCCGTCCCCGCCGACGGCGCCCTCCCGGCGTCCGCGCTGGCCGGCGCCGCCGACCGCCCCCTCGGCTTCTACCTGCACGTCCCGTACTGCGCGACCCGCTGCGGATACTGCGACTTCAACACCTACACCGCGACCGAGCTGCGCGGCACCGGCGGCGTCCTCGCCTCCCGCGACAACTACGCCGAGACGCTGGTCGACGAGGTCCGCCTGGCCCGCAAGGTGCTCGGCGACGACCCCCGCGAGGTCCGCACGGTCTTCGTCGGCGGCGGTACGCCCACACTGCTGGCCGCCGGCGACCTCGTGCGGATGCTGCACGCGATCCGGGACGAGTTCGGCCTCGCCGCCGACGCGGAGATCACGACGGAGGCCAACCCCGAGTCGGTCGACCCGGCGTACCTCGCCACCCTCCGCGAGGGCGGCTTCAACCGGATCTCCTTCGGCATGCAGAGCGCGAGGCAGCACGTCCTGAGGATCCTCGACCGCACCCACACCCCGGGCCGCCCCGAGGCGTGCGTCGCCGAGGCCCGCGCGGCCGGCTTCGACCACGTCAACCTCGACCTGATCTACGGCACCCCCGGCGAGACCGACGACGACTGGCGGGCCTCGCTGGACGCGGCGCTCGGCGCCGGACCCGACCACGTCTCCGCGTACGCCCTGATCGTCGAGGAGGGCACCCAGCTGGCCCGCCGCATCCGGCGCGGCGAGGTCCCGATGACCGACGACGACGTCCACGCCGACCGGTACCTGATCGCCGAGGAGACCCTGTCGGCGGCGGGCTTCGACTGGTACGAGGTGTCGAACTGGGCGACCTCCGACGCGGGCCGCTGCCTGCACAACGAGCTGTACTGGCGGGGCGCCGACTGGTGGGGCGCGGGACCGGGCGCGCACTCCCACGTGGGCGGGGTGCGCTGGTGGAACGTGAAGCACCCCGGCGCGTACGCGGGCGCGCTGGCGGCGGGGAAGTCGCCCGGCGCGGGCCGCGAGGTGCTGGCGGGCGAGGACCGGCGGGTGGAGCGGATCCTGCTGGAGCTGCGGCTGCGGGAGGGCGTCCCGCTGTCGCTCCTGAAGGAGGCGGGGCTCGCGGCGTCGCGGCGGGCGCTGTCCGACGGGCTGCTGGAGGAGGGACCGTACGAGGCGGGGAGCGCGGTGCTGACGCTGCGCGGGCGGTTGCTGGCGGACGCGGTGGTGCGGGACCTGGTGGACTGAACGGCCTGGTGTCGCCCCCGCCGCGGGGGCTCCGCCCCTGGACCCCCCTCCTCGAACGCCGGACGGGCTGAATCGAGGAACGCCGGACGGGCTGGCTCAGGTCGTCACGAAATCGATCAGTTCCTCGACCCGTCCCAGCAGCTCCGGCTCCAGGTCCTTGTACGACCCCACCCGCGCCAGGATCGCCTGCCACACCGCCCCGGTGTTCTCGGACGGCCAGCCCAGCGCCCGGCACACGCCCGTCTTCCAGTCCTGGCCGCGCGGTACCCGGGGCCAGCCCTCGATGCCCAGGGAGGACGGCTTCACGGCCTCCCAGATGTCGATGTAGGGGTGGCCCACGACCAGCGCGTGTTCGCTGGTCACCGCCTCCGCGATCCGCCACTCCTTCGAACCCGGCACCAGGTGGTCCACCAGGACCCCCAGCCGCGCGTCCGGACCCGGCGCGAACTCGTCGACGATCGACGGCAGGTCGTCCACGCCCTCCAGGTACTCCACGACGACCCCCTCGATCCGCAGGTCGTCGCCCCACACCTTCTCGACCAGCTCGGCGTCGTGCCGCCCCTCGACGTAGATGCGCCCGGCGCGGGCCACGCGCGCGCGAGCCCCCGGGACCGCCACCGAACCGGACGCCGTGCGCGTGGGCCGTACCGGACCGGACGACGGCCGGACCAGCGTCACCACCCGTCCCTCCAGCAGGAACCCGCGCGGCTCCAGCGGGAACACCCGGTGCTTGCCGAAGCGGTCCTCCAGCGTCACCGTGCCCGCCTCGCAGCCGATCACCGCCCCGCAGAACCCGGTGCCGGGCTCCTCGACCACCAGGCCGGGGTCGGCCGGGACCTCCGGTACCGGCTGCGGTTTCTTCCACGGAGGGGTCAGGTCGGCGGAGTACTGGCGCATTCTGCCGACGATACGAGAAACGGGCGCGCCGTGATCAGCGCGACACGCCGAACCGGGCGGCCAGCGCGTCCCGTTGGGCCCGTACGAACGCCGCGTCCACCACCGCTCCGTGACCGGGCACGTACAGCGCGTCCTCGCCGCCGAGGTCCAGCAGCCGGTCCAGGGCGGCGGGCCAGTGCGACGGTACGGCGTCGGGGCCCGCCTGCGGTTCGCCGGACTCCTCGACCAGGTCGCCGCAGAAGACGACCTCCACCTCGCCCGGCACCAGCACCGCGAGGTCGTGGCCGGTGTGGCCCGGCCCCACGTTGGCGAGCAGCGCCTGCCGGCCGCCGCCCAGGTCGAGCGTCCACTCGCCGCACACCTCGTGCCGGACGGCGACGAGCGCGTCGGCCGCCTCCTCCGCCTGCCCCGCGTCGAGCCCCTCCGCCACCGCGTCCGCCCGCAGCGCCCCGCGCCCGTGTCCGCCCCGCGCGAACACCGCGTCCGTGCCCACCGCGCCGTACACCTCCACCCCCGCGAACGCCGCCGCGCCGAAGACGTGGTCGAAGTGCGGGTGCGTCAGGGCGAGATGCGTCACACGGTGGCCGGTGAGTTCCCGCGCCCACGTGCGCAGCCGAGCGCCCTCCGCCAGGCTCGACCCGGCGTCCACCATCAGCGCCGCGCCCGCGCCGACCACCAGCCCCGCCGTGCAGTCCCACCCCGGCAGCCGGCGGCGCCCCACCCCCGGGGCCAACCGCTCCCACTCCAGGTCTTCCCACATCACGCTCATGGCGGCGACGCTATCGAGGAGGGCGCCTTCGGGCACGGCGACGGTGACCGGCCTTGCCGAGGGCGTACCCCACGGCCGTACACTGGGCCGGGGAAGGCTGGCACTCGCGCGCCGTGAGTGCCAGAGAGGACACCGGGCGGACGACTTCTGGAGGTGCGCGCGCCGATGCTCAGTGAACGCAGGCTCCAGGTGCTGCGCGCCATCGTCCAGGACTACGTCGGCACCGAGGAGCCGGTCGGCTCCAAGGCCCTCACCGAGCGGCACAACCTCGGCGTCTCCCCGGCCACCGTGCGCAACGACATGGCGGCCCTGGAGGACGAGGGGTTCATCGCCCAGCCGCACACCAGCGCCGGGCGCATCCCGACCGACAAGGGCTACCGGCTCTTCGTCGACAAGCTGGCCGGCGTCAAGCCGATGACCGCGCCCGAGCGGCGTGCCATCCAGAACTTCCTGGAGGGCGCCGTCGACCTGGACGACGTGGTGGCCCGCACGGTGCGGCTGCTCGCGCAGCTCACCCGGCAGGTCGCCGTCGTGCAGTACCCGTCGCTGACCCGCTCGACCGTGCGGCACGTGGAGCTGCTGTCGCTGGCGCCCGCGCGGCTGATGCTGGTGCTGATCACGGACACCGGCCGGGTCGAGCAGCGGATGGTCGACTGTCCGGCGCCGTTCGGCGAGGCGTCCCTCGCGGACCTGCGGGCGCGGCTCAACAGCAGGGTCGCCGGGCGCCGGTTCTCGGACGTGCCGAGCCTGGTGGAGGACCTGGCCGACGCCTTCGAGGCCGAGGACCGCGGTACGGTCTCGACGGTGCTCTCCACTCTCCTGGAGACGCTGGTCGAGGAGAACGAGGAGCGGCTCATGATCGGCGGCACCGCCAATCTGACCCGCTTCGGGCACGACTTCCCCCTGGTGATCCGGCCCGTCCTCGAGGCGCTGGAGGAGCAGGTCGTGCTCCTCAAGCTGCTGGGCGAGGCGAAGGATCCGGGCGTGACCGTCCGTATCGGTCATGAGAACGCCCACGAGGGACTCAACTCCACGTCCGTCGTGTCGGTGGGCTACGGTTCGGGCGGCGAGGCGGTTGCCAAGCTCGGCGTGGTCGGACCGACCCGCATGGACTACCCGGGAACGATGGGAGCGGTACGCGCAGTGGCACGGTACGTCGGACAGATCCTGGCGGAGTCGTAGGTGGCCACGGACTACTACGCCGTACTCGGCGTGCGCCGCGACGCTTCCCAGGACGAGATCAAGAAGGCGTTCCGGAGGCTCGCCCGCGAGCTGCACCCGGACGTCAACCCCGATCCGAAGACCCAGGAGCGGTTCAAGGAGATCAACGCCGCCTACGAGGTGCTGTCGGACCCGCAGAAGAAGCAGGTCTACGACCTCGGCGGCGACCCCCTCTCGCAGGCCGCCGGCGGTGGCGCGGGCGGCTTCGGCGCGGGTGGCTTCGGGAACTTCTCGGACATCATGGACGCCTTCTTCGGTACGGCGTCGCAGCGCGGGCCGCGCTCGCGCACCCGCCGGGGCCAGGACGCGATGATCCGCATCGAGGTCGAGCTGGACGAGGCCGCGTTCGGGACGACCAAGGACATCCAGGTCGACACGGCCGTCGTCTGCAACACCTGCAACGGCGAGGGCGCGGCGCCCGGCACGTCGGCCCAGACGTGTGACATGTGCCGCGGCCGCGGTGAGGTCTCGCAGGTCACCCGGTCCTTCCTGGGCCAGGTCATGACCTCGCGGCCCTGCCCGCAGTGCCAGGGCTTCGGCACCGTGGTCCCGACCCCGTGCCCCGAGTGCGCGGGCGACGGCCGGGTCCGCTCCCGGCGCACGCTGACCGTGAAGATCCCGGCGGGCGTCGACAACGGCACGCGGATCCAGCTCGCGGGCGAGGGCGAGGTCGGCCCCGGCGGCGGCCCCGCCGGCGACCTGTACGTCGAGATCCACGAGCTGCCGCACTCGACCTTCCAGCGCCGCGGTGACGACCTGCACTGCACGGTCACCATCCCGATGACGGCGGCGGCCCTCGGCACGAAGGTGCCGCTGGAGACGCTCGACGGCATGGAGGAGGTCGACATCCGCCCGGGCACCCAGTCCGGCCAGTCGATCCCGCTGCACGGCCGGGGCGTCACCCACCTGCGCGGCGGCGGCCGGGGCGACCTCATCGTCCACGTCGAGGTCACCACCCCGACCAAGCTCGACGTCGAACAGGAGCGCCTCCTGCGCGAGCTGGCCAAACTCCGCGGCGAGGAGCGCCCGACCGGGCAGTTCCAGCCCGGCCAGCAGGGATTGTTCTCCCGGCTGAAGGACGCGTTCAACGGACGCTGACAGCTCCTCGCGCGACCTGTCGACGACCCGGGGACGACCTGTCGACGACCCGGGGACGACCTCGGAAAGCCCCTGACGGTGATCACCGTCAGGGGCTTTCCCGTGCCTCCGCCGGAGGCGTTTCGTGGTGGATGCTCCTGGCCTATGCCAACGGAAGCCCGGATTCGGACTTGTTCCGAGGACGTGACAACATGCGCTCATGTCCTCCGCACTGACCGATCTCTTCCCCTACCCGATCGTGCAGGCGCCCATGGCGGGCGGCATCTCCGTGCCCCGGCTCGCCGCCGCGGTCTGCGAGGCGGGCGGGCTGGGATTCCTGGCCGCCGGGTACAAGACCGCGGACGGGATGTACCAGGAGATCAAGGAACTGCGGGGACTGACGGGCCGCCCCTTCGGCGTCAACCTCTTCATGCCGCAGCCCGAGACACCCGACCCCGCCTCCGTCGGTGTCTACGCCCACCAGCTGGCCGGCGAGGCCGCCTGGTACGAGACGGAGCTGGGCGACCCCGACAGCGGCCGGGACGACGGCTACGAGACCAAACTCGCGGTGCTGCTGGACAACCCGGTGCCGGTGGTGTCGTTCCACTTCGGCGTCCCGAGCCGTGAGGTCGTCGACTCCCTGCACCGCGTCGGCACCTTCGCCCTGGTCACCGCGACCACCGCGGAGGAGGCCCGCGCCGTCGAGAGATCCGGCGCCGACGCGGTGATCGCGCAGGGCGCCGAGGCCGGCGGACACCAGGGCACCCACCGGGACCACCCGGAGACGGGCGCCGCCGGCACCGGACTGCTGTCGCTGGTCGCCCAGGTCCGGGAGGCGGTGAGCCTGCCCGTCATCGCCGCCGGCGGCATCATGCGCGGCGGCCAGATCGCCGCGGTCCTCGCGGCCGGCGCGAACGCGGCCCAGCTCGGCACCGCCTTCCTCGCCACCCCCGAGTCCGGCGCGCACGCCCTGCACAAGCAGGCGCTGACCAACCCCCTGTTCGTCCGCACCGAGCTGACCCGCGCCTTCTCCGGCCGCCCCGCCCGCGGCCTGGTCAACCGCTTCGTACGCGAGCACGGCCCCTACGCCCCCGCCGCCTACCCGGAGCTGCACCACCTGACCGCGCCGCTGCGCAAGGCGGCCGCGAGGGCGGGCGACGCGCAGGGCATGGCGCTCTGGGCGGGACAGGGCCACCGGATGGCCCGGGAGCTGCCCGCCGGACAGCTCGTGGAGGTGCTGGCGGCCGAACTCGCCGGCGCCGGGACAGCGTTGTCGGACTTCCTGACGGGAGGGACGGGCCGATGACGGCACCGGTGTTCGTGGTCGACTCCCTGGCGCCGGGAGCGCTGCCCGGGGGCGAGTACGTCCTCGACGGCCCCGAGGGACGGCACGCCGTCTCCGTGAAGCGGCTGCGGCCCGGTGAGGACGTCGTCCTCACCGACGGGCGCGGGCACTGGGCCGAGGGCGTGGTGAAGGCCGCCGAGGGCAAGGACCGCCTGGTCGTCACCGACCTGGAAAGCGTCCACGAGGAGCCCGAGGAGCGGCCCCGCATCACCGTCGTCCAGGCCCTGCCCAAGGGCGACCGCGGAGAGCTGGCCGTCGAGACGATGACCGAGGTCGGCGTCGACGCGATCGTGCCGTGGCAGGCGTCCCGGTGCGTCACCCAGTGGAAGGGCGACCGGGGCCTCAAGGCGCTCGGCAAGTGGCGGGCCACGGCCCGGGAGGCCGGGAAGCAGTCCCGCCGGGTCCGCTTCCCCGAGGTCGCGGACGCGGCGACGAGCAAGCGGGTTGCCTCACTTCTGGCCGACGCCGACTTCGCCGCCGTACTCCACGAGAGCGGCGACGAGCCCCTGGCCGCCGCCGAACTCCCCGCCGCCGGCGACATCGTGCTGGTCGTCGGCCCCGAAGGCGGCGTCTCGCCCGAGGAGTTGGCGCTCTTCGCCGAGGCCGGAGCCAGGCCCTACCGGCTGGGACGCAGTGTCCTGCGCACCTCCACCGCGGGCACCGCCGCGGCCGCCGTACTCCTGGCCCGTACCGGCCGCTGGTCCTGACGGGCGGCCGCCGGCACCGGGCGGCGGACCGCGCCGTCCGGCCCGCGCCGCCCGTCCCGCCGCGGTGGTGAGGAGTGGCCGTATGCGCCCTACCGCCGGCGCCGCGCCGGTGGCAGGCTGCCCTCCATGGGGGCGTTGAGGCGGATTCGACGAGTGGCTCCGGTGGCCGTCGGCGCGGTCGTGGCCGTCGGCGGCGTCGCCGCGTGCGAACCGGGGGGACTCGGTTCCGCGTCCGTGGCGTACACGACCGACCAGACCGTGACCCGCGAACTGGAGCGGCGGCAGGCGGAGGTGAGGTGGCTCACGTGCACCGCCTCCGTCGAGGGCGAGGGCGGGGACGGCACCGCCCCGGCGAGCGAGGACACCGTCGCCTCGGTCGACTGCGAGGGCCGCACCGACGACGGTAAGGAGATCACCGTCGAGGGCGAGGTGACCCGGGCCGTCAACGGCGCCTGCGTACGCGGTGACCTCACCGCGAAGGTGGACGGCAGGCAGTGGTTCCGCGTCGACGGGCTGGGGGACTGCGACGCGACGAGCGCGCCGCCCGCGAACCGGCCCTCCGAGCACCGGCCGGGTCCCACGGTGACCGTCACCCGCACCATCTGGTGCCCGGACGACCCGCACTGCCGGCCGGTCGAGGGCAAATAGCCCGGCGGCCCGGTGGCCGGCAAGTGATCCAAACCTCTGTCGGCCGGACCCGCCCCTGCATAGGCTGAGGGGGTGACACAGCCCGCAGCGCCTGCCTACCTCCGCTTTCCGCACCCGCACGGCGAGTTGGTCGCCTTCACCGCCGAGGACGACGTGTGGCTCGCCCCGCTCGACGGCGGCCGGGCCTGGCGGGTCAGCGCCGACAACGTGCCGGTCAACCACCCCCGCGTCTCGCCCGACGGCACCACCGTCGCCTGGACCTCCACCCGCGACGGCGCCCCCGAGGTGCACGTCGCGCCCGTCGACGGCGGCCCCGCCGAGCGCCTCACCCACTGGGGCAGTCTGAAGACCCAGGTGCGCGGCTGGACCCCCGACGGACGCGTCCTCGCCATCAGCTCCTACGGGCAGGCCAGCCTGCGCCGCACCTGGGCGCGCGCCGTCCCGCTCGACGGCGGACCCGCCGCCACCCTGCCGTACGGGCCCGTCGGCGACGTCGCCCGCGGGCCGCACACCGTGCTGCTGTCCGCGCCGATGGGCCGCGAGGCCGCCTGGTGGAAGCGCTACCGGGGCGGCACCGCGGGCAAGCTGTGGATCGACGCCGAGGACGACGGCGAGTTCGTCCGGCTCCACGAGGACCTCGACGGCAACATCGAGTACCCCTTCTGGGCCGGCGACCGGATCGCGTTCCTCTCCGACCACGAGGGCACCGGCGCGCTGTACTCCTCCCTCGCCGACGGCTCCGACCTGCGCCGGCACACCCCTCTCGAGGGCTTCTACGCCCGGCACGCCGCGACCGACGGCACCCGCGTCGTCTACTCCAGCGCCGGTGAGCTGTGGACGCTGGACGACCTGGACGGCGCCGAGCCGCGCCGCCTCGACATCCGCCTCGGCGGCCCGCGCGTCGACCTCCAGCCCCACCCTCTCCACGCCGCCCGCTGGTTCGGCTCCGCCTCCCCCGACCACACCGGACGCGGCAGCGCGGTCGCCGTGCGCGGCGCCGTGCACTGGGTCACCCACCGCTCGGGCCCGGCCCGCGCGCTCGCGGCGACGCCCGGCGTGCGCACCCGGCTGCCGCGCGCCTTCCGCGCCGACGGCGAGGAATGGGTGGTGTGGGTGACGGACGCCGAGGGCGACGACGCCCTGGAGTTCGCGCCCGCCACCGGCCTCGCGCCCGGCGCCACCGCGCGCCGCATCGCCGCCGGACAGCTCGGCCGGGTCCTGAACCTCGCCATGGCACCCGACGGCAGCCGCGCCGCCGTCGCCTCGCACGACGGACGCGTCCTGCTCGTCGAACGGGAGAGCGGCGAGGTCCGCGAGGTCGACCGGAGCGAGGACGGCGACGCCACCGGGCTGGTCTTCTCGCCCGACTCCTCCTGGCTCGCCTGGTCCCACCCCGGCCCCGACCCGCTGCGCCAGCTCAAACTCGCCAACACCACCGACCTGTCGGTGACCGAGGCGACCCCGCTGCGCTTCAAGGACTACTCCCCGGCGTTCACGCTGGACGGCAAGCACCTCGCCTTCCTCTCCACCCGCTCCTTCGACCCGGTCTACGACGAGCACGTCTTCGACCTGGCCTTCGTCGAGGGCGCCCGCCCGTACCTGATCACGCTCGCCGCGACCACCCCCTCGCCCTTCGGCCCGCAGCGCCACGGCCGCCCCTTCGAGACCCCGGACCGGGACGAGACCCCCGACAGCGAGGGCACCCCGACCACCCGGATCGACCTCGAAGGGCTCGCCGACCGCATCGTGCCCTTCCCGGTCGAGGCCGCCCGCTACTCCCGGCTGCGCGCCGCCAAGGACGGCGTCCTGTGGCTGCGCCACCCGGTCACCGGCGTCCTCGGCGCCTCCCGCGCCAACCCGGACGACCCCGACCCGCACACCGAGCTGGAGCGCTACGACCTCGCCCAGCGGCGCGTCGAGCACCTCGCCGGCGACGCCGACCACTTCGAGGTCAGCGGCGACGGCAAGCGGGTCCTGCTGTGGACCGACGGACGGCTCAAGGTCGTGCCCAGCGACCGGCGGGCCTCCGGCGACGAGGACAGCGACACCAACATCACCGTCGACCTGGGCCGCGTCCGCCAGAGAGTCGACCCGGCCGCCGAGTGGCGGCAGATGTACGACGAGACCGGCCGCATCATGCGGGACCACTTCTGGCGGCCCGACATGAACGGCGTCGACTGGGACGGCGTCCTGGACCGCTACCGGCCCGTCCTGGACCGCCTCGCCACCCACGACGACCTGGTCGACCTCCTGTGGGAGGTGCAGGGCGAACTGGGCACCTCGCACGCCTACGTCACCCCGCGCGGCGGCCACGGCTCCGGCGCCCGGCAGGGCCTGCTCGGCGCCGACCTCTCCCGGCACGAGGACGGCACCTGGCGGATCGACCGCGTGCTGCCCTCGGAGACCTCCGACCCCGACGCCCGCTCCCCGCTCGCCGCGCCCGGTGTCGCCGTACGCGCCGGGGACGCGATCGTCGCGGTCGCCGGGCAGCCCGTGGACCCGGTCACCGGACCCGGGCCGCTGCTGGTCGGCACGGCGGGCAAGCCGGTGGAGCTGACCGTCTCCCCGTCCGGCGGCGGCGAGCCGCGGCACGCCGTGGTCGTCCCCCTCGCCGACGAGGAGCCCCTGCGCTACCACGCCTGGGTCGCCGACCGCCGCGCCCACGTCCACGAGACCTCCGGCGGCCGGCTCGGCTACCTGCACGTGCCCGACATGCAGGCGCCCGGCTGGGCCCAGATCCACCGCGACCTGCGCGTCGAGGTGGCCCGGGAGGGCCTGGTCGTCGACGTCCGCGAGAACCGCGGCGGCCACACCTCCCAGCTCGTCGTGGAGAAGCTCGCCCGGCGCATCGTCGGCTGGGACCTGCCGCGCGGCATGCGGCCGGCCAGCTACCCGCTGGACGCGCCCCGCGGCCCGGTCGTCGCCGTCGCCAACGAGTTCTCCGGCTCCGACGGCGACATCGTCAACGCCGCGATCAGGGCGCTCGGCATCGGGCCGGTCGTCGGCACCCGCACCTGGGGCGGCGTCATCGGCATCGACAGCCGCTACCGGCTGGTCGACGGCACCCTCGTCACCCAGCCCAAGTACGCCTTCTGGCTGGAGGGTTACGGCTGGGGCGTGGAGAACCACGGCGTCGACCCCGACGTGGAGGTCCCGCAGCGCCCCCAGGACCACGCGGCGGGCCGCGACCCGCAACTCGACGAGGCGGTCAGGCTCGCGCTCGCGGCCCTGGAGGAGACCCCGGCCAAGACCCCGCCGACCCTGCCGTGACCCGAGCCGGGCGCGGCGGCCGTGCGAGGCCCGGCGGATACGATGCCGTAGAAGATCACCGGCGTGAGGAGAACCCCATGACAGGGGAACCACAGGACGACTGCCTGTTCTGCAAGATCGTCGCAGGCCAGATCCCCGCGACGATCGTCCGTGAGACGGACACGACCGTCGCGTTCCGGGACATCAACCCCCAGGCGCCCACCCACGTCCTGGTGATCCCCAAGGCCCACTACCGGGACGCCGCGGCCCTCGCCGCCGGCGCCCCGGAGCTGGCCGCGGACGTCCTGCGCGAGACCCAGGCGGTCGCCGAGCAGGAGAAGCTGGACAGCTACCGCACGATCTTCAACACCGGTAGCGGCGCGGGCCAGACCGTCTGGCACACCCACGCCCACGTCCTCGGCGGCCGCGGCCTCCAGTGGCCCCCCGGATGACCCGGACGACTCGGAACGCCCACGATGTCCGTACGTGAACTCGTCGTCCTCGGCACCGCCAGCCAGGTCCCGACCCGGCACCGCAACCACAACGGCTACCTGCTGCGCTGGGACGGCGAGGGCATCCTGTTCGACCCCGGCGAGGGCACGCAGCGCCAGATGCTGCGCGCCGGGGTAGCCGCCCACGACCTGAACCGGATCTGCGTCACGCACTTCCACGGCGACCACAGCCTGGGCCTGGCCGGCGTCATCCAGCGGATCAACCTCGACCAGGTCCCGCACGAGGTCACCGCCCACTACCCGCGCTCCGGTCAGCGCTTCTTCGACCGCCTGCGGTACGCCACCGCCTACCGCGAGACGGTCGCCCTCACCGAGGCGCCGGTCGGCACCGACGGGCCGCTGGCGGTCACCCCCGCCTACACGCTGGACGCCCGCAGGCTGTCCCACCCCGTCGAGTCGTACGGCTACCGCCTCATCGAGCCCGACGGCCGCCGCATGCTGCCCGAGCGCCTGGCCGCGCACGGCATCAAGGGCCCCGACGTCGGCCGCATCCAGCGGGAGGGCACGCTGAACGGCGTACCGCTGGACGAGGTCAGCGAGGTGCGCCGGGGCCAGCGGTTCGCGTTCGTCATGGACACCCGGCTGTGCGCGGGCGTGCACGCGCTCGCCGAGGACTGCGACCTGCTGGTCATCGAGTCCACCTTCCTCGACGAGGACGAGACCCTCGCCACCGACCACGGCCACCTCACCGCCGGCCAGGCCGCGCGGGTCGCCCGGGACGCCGGCGTACGGCACCTGGTCCTGACCCACTTCAGCCAGCGCTACCCGGACCCCGAGGAGTTCGAACGGCAGGCGAGGGCGGCCGGTTACGACGGTGAGCTGACCGTGGCCCGCGACCTCACGCGCGTCCCGGTTCCGAAACGTCGGTGAAACCGCCGTACCATGCTTTGATGCCCCTGCCCATAGCTGAACTGCACCTCCACATCGAAGGCACCCTGGAGCCGGAGCTGGCTTTCGAGCTGGCCGCCCGCAACGGTGTGTCCCTGCCGTACGCGGACACGGACGCCCTGCGCGAGGCGTACCGCTTCGAGGACCTCCAGTCCTTCCTGAACCTGTACTACGAGCTGATGGCCGTCCTGCGCACCGAACGGGACTTCGAGGACCTCGCGAACGCCTACCTGGCCCGCGCCGCCGCGCAGGGCGTGCGCCACGCGGAGATCTTCTTCGACCCGCAGGCCCACCTCGCCCGGGGCGTGGAGATGGGCACGGTGGTCGAGGGCCTGTGGCGGGCACTGGGCGCGAGCCGCGAGAACCACGGCGTCTCCACCCGGCTGATCCTGTGCTTCCTGCGCGACGAGTCCGCCGAGTCGGCCCTCGCGACCCTGGACGCCGCGAAGCCGTACCTGGACCGGATCACCGGCGTCGGCCTGGACTCCGCCGAGGTCGGGCACCCGCCGGTGAAGTTCCGCGAGGTGTACGAGGCCGCCGCCGCCCTCGGACTGCGCCGGGTCGCGCACGCGGGCGAGGAGGGGCCGCCGGCGTACGTCACCGAGGCCCTGGACGTCCTCGGCGTCGAGCGGATCGACCACGGCCTGCGTTCGATGGAGGACCCGGCGCTGGTCGAGCGGCTGGTGCGCGAGCGCGTCCCGCTGACCCTGTGCCCGCTCTCCAACGTCCGGCTGCGCACGGTCGACACCCTCGCCGACCACCCGCTGCCCGCGATGCTCGACGCCGGGCTGATGTGCACGGTCAACTCCGACGACCCCGCCTACTTCGGCGGGTACGCGGGCGACAACCTCGACGCCGTGCGCGGCGCCCTCGGCCTCACCGAGGAGCGGCTGCGGGAACTGGCCCGCAACTCCTTCCTCGCCTCCTTCCTGGAGGACGACGAGGAGTCGCGGGCCCGGTACCTCGCCGAGGTCGAGGCGTACGTGTTCCCGACGGCGTAGGACTCAGCCCGTCCCGGACCCCGGTGTGGCCGCCGCCGACCGGGGTCCCGCCGTGTCGTAGGCGCGCTGGACCGGGACGGCGCCGGCGTCCACGTCGATCTCCACGACCGGCTGCTCCGTGGCGCCGACCTCGGGCACGGCACCGCTGGGCGTGCCCGTCGCGGCGGCGACCAGCGCGGCCGGGGTGCCGCCGCGACGGCGGATCGCGCCGGCCAGCAGCGGGCGTCCGCCGGTGTGCAGGGCGACGGCGGTCATCGGCGCGGCGACCAGCAGCAGACCGCCGGCCAGCACCAGGCCCATTCCCGCGTAACCGGCCTGCGCCGACAGCACACTGCCGGTCAGCGGCCCGGCCGCGGTGCCCAGCGACGACGCGGAGCCGACGAGCACCGCCCACCGGCCGCGCGGGTCGAGCGAGGCGGCGAGACCGATCAGGTACGACAGCACCACCGGGTACAGCGTGTTCCAGGCGATCTCCCCGCCCGCGAAGGCCGTCGGGGTGGTCGCGGACGCGGTGAGGGCGATGCACACGGCGATGACCACGGTCCCCGCCCCGATGGGCACGGCCCGCCCCAGCCGAGGCCCGAGCGCCCCGGCCACCAGGACGCCGACCAGCCCCGCGCCCAGCGCGACGGCGAACACGGCCCCGAGGGTGGCGTCGCCCAGACCGGCCTGGGTCAGTCCGATCCGGCCGCTGACGCCCCACAGGGAGTTCTGCGCCATGGACCAGCACAGCACGGCGGCGGCGAGGACCAGGCCCGAACGGCGGTGGGGGAGCGGGGTGGTGACGTCCGTGCCGGGACCGGCCGGCGACACCGCCGTAGCGCCCGGCAGGCGGCCGGTCAGCGGCCACACCGCGAGCGCCGTCAGCGCGATCGCGGCCAGGGGCAGTCCGTGCGCCCGGCCGAGGTGAGGGACCGTCAGGTAGACCGCGCCGGCCAGCGCGGACACCGTCAGCAGGCCCACCGTGGAGGCCCGGTGGGGATCCCGCTCGGCGGCGATGCGGGTGGCGGCGACCGTGGTGGCCGTGCCGGACCCGAAACCGCCCAGCATCGCGCCGGCGACGACGGCGGGGACGGCGGTGGTGAGCGAGGCGGCGCCGTAGCCGAGGACGGCCAGGGCGAGGCCGAGGCGGGCCAGCGTCCGGGCGCCGATCCGCTGGACCCGGGAGGCCAGCAGGAAACCGGCGGTCGCCGAACTCAGCAGCAGCGCACTGCCGATGGCGCCGGCCTGCGTGCTGGTCAGCGGAAGGCCGGTGTCGAGTCTGCCGACGGTGGTGGGCAGCAGATACGGAGGCAGGTACCCGGCCGTGAAGAGGGCGACGAGGGGCCAGGGAGTGGTGCGGGGGGCGAACACGGGCGTTCCCAGGGCATGCGAAAGGAGGGCGGGAGGGGGGAGGGGGCGACGACCGTCGACGGACAGGAACGCGCGGGCAATTTGTATCAAGCGCGGGGAGGCGAGAAACAGCCGAGGGGGTGTGATCCGGAGCACAGGTGAGTTTGGGGTCTCTCAGGCCGGGTAGCAGCGTTCGCCGACCCGGGGGTTTCGCCCGGCCCGGACGCGTCGGCCTGTCGGTGGCGTGGTGCACACTGGCGGGATCCGCACCACGCCAGGGAGCGCACCGTGACAGCCTCCACCGTGTCCACCGTGTCCACCGATTCCGCCGCGGCCACCGCCGCCGACGCGCCCGCGCTGCCCGACGCGCCCGCGCTGCCCGTCGTGCCGGCCGCCGGGAGAACCCACCACCATCCCGGCGAGGGACCGCACCACAGCCCCCAGGTCGATCCCCTCGCCGCCCTGCGCACCCCGCAGGACCCGCCCTGGGACGTGTACCTGACCGGCACCGTCTTCCTCGACGTCGTCTTCACCGGGCTCGACTCCGCCCCGGTGCGCGGGACCGAGTCCTGGGCCCGCGGCATGGGGTCGAGCCCCGGCGGCATCGCCAACATGGCGACCGCCCTGGCCCGTCTCGGCCTGCGCACCTCGTTGGCCGCGGCCTTCGGCGACGACCACTACGGCGACTACTGCTGGGACGCCCTCGCACGGGGCGAGGGCATCGACCTGACGCCGTCCCGCACCGTGCCCGGCTGGCACTCGCCGGTGACGGTCTCGATGGCGTACGAGGGGGAGCGCACGATGGTCTCCCACGGCCACGAACCGCCCCCCGAGGAGCCGTCGCCCGACTGCCCGCCCCGCGCCCGCGCGGCCGTCGCCTCCCTCACGCCCGGCGCGAGCGCACCCTGGATCGCCCAGGCCGCCGCGCGCGGCACCCGTGTCTTCGCCGACGTCGGCTGGGACGACACCGGGGCCTGGGACCTGGCCGGGCTGCCCGACCTCGCGCACTGCGAGGCGTTCCTGCCCAACGCGGAGGAGGCCATGCGCTACACGGGCGCCACCTGCCCCCGCGCCGCCGCGCACGCCCTCACCGAGCACGTGCCGCTCGCCGTGGTCACCCTCGGCGCGGACGGCGCGTACGCGGTGGACCGGCGTACCGGGGAGAGCGCCGAGGTGCCGGCCATCGAGGTCGAGGCCCTGGACCCGACCGGCGCCGGGGACGTCTTCGTCGCCGGGTTCGTCACCGGCACGCTGGCCGGCTGGCCGCTCGCCGACCGCCTCGCCTTCGCCGGGCTGACCGCCGCCCTGTCCGTCCAGGAGTTCGGCGGCTCGTTGTCGGCGCCGGGCTGGTGCGAGATCGCGACCTGGTGGCGCAAGGTCCAGTCCGTCGAGGGCCAGGACCCGACGGCCCTGCGCCGTTACGCGTTCCTGGCGGACCTGCTCCCGGACGACCTGCCCGGTGCGTGGCCCCTGCGCCGCGCGGTCCCGACCATCGGCTTCCGCCCCCCGGCCTGACCCGCCGCGCTCCGGTCAGAAGCCGAGGCGCCGCAGCTGCTTGGGGTCGCGCTGCCAGTCCTTGGCGACCTTCACGTGCAGGTCCAAGAAGACCGGCGTGCCGAGCAGGGCCTCGATCTGCTTGCGGGACTTGATGCCGACGTCCTTCAGGCGCTTGCCCTTGGGGCCGATGATGATGCCCTTCTGGCTGGGGCGTTCGATGTAGACGTTGGCGTGGATGTCCAGGAGCGGCTTGTCGGCGGGGCGGTCCTCGCGCGGCAGCATCTCCTCCACGACCACCGCGATGGAGTGCGGCAGCTCGTCCCGTACGCCCTCCAGCGCGGCCTCGCGGATCAGCTCCGCGACCATGACCTGCTCGGGCTCGTCGGTCAGGTCGCCCTCGGGGTAGAGCGCGGGACCCTCGGGCAGCAGCGGGGTCAGCAGGTCGGCGAGCAGGCTCACCTGCTGGTTCCCGGTGGCCGACACCGGGACGATCTCCGCCCAGGTGATGCCCAGCTCCTTGCCGAGCTGGTCGACCGCGATCAGCTGCTCGGCCAGGGTCTTGGAGTCCACCAGGTCGGTCTTGGTGACGATCGCGACCTTCGGGGTCTTCTTGATCCCGGCCAGCTCCTTGGCGATGAAGCGGTCGCCGGGGCCCAGCTTCTCGTTCGCCGGCAGGCAGAAGCCGATGACGTCCACCTCGGCCCACGTGGTGCGCACGACGTCGTTGAGCCGCTCGCCGAGCAGCGTGCGCGGCTTGTGCAGCCCGGGGGTGTCCACCAGGATCAGCTGGGCGTCCTCGCGGTGCACGATGCCCCGCACGGTGTGCCGGGTCGTCTGGGGGCGGTTGGAGGTGATCGCCACCTTCTGCCCGACCAGAGCGTTCGTGAGGGTGGACTTGCCGGCGTTGGGGCGGCCCACGAAGCAGGCGAAGCCGGCCCGGTGAACAGCCTCGGCCGGTTCTTCGGATGACTGGGTGCGAACGCTCATGGCGCCCATTGTCCCTGATCCCCGGACCCCCGCCGCACCACCACCGCCCCACGGACCGGTCCCGGCCCGGCCGGCGAGGCCCGGCCCCGCCCCGGCCGCGTCCGACCCGTGCCCCCAGGCCCGTCTCAGCCCGCGTCCACCGTGTCACGGACCGTGCCGTCCGGCCCGGCGACCAGCACCGGCGTCTCGGGCCCGCCCAGGTCCCGGACCGCCGCCCGGTCCTCGGCCGACACCGACTCCGCCTCCGTCACCACGGCCGCCGCCTCCAGCGACTTCGCGCCGGACGCCACCGCCATCGCCACCGCCGTGCGCAGGGCGCTGAGTTCCAGTGAGTCCAGAGCGACGGTTCCGGCGACGTACGTACGGCCGGTCTCGTCGCGCACGGCGGCCCCCTCGGGCACACCGTTGCGGGCCCGCGCGGAACGGGCCAGGGTGACGATCTTGCGGTCCTCGGGGTCGAGCGCGCTGCTGTCGGTCATGGGGTGAGCATACGGAGCGCCGCCGGGCGCCCGCCCGGTCACCCCGCCACCGGGTACATCGCCCCGCGCCGGCCCTCCGGCGAGGCCAGCCACTCCAGCTTCGCCGCGCTGTTCGCCTCGTCCAGCGGCGTGTGCAGGACGATCGTCAGATCGGGGCGGGCGGGGACCTTCAGGGCCGTCGACTCCAGGCTGAGCAGCCCGACCAGCGGATGGTCCAGCTCCTTGCGGATCTGCCCCGCGTCCTCGATGTCCCGCTCCTCCCACAGCGCCGCGAACTCGGAGCTGGCCTCCCTCAGCCGCGCCAGCACCTGCTGGAACCCCTCGTCGTCCGGGTTGGCCGCGCAGGTGGCACGGAACTGGGCGACGACCGTGCGCGCGTTCTCCTCCCAGCTCCGGGCGCGGGCGCGGTACAGCGGGTCGGTGAAGAAGTCGACGATGCAGTTCCACGTCGTCCCGGGCCGCATGCCCAGCACCGCGCCCGCCGCGTCGTTGTACATCACGCAGTTGTAGTACCGGTCCATGATGTGCGCCGGGTACGGCATCCATGTGTCGATCAGCCGCCGCAGCCCCTCGCACATGTCCCGCTTGGCCGGCTCCACCTCCGCGGCGGGCGGGTTCAGCCCCGCCAGCACGTACAGGTGGCGCCGTTCCGCGTTGCTGAGCCGCAGCACCCGGGCCACGGAGTCCAGGACCTGCGGGGAGACGGAGATGTCACGGCCCTGCTCCAGCCACTGGTACCAGGAAGCGCCCACCCCCGCGAGCACCGCCACCTCCTCGCGGCGCAACCCCGGCGTCCGGCGCCGCGCACCGCCGTCGGGCAGCCCGGCCTCGGCGGGGGAGACCCGGGCCCGCCGGCTCATCAGGAACTCCCGCAGCTCACTGCGGCGCCGGTCCCGGCCCGCCGAAGCGGCCCGCGACCGCACGATCACGTCCGGCACGTACGTACTCCCCCCGATAGGCGTGCGCATGCTGGTGCGGTGGCTGGTGGTGCCACCACCAGGACAACTTGCCGCTCCCCACGCCTATTCCGCCACCCGCAGGCTCCTTCCCATGGCGATCGACACCACTTCGACCACCGCGGCCTCCCACCCGGCCGCCCCCCGGCTCGCACCCCGCGACCGGCTCGTCCTGTTCGTGCTCTGCGCGGCCCAGTTCATGGTCGCGCTCGACTTCTCCGTCCTCAACGTCGCCCTGCCCGTGCTCGGCGCGGACCTCGGCATGAGCCCGTCCGCCCTCCAGTGGGCGGTCACGGCGTTCGCGCTGCCGTCCGGCGGTTTCCTGCTGCTCTTCGGCCGCATGGGAGACCTGTACGGGCGCCGCCGCCTGTTCCTCGCCGGCCTCGCGCTGTTCGGCGCCGCCTCGCTGCTGGCCACCTTCGCCTGGGACCCCGCCTCCTTCCTCGCCGGACGCGCCCTCCAGGGCCTCGGCGCGGCGGCCATCGTCCCGACCGGCATGTCCCTGCTGACGACGACCTTCCCGGAGGGGCCGGCCCGCGACCGCGCCCTCGGCATCTCCGGCACCCTGCTCTCGCTGGGCTTCACCGTCGGCATGGTGGCCGGCGGCGTACTGACCGACCTGCTGGGCTGGCGGTCCACCATGGGCCTGCTGGCGCTCTTCGCCCTGGTCGTGCTGCCCCTCGCTCCCGGCCTGCTCCCCGAGTCCCGCACGCCGGACCGCCCCCGCCTGGACGTCCCCGGCGCGGTCACCGTCACGGGCGGCCTGCTCGCCCTGATCTACGCCCTGTCGACGGCCGCCGAGCACGGCTTCGGCCGCACCGACGTCCTCGTCTCCCTCGTCGCGGGCACGCTGCTCCTGACCGCGTTCGCGGTCGTCGAGTCCCGTACCGGCCAGCCCCTCGTCTCCCTGCCGATGCTGCGGCGCCGCACGGTGGCGTGGGGGAACCTGGGCGGTCTGGTCACCTTCTCGATGATGTCCACGGTGGTCTTCGTGCTCACCCTGTACCTCCAGGAGGTCCTGCGCCTGACCGCCTTCCAGACCGGCCTGGTCTTCGGCGTGCAGGGCGTGCTCTCGGTGGTCGCCGGGTCGTACGCGCCCCGTGTCATCGGCCGCTACGGCGCCCGCCGCACCCTCGTCGGCTCGCTCGCCGGGCAGGGCGCGATCGGGCTGTCGCTGCTGGGCCTGGGGGAGGGCGGCTGGTCGGTGGTGCTGGCCACGGCCGCCGTGTCGCTGGCCAGCATGTGCCACCTGGGCGCGATCATCTCCTACGGCCTGACCGTCACCTCCGGCGTCCCCGACCGGGAACAGGGCCTGGCCACCGGCCTGGTCACCTCCACCCAGCAGGTCGGCATCACCGTCGGCATCCCGCTGCTGGGCGTCCTCGCCACCACCGCCACGGACCTGCGTTCCGGGGTCCACACCGTGCTGGTCCTGGACGCGGTGATCGTGCTGGCGGCGGCCGTACTGGTCGCGGCCGGGCTGCGGGCCGGGCGGTCAGGGACGGTCGAGGCGGAGCCGGTCCGCGCGCGGTAGGCCGGCGACCACCAGGTCGTACGAGTCCTCGACCAGCTCCCGGACGAGACGGTCCGGGAGCGCGCCGGACGGGCCGCCGCGCACGGTCACCGTGTTCCAGCGCCGCTCGTTCATGCGCCGGCCCGGGACGATCAGCTCCGGGTGGTCCGTGCGCGGCCGGATCGCCCCGTCCGGGTCACACTTCAGATGGACCGTGAGCGGGTCGTCATTCCGCCACGGCCTCCTCGGCGGGCCGGGTCGCGTTCACCGGCTCCACCAGCACCGTGACGATCTTGTTCCGGCGGCCCGCCGCGGCCTCGGCCGTCAGCCGCAGCTCACGCCCGTCCGGCAGCTCCACGATCGAGGAGGCTCCGGCGATCGGCACCCGGCCGAGCGCCTTGGCCAGCAGACCGCCCACCGTCTCCACGTCCTCGTCGTCGAACTCCTCCAGGCCGTACAGCTCGCCCAGGTCGCCGATGTCGAGGCGGGCGGTGACCCGGTAGCGGTCCTCACCCAGCTCCTCGACCGGCGGCAGCTCCCGGTCGTACTCGTCGGTGATCTCGCCGACGATCTCCTCCAGGATGTCCTCGATGGTGACGATGCCCGCCGTGCCGCCGTACTCGTCGATGACGACGGCGACGTGGTTGCGCTCCTTCTGCATCTCGCGCAGCAGGTCACCGGCGTTCTTGGTGTCCGGCACGAAGAACGCCGGGCGCATCGCGGTCGAGACCAGGTCGCTCTCGGCGTCCCGGCTGATGTGCGTGCGGCGCACCAGGTCCTTCAGGTACACGATGCCGACGATGTCGTCCTCGCTGTCCCCGGTGACCGGGATCCGCGAGAACCCGGAACGCAGGGCGAGGGTGAGCGCCTGGCGGATGGTCTTGTAGCGCTCGATGACGACGAGGTCGGTACGCGGGACCATGACCTCCCGCACCAGCGTGTCGCCCAGCTCGAACACCGAGTGCACCATGCGGCGCTCCTCGGCCTCGATCAGGGACTCCTTCTCGGCGTAGTCGACCAGCGCCCGCAGCTCCGCCTCGGAGGCGAAGGGGCCGCGGCGAAAGCCCTTGCCGGGGGTGAGGGCGTTGCCGATGAGGATCAGCAGCGAGGGGATCGGGCCCATGATCCGGGCCAGCGGCACCAGCACGTACGCCGCCGCGGTCGCGGTGTTCAGCGGGTGCTGGCGCCCGATGGTGCGCGGCGAGACCCCGACGGCCACGTACGAGACGAGCACCATCACCGCGATGGCGATCACCAGCGCCTCGCCGGTCCCGTCGAACTGCCGCAGACACGCGTACGTGATCAGCGCGGCGGCCGCCATCTCGCAGGCGACCCGCACCAGCAGCGCCACGTTCAGATAGCGCGTCGGATCGCCGGCGACCTTGGCGAGCCTCTCGCTGCCGCGCCGCCCGGAGCGGACCGCCTCCTCGGCGCGGAAGCTGGAGACCCGGGCGAGGCCCGCCTCGGCGCACGCGGCGAGCCACGCGATCACGACGAGGGCGACCGCGCCGGCCAGTAGCGGGAGGCTCATGAGACGGTCGGAGCTGGGGACGGGCCGGTCAGGCCCTTCTCCGCACGCCAGCCGTCCACGATGGCGGCCTGGAGGCCGAACATCTCGGCCTTCTCGTCCGGCTCCTCGTGGTCGTAGCCGAGCAGGTGCAGCACTCCGTGGACGGTGAGGAGCTGGAGCTCCTCGTCCATGGAGTGCCGCGTCGGTGCCTCGGTGCCCTGCCTGGCGGCGACCTCCGGACAGAGCACGATGTCGCCGAGCAGCCCCTGCGGCGGCTCGTCCTCGTCCTTCGACGGCGGGCGCAGCTCGTCCATCGGGAAGGACATGACATCGGTCGGGCCGGGCAGGTCCATCCACTGGATGTGGAGCTGCTCCATGGCGTCGGCGTCCACGACGATCACCGAGAGTTCGGAGAGCGGGTGGATGCGCATCCGCGCGAGCGCGTAGCGGGCGATGTCGAGGATCGCCTGCTCGTCGACCTCGGTTCCGGACTCGTTGTTGACGTCGATCGACATGGTCGTGCTGGTCTACTTCCCCTTGGCCTTGGCACCGCTTCTGGGCGTCCGGCCGCCGTTGTGGCCGCCGTTCTCGGTGCCGTTCCTGCTGTCGTACTGCTCGTACGCGTCGACGATACGGCCCACCAGCTTGTGCCGGACCACGTCGTGGGACGTGAGGCGGGAGAAGTGGACGTCCTCGACGCCCTCCAGGATCTCCTGCACCTGCCGCAGACCCGACTTCGTCCCGCCGGGCAGGTCGACCTGGGTCACGTCACCCGTGATCACGATCTTCGAGTCGAAGCCGAGGCGGGTGAGGAACATCTTCATCTGCTCGGGGCTCGTGTTCTGGGCCTCGTCCAGGATGATGAAGGCGTCGTTCAGCGTCCGGCCGCGCATGTACGCCAGCGGCGCGACCTCGATCGTGCCCGCCGCCATCAGCCGCGGGATCGAGTCGGGGTCGAGCATGTCGTGCAGCGCGTCGTACAGCGGGCGCAGGTACGGGTCGATCTTCTCGTACAGCGTGCCCGGCAGGAAGCCGAGCCGCTCGCCGGCCTCGACCGCCGGGCGGGTCAGGATGATGCGGTTGACCTGCTTGGACTGCAGGGCCTGCACCGCCTTGGCCATCGCCAGGTAGGTCTTGCCGGTGCCCGCGGGGCCGATGCCGAAGACGATGGTGTGCTTGTCGATCGCGTCGACGTACCGCTTCTGGTTCAGCGTCTTGGGGCGGATGGTGCGGCCGCGCGAGGACAGGATGTTCTGCGTGAGCACCTCGGCCGGGGTCTCCTGGCCGTCGCTCTCCCCGTTCTCGCTCGCCTTGAGCATGGCGATCGAGCGTTCCACTGCGTCCTCCGTCATCGGCTGCCCCGTGCGCAGCACCAGCATCATCTCGTCGAACACGCGCTGGATGAGGGCGACGTCATGGGTGTCGCCGACCGCGCTGATCTCGTTTCCCCGGACGTGGATGTCGGCCGCCGGGAAGGCCTTCTCGATCACGCGCAGGAGGGAGTCGCCGGATCCCAGCACGGTGACCATCGGGTGCTGGGCGGGGACGGTGAACTGCGCTCTCGCCTGCCCCTGCGCGGGGGTGTGAGCTGTGGGTGTCTGAGTCATGGGCCGGCGCTCGAGGCCTGCAAGTCCTCCTCTGCGGCGTGCGCCGCGTGACTGGCGTGTCTGATGTCTCCAGCGTACGACTCCCCACCGACAGCGCCGAGACCTTTTATCCGACCGGTGCCCGGCGTACCGCCCGCGTTCACCCCGCGCCGCCCGTTCACCCTCCGTGACCGGGCGTCACCGGAGCCGGTGCCCTCGCTGTCCCCGCTGCTCCCGCAGCATGTCCCGGAACCAGCCGTACGACGCCTTGGGCGTGCGTTCGAGCGTCGCGAAGTCGACGTGCACCAGCCCGAACCGGCGCGCGTACCCCTCGGCCCACTCGAAGTTGTCCAGCAGCGACCACACGAAGTACCCGCGCACGTCCACGCCCGCCCGCAGCGCCCGGTGCAGGGCGCGGACGTGCCCGTCGAGGTAGGTGACGCGGTCCTGGTCGTCGAGGCCCTCGTAGGAGCAGCCGTTCTCCGTGATCATGACGGGCGGGAGCCGGTCGCCGTAGCGGTCGCGGAAGCCGGTGAGCAGCTCGGTCAGCCCCTCGGGGACGACGGGCCAGCCGAAGTCCGTCAGCGGCCGGTCCTCGATCCGCCGCACCGAGAAGGGCAGTTCGGCGGGGAGCGGCACACCGCCCCACTCGGTGTCCACGCCCCGCGGCGCGCCCACCCGGGCCGGCGCGTAGTAGTTCACGCCGTACCAGTCGAGCGGCTCGGCGACGATCTCCAGGTCGGCCTCCACGTCGCCGGGCATCAGCTCCCCGATGCCGTCCGGGTACCGCCCGGTCAGCAGGGGGTCGGCGAACAGGCGGTTGAGCAGGACGTCGTAGAAGTCCGCCGCCCGGCGGTCGGCCGGGTCGCCGGACGCGGCCCAGGCCGGCCCGTGCGAGTTGGCGATCCCGATGTCCCCGGCGCCCGCCGCGCGCAGGGCCCGCACCGCCAGGCCGTGCGCGAGCAGCTGGTGGTGGGCCACCGGGAGGGCGTCGAACAGCAGCGTCCGGCCGGGAGCGTGCGTGCCGAGGGCGTGGCCCAGCAGGGTGTGCTCGGCGGGCTCGTTGAGGGTGATCCACGTGCCTACGCGGTCGCCGAGCCGGTCCGCGACCCGCGCCGCGTACTGCGCGAAACGCGCCGCCGTGTCCCGCTCCAGCCAGTCCAGGCCCGCCGGCAGGTCCCAGTGGAACAGCGTCGGCACCGGCCGGATGCCGGCCGCGCACAGCGCGTCGACCAGCCGGTCGTAGAAGTCGAGGCCGCCGGGGGAGTCCACCCGCGGCCACGAGACGGAGAAGCGGTAGGCGTCCACGCCCAGGTCCGCCAGGAGCGCCACGTCCTCGCGGTAGCGGTGGTAGTGGTCGCAGGCCACCGCCGCCGTGGACCCGTCCTTCACCCGTCCCGGCTCGGCGGTGAAGACGTCCCACACGGACGGTCCCCGCAGCTCGGCCGCCCCCTCGATCTGGTGCGCCGAGGTCGACACGCCCCACAGGAAGCCGTCCGGGAACCGGGGGATCGGATCAGTCGCCATGCGCGGATCATCCGCACGCCCGGTGAGGAACGTCAACGCCCCCGCGCGGCAACCGCGTTACGCGCCCTCCTTCAGTACCCGCGAGATCAGCCGCCGCTGCTCGTCCGTCAGCCGGGGATCGGCGGCGTACACCGTCCTGCCGTCCACGGTGATCTGGTAGCTGAACCCGTCCGGCACCCCGACGGGCGGTGTGCCCCGCCCGTCGGCGACCGCCCGCTCGGCCAGGGCCCGCCACTCGGCCGCGTCGGGGCGTCCCGCGGTCTCCACCTCCGCGTGGCGTTCGATGCCCGCGAAGCCTCCCGTACGCCTCACCTGAATCCGCATGGGTCCGTGTCTAGTACGGAATCACAGCGTCCGCACCCCGACCTCCTCCCATGCCTTGCGCACCGCCTCCAGCTCCTCCGCGTCGCCGTAGCGCTCCCGGGCGGCCTTCACCGTCAGCGTCGCGAAGTCCGCGAACAGCGCGTCCTGCGCCAGCTCGCCGCCGGTCAGCACGTCGTACCAGACCTGCCCGGCCCGCTCCCAGGCGTGCCCGCCGAGCGCGGTGGCGACCAGGTAGAACGCGTGGTTGGGGATGCCGGAGTTGATGTGGACGCCGCCGTTGTCGCGGCCGGTGCGCACGAAGCCGTCCATCGTCGCGGGCTGCGGGTCCTTGCCGAGCACGTCGTCGTCGTACGCCGTGCCCGGCGCCTTCATGGAGCGCAGCGCCACCCCCGTCACGCGCGGGGCGAGCAGCCCGGCGCCGATCAGCCAGTCGGCCTCGGCGGCACTCTGGCCGAGCGCGTACTGCTTGACGAGGGCGCCGAAGACGTCGGAGACCGACTCGTTGAGGGCGCCGGGCTGGCCGTAGTAGGTCAGGTTGGCGGTGTGCTGGGTGACGCCGTGGGCCAGCTCGTGGCCGATGACGTCCAGGGCGACGGTGAAGTCGAGGAAGATCTCCCCGTCCCCGTCGCCGAAGACCATCTGCTCGCCGTTCCAGAACGCGTTGTTGTACTCGCGGTCGTAGTGCACGGTCGCGTTCAGCGGCAGCCCGACGCCGTCGATGGAGTCGCGCCCGTACACCTTGAGGAAGTGCTCGAAGGTGGCGCCGAGTCCCGCGTAGGCGCGGTTCACGGTGGCGTCCTTGCCGGGCTCGTCGCCCTCGCCGCGCACCTTCCGGCCCGGCAGGTCGGTGCCGTGCCGGGCGTCGAAGACCGTGCGCTGCGGCGTCCCGGGCTCGGCACCGGCCTGCGGGGCGACGGCGGGGGCGCCGATGACCGTGGTCAGCTGCCGGTGGGTGCGCTCGAAGGCGTCGCGCTGGAGGGTCCGGCGGGCGGGACCGGCGAGCACGGGGTCGTCGTGCCGGGCGAGCTTGTCGAGGACGTGGGGCGGCACGATGGTGCAGAAGACGGGCTCGAAGCCCCCGTAGGTCGTCATGTCCGGCACCCTCGCACTGTGTGACGGGGCTGTCACCACCCGCAACCACGATTGGTGAAAAGCGTCGCCAAGGCGGCCTTCGAGCGGGACGCGAGTGGTATACGGCACTTTTTATCCCGGTTCTCCCCGCGGTCCCGCATACTGATACGGACCCGCGTGACCGGCGTGACTCGGCTAAGGTGCTGAGCATCATGCGTTTCGGGCTGCTTCTCCTTAGCTGCCGCGGCGAGGGCCTGTAAGAGGCCGACTCCCTCCCCGCGGAGCTTGGTGGTGCCGTCGGCCGTCCTTCCGGAACACGCGGACGGCGCGGACGTCGCGCACACCGCGGACATCACGAGGAGCCCACGCCATCATGGCCAACCGCCAGCAGCCCAGCCCCATGCCGACCGTCAAGTACCGCGGTTACGAGCAGGTCGACATCCCCGACCGCACCTGGCCGGACCAGCGCGTCACCGCCGCTCCCCGCTGGCTCTCCACCGACCTGCGCGACGGCAACCAGGCGCTGATCGACCCCATGTCGCCCGCCCGCAAGCGCGCGATGTTCGACCTGCTGGTCAAGATGGGCTACAAGGAGATCGAGGTCGGCTTCCCGGCCTCCGGCCAGACCGACTTCGACTTCGTGCGCTCCATCATCGAGGAGCCCGGCGCCATCCCGGACGACGTCACCATCTCCGTACTGACCCAGGCCCGCGAGGACCTGATCGAGCGCACGGTGGAGTCCCTCCAGGGCGCCAAGAGGGCCACCGTCCACCTGTACAACGCCACCGCCCCCGTCTTCCGCCGCGTCGTCTTCCGCGGCTCCCGGGACGACATCAAGCAGATCGCCGTCGACGGCACCCGGCTGGTCATGGAGTACGCCGAGAAACTGCTGGGCCCCGAGACCGAGTTCGGCTACCAGTACAGCCCCGAGATCTTCACCGACACCGAGCTGGACTTCGCCCTGGAGGTCTGCGAGGCGGTGATGGACACCTACCAGCCCGGCCCCGGCCGCGAGATCATCCTCAACCTGCCGGCCACCGTGGAGCGTTCGACGCCGTCCACGCACGCGGACCGCTTCGAGTGGATGCACCGCAACCTGTCGCGCCGCGAGTACGTCTGCCTGTCGGTCCACCCGCACAACGACCGCGGCACGGCGGTGGCGGCGGCCGAACTGGCGCTGATGGCCGGCGCCGACCGCGTCGAGGGCTGCCTGTTCGGACAGGGCGAGCGCACCGGCAACGTCGACCTGGTCACCCTGGGCATGAACCTGTTCTCCCAGGGCGTCGACCCGCAGATCGACTTCTCCGACATCGACGAGATCCGCCGTACGTGGGAGTACTGCAACCAGATGGAGGTCCACCCGCGCCACCCGTACGTGGGCGACCTGGTCTACACGTCCTTCTCCGGCTCCCACCAGGACGCCATCAAGAAGGGCTTCGACGCGATGGAGGCCGACGCGAAGGCCAAGGGCGTCACCGTCGACGACATCGAGTGGGCCGTCCCCTACCTGCCCATCGACCCCAAGGACGTCGGCCGCTCCTACGAGGCGGTCATCCGCGTCAACTCGCAGTCCGGCAAGGGCGGCATCGCCTACGTCCTGAAGAACGACCACAAGCTGGACCTGCCCCGCCGGATGCAGATCGAGTT
Source organism: Streptomyces sp. BK79 (assembly GCF_044142145.1). Classification (NCBI taxonomy): domain Bacteria; kingdom Bacillati; phylum Actinomycetota; class Actinomycetes; order Kitasatosporales; family Streptomycetaceae; genus Streptomyces; species Streptomyces sp. BK79. Next base: position 113,323 of record NZ_JBHVOC010000004.1, read on the forward strand.
CTCGAAGATCATCCAGGCCAAGACGGACGCCGAGGGCGGCGAGATCACGCCGACCGCCATCTGGGACGTCTTCCAGGACGAGTACCTGCCCAACCCGGACAACCCCTGGGGCCGCATCCAGGTCGCCAACGGCCAGACCACGACCGACCGCGACGGCATCGACACCCTCACCGTCGAGGCCGCGGTCGACGGCGTGGAGACCACCCTGGTCGGCACCGGCAACGGCCCGATCTCGGCGTTCTTCCACGCGCTGCAGGGCATCGGCATCGACGTACGCCTGCTGGACTACCAGGAGCACACGATGAGCGAGGGCGCCTCCGCGCAGGCCGCCTCGTACATCGAGTGCGCCATCGGCGACAAGGTGCTGTGGGGCATCGGAATCGACGCGAACACCACGCGCGCCTCGCTGAAGGCGGTCGTCTCCGCAGTCAACCGCGCATCCCGCTGACCAGCCGAATCGGCGGTTTGAGGCCCCGCTCGCCGGAAATCGGCGGGCGGGGCCCCGTCGTATACCGGCCATCTCCGCGCGCAGGTCACGGAAAGGTCTCTCCCCGGGTACTGACTCCACGTCCGTGATGTGGCTAACATCACGCCAGCGCGACGATGCTGTCGCGCGGTTACGGAGGTGCGACGTGCTGCCTGGACGGGAACGAAACGGCCGAGCTGCCCGGCTGCCGCGCATCCTGGGCACGCGCACCGCGTGGACTCCCGTGGGAGACGGCGAGTTCTTCTGCCCCGGCTGCGGAGGCGACCGCAACTACCAGCGGCTCACCGGCCGCCGCCGCTTCACGCTGCTCGGCGTGCCCGTGCTGCCGCGCGGCGAGTCCGCGCCCACCGTCGAGTGCGCGGCCTGCCGCGGCCACTACGGCACCGACGTCCTCGACCACCCCACCACCACCCGCTTCTGCGCGATGCTCCGCGACGCCGTCCACACCGTCGCCCTCGCGGTCCTCGCCGCGGGCGGCACCTGCTCCCGTACGGCGCTGGAGACGGCGGCGGTCGCGGTGCGCGCGGCCGGCTTCGAGGACTGCACCGAGGAGCAGCTCGGCGCGCTGGTCGAGGCGCTGGAGGCGGACACCGGCCGGGTGTGCGGGGAGCCCTGCGTGCCGGGCCTGGCCATAGAGCTGCACGAGGCGCTGGACCCGCTGGCCCCGCACCTCGCCACCGTCGGCCGCGAGTCGATCCTGCTCCAGGGTGCCCGCATCGCCCTGGCCGACGGCCCCTACACCCCCGCCGAGCGCGACACCCTGGCGACCGTCGGCGCGGCCCTGACCATCTGCTCCGACGACGTGACCCGCCTGCTGGACTCGGCGGGCACGCCCTCCTAGCCGGGCCCGCCCGGCCCGGGTATGTCCAGCCGCATGATCTGGCGGTGCATGCCCGGACCGAAGTAGTCCGGGCGCAGGCCGCCGTCGGGTTCCTCGGGGCGGAAACCCAGGGAGCGGTAGAGCAGGATGGCGGCGAGGTTCCCGGGTTCCACGGTGAGGCGGACGACCCCGATGCCGTCCCGGCGCAGCCGGCCCAGCACCTCCGTCATCAGCTCCCGCCCCAGCCCGTGCCGGCGGCGGTCCTGGGTGACGCACAGGCCGAGGATCCAGCTGTCCCGGCCGAGCGCCCTGGTGCCGGCCAGCACGTAACCGCGCAGCCGGCCCGTGCCGTCGTCGAGGACCAGGAAGTGCTCCTCGTACATGTCGAAGAGCTGGCGCAGGAGGAAGCCGGGATAGGCGACCTCCTGGAAGACCTCCTCGTCGAGCCGCCGCAGTTCGGGCAGATCGGACTCCCGGGCCGTCCGCAGGACCAGGGGCGGGTCGTCCGGGCGAAGGGCGGGTTCCGTGAGCCGGTCGGTGCGGTCCAGGGCGCGTTCCAGCGGTTCGGCGGTCATGCAACCCCCAGTCGGGACGTGCGAGGTCAACGCGACGGATGTGCTGTTCATTCATCAGGAGTACACGGCTTCGTATGGCGGCCGGTGGCCCCTTCTGGCTAGAGTGAGCGTCCAACTTCCGCCGTGCAAGGGCGAGTTCGGGGGTGCGACCGTGCGCCCGACGTGCGCCCGGCGGATGAGGACTGGCGTGTTCCCGGCTGTCTCGGCGTCTCCTGGTGGCCTACCGTGCACGGCACTGGGCTTGTCCGGAACCGAATGGAACGCGGCAGGGTGACTATGGACCGCAACGCCGACGCACCGTGGTCGAAATTCGATCCCGAGGTGTACGTCGACAACAACTACCGGACGCCGCTCGAAGTCGACCTGCTGATCGTCCGGTTGATGCGCGACTACTTCGGCCGCTGTTTCACCGGGACCGCCCCGGACGCCGTGCGGGGCGTCGACGTCGGCGCCGGCGCCAACCTCTACCCCGCGCTCTCCATGCTCCCCTGGTGCGAGAAGGTGCTCCTGCTGGAGTACGCGCGCCCCAACGTCGAGTACCTGGAGCGACAGGTCTCCTCCGGCGGCTACGACACGGCGTGGGACGCCTTCTGGGAGGAACTGCGCGAGGCCCCGGCCTACGCCGGGATCGAACCGAGGAGCCGGTTCGGCGAGATCGTCCGGGTGGAGCGCGGCAACCTGTTCGACCTGGACGGCAACCGCCGCTGGGACATCGGCACGATGTTCTTCGTCGCCGACTCCATGTCCGAGTGCCCCGAGGAGTTCCACCGGGGCGTGCGCTGCTTCATGAACGCGCTCACCGAGGGCGCGCCGTTCGCCGCCGCGTTCATGAAGGAGTCGGTCGGCTACCGCGTCGGCGACCACGACTACCCGGCCTACCGGGTGAACGAGGACCGGGCCAGGGAGAGCCTGGAGGCGTTCACCGGAGAGCTGGAGATCCACGACCTGCACCACATGGTGCGGCCGGGACACGAGGGAATCATCCTCGCCCTGGGGCGGCGCAACGGGGAGATTGCCGCCCCGTAGGAACGGGGACCATTGCTGAACACAGGGCAAGCGGATCTGTACGAGGGGTGCGGATGCAGATCAAGCCACGCCAGCATCTGCTGGACATCTGGCAGGCCATGGCCCGTCACTCGTTCGACGACGGGAAGCTCGTCCGGGGGGACACCGACGGGCTGAGCAGCGTCGCCGACGCCGAGCGCCTGCTGTGCCTGCTGTACCCGGCCACCGAGGTACCGGCCTTCCGCCTCGACCAGCCGGACACCACCGAACGTGACGTCCTGCGCGCCCTCGACCGGCTCGGCAGCAGGCTGGAGATCCCGCCCAACCTGATCAGCGCGCTGAGCCAGTTCATGCGCACCCACACCGGCACGGACGAGAGCCCCACCTTCGCCGGCGGCCACTACTTCCGCCCCGCCGAACCGGGCGGCGAGATCACGCACGAACAGAGCCAGCTCGGCGTGGTCGACTCCTACTCCATGTCCGTCACGCTCTGCCTCGCCACCCTCGGTTTCCTCAAGGTCTACGAGGGCACCACCACCCGCCCCGAGGTGCTCAGGGCCATCGCCGAGCTGAGGGACGCCACGAACGCCCGGCTGACCTCCGCCATGATCAGCCTGCTGCGCTCCTTCACCGTCAACGTCTTCGACGCCGAGTCCGAGCAGGGCAAGCGGCTCATCCAGGTCGTCGGCCAGGGCAGACAGTCCGACCGCGCCGTCCTCCAGCAGTTCTCCCGCCGGTTACGCCCCCTGCGCGCCACCATCATCGAGAGCCTCACCCGCGGCATCCAGGTCGACGAGGGCATCCGCGACGAGAGCCAGCTCTTCGAGTGCGGCTGGGCCTGGGGCATCGTGCAGGACGCGCCGACCATCACCGACCTCGACGTCCAGGTCCCCGGCCAGCCCGACGGCATCGCCGACCGGCTGCCCTACGTGTACTTCACCGTCGTCGCCCTCGACGGCATCCAGGACCTCTTCTCCGACCGCACCCTCACCCTCGGACTGCTCGACGCCGACCAGCAGAAGCTCGCCGAGGCACTGCGCCTGCGCTGGGAACTCAGCCAGCAGTACTGGTCCGCGATCGCCCGCTTCGGCTCCGAGCGCTGGCCCCTGGAGGACCTGCCCTGGCAGACCACCGGCCTGCGCCTGGAGTCCGAGTACTTCTCCCTGACCGTCGCCGCCATCCTCGTCCACGACCTGGTCCGCCGGAAGGCGACCGACGACGACCTCACCCGCACCGTGGCCGTCATGGAACGCCTCGCCGACCGCGGCCGGGTCACCAGCCGGATGACCAAGGACGACCCCACCATCCGGCTGCACCACCCCGGCGTCACCATGCCGCTCGCCGGGTCCGAGCGCTCCGGCTCGGTCCTGCTGTGGCGGATGACCGACTTCTCCGCCCAGCTCCTCAAGCGGATCGTCCAGCTCGCCGAGCTCTCCCGGAACATCGGCGCCCAGGACCGGCTGCTGCGCCTGGCCGAGCAGGCCTTCGAGCACCTGTGGGCCCGGCGCATCGACGACGAGGACGGCGCCGGCCTGTGGGACAACGTCCGGGCCGTCTACCCCGACGCCCGCGACGTCGGACTGCGCATGTCCTGGAGCATCACCGAGCGCGTCACCGAGTGCCTCGTCGCCGCCCGCAACCTGTACGAGCAGCAACCCATCCGCAGCCCCGAACTGGCCGAACTGGCCCGCGAACTGCTCAGCGAGGCCACCCACCTGTTCGGCAAGGAGCAGCTGGAGGCGTCCGCCGCCGCCGACGGCAGCAGAGCCCGGGCCATGCGCAGCATCGAGAGCCGCCTCGACCACGCCCGCAGCCTGGTCGACGAACGGCCCGCCACCGCCTTCGCCCTCGCCCTGCCCGTCCTCCAGGAACTCGACACCCTGGCCCAGGCCAGGGGCGCCGCCGCGCAGGAGGTGTGAGGGTGCTCGTCTTCGCCGCCTCCGACAAGGGAGGCACCGGCCGTTCGGTGACCAGCGCCAACCTCGCCTACCAGCGTGCCCTCACCGGCGACGACGTCGCCTACGTGGACTTCGACTTCGGCTCGCCCACCGCCGCCGCCGTCTTCGACGTGCCCGGCGCGATGCGCGGCACCGAGGAACTGGGCCTGCACTCCTACCTGGAGGGCGAGGTCGCCGAACCGGTCCGGATCGACGTCTGGCGGCAGACCGAGCACCCCCTGCTGCGCGCCCGCCCCAACCAGTCCGGCCGTCTCGTCCTGCTGCCCGGCGACGCGGGCGGCGGCGAGTTCGCCATCGGCGAGGAGTCCCTGGAGCGGTGCATCGACCTGCTGCTGCGGCTCAACGGCGAGTTCGACGTCACCGTCGTCGACCTCAGCGCCGGCCGCAGCTACGCCGTCGACATGGTCCTCGCGGCCACCGCCCACCCCCGGATGCGCAACGTCCCCTTCCGCTGGCTGGTCTTCCACCGCTGGACCCGGCAGCACGTGATCGCCGCCTCCGGACTCGTCCACGCCGACCACGGCATCGTCGGCGGCGGCGTCGAACGCGGCCACGACAAGGAGGCGCTGCGGGCCGCGATCCGCTTCGTGCGGGCCGCCGTACCCGACCCCGAGTCGCCGCTGTGGTCCCAGGGCTCGCCCGCCCAGGCCGCCTGGATGCAGGCCTGCGACGAGGCGCTGCGCCGGCTCGCCGCCGAGCAGGGCATCGGCGACAGCGTCGTCCTCGGCATCGTCCCGCTGGAGCCGATACTCCAGTGGCGCGAGCAGTTGATCACCGAGGAGGACGTGCTCTCCACCCAGATCGCCAACAAGGAGACCCTGGAGGCGCTGGAGGAGATCGCCCGGCGGCTGACGGACGACACGCACTGGGGGCGGCCGTGACGGACGCCGTGTTCCGCGAGACCGCCGCCGAGCCGCGCACCCAGTCGGTGCCGCTGGCCCACCTCTCCCTGGAGCTGGGCCACCTCTACATGGAGGACTTCGAGGCCGGACCGCAGCGGCTGCGCCGGCACTTCGCCGAAGTACGCACGTGGGCCGAGGCCGCGCGGACCGCCGCCACCGCGCGGGCCGGCGGCAAGCGCGCCCGGATCAGCACCTGCTTCCTGATCGACGACTACTTCACCCGCTTCTCCACCCCCGCCGACGTCGTCCCCATGCTCCTCGCCGAGGCCGAGCGGGCCGGGCTGACCGTCGACTACCTCGCCCGCGAGTCCGCCTGCGCCGTCACCGGCACGGTGCCCGTCGCCGAGGCCGTGGCCGGCCGCATCGTCGAGTCGCCGCCGCCCGGCAGCTACGGGCTGCGCCCGCCCGCCGCGCAGACCGGCTGGCTCGCCAACGGCGAACGCGGCCCCGTCGCCCGCGCCCCGCAGGCCATGAAGCGGGCCGTCGCCTGGGAGCCGCCCCGGGAGACCGCCGCCCGCCGCCACTCCGTCTTCCTCGACGTCGAGCTGTGGAGCGACGACGCCGACGGACACCGCACCTGGTCCTGCCCCTTCCTCGCCGCCGTCTGGCAGCTCGCCCGCCTCGGACTGCTGCGCCACGAGGGCGAGGCCGTCCTCGTCCCCCGGCCGCACACCACCACCGGCTTCCCGGACACCTGGGACGACCTGCCCGCCCTGCTCCGGCTCAACGACCGCGCCGACCCCTTCTGCGCCTACCGGACCTGCTCCGTCCTGCCCACCCGCTTCCTCCCCGTCGAGCACGCCGTCCGCGTGATCCTCGACCAGGTCGAGGTCGACCCGGGAGCACTGGCCCAGGTCGCCGAACGCTCCGGACGGGAACACCTGGCCGTCCCCGGCCCGGTCGCCGACCGCGTCTCCTACGTCTACTACTCGGGGCCCTGACGTGGCGCCGGGGCAGAGCACACCGCGCGCCGTCCTCGCCTGCGGCGAGATCCGCACCCTCCTGCTGCCCACCCGGCAGGCCCTCGACGTCCGAGCCGCCGCCCAGCTCCTGGCCCTGCGCGCCGACGAACGCGTCCTGGTCTCGGAGCGCCCCGGTCTCTACGCGCGTTCCCCCGACACCCTCACCGGCGTCGACTGCCCGCTGCCCAGCGCCAACGGCGCCCGGGTCCGCGCGGTCGGCACGGTCACGGCGCACGCCGCCCTCACCGAGGGCCGCGTCCTGCAGACCTCCGCCCACTTCCGCGTGCCGGCCGCCGGACCCGACCAGCGGCGGCCGTGGGGCGAGTACCTGGTACGCCCCGGCGTCGTCGAACCGCTCGGCAAGCTGCCGCACGAGGCGGTCGCGCGGGGCGTGCTCGACGGCGGACGCCACGGCGACCTCGACGCCGGACTGATCGCCGACGCGCTGCTCACCCGGCTGCTGCGCCACCCCCTGCTCGACCAGCGCCCGCCCTTCCGGTCCCGCCCCACCCGGCTGCGCTGGGCCGCCCTGCCCGCCGGCCCCGGCGAGGGACCCCGGCTCGAACGGTTCACGCTCGCCGAGGACGAACTGCGCACCGTGCGGCTGCGCGTGCCCGAGGGCATCACCGACGCCGGTCTCGCCGCGCTCTGCGACGACCTCGCCCTGCACGACTGGCTGCTCACCACCGTCGTCCGGATGCTCGACGGCCTGCGTCTGGGCGGGGGAGCGGACCAGGACGCCACCGCCGTCGTCACGACCCTGCGCCCCGCCGTCGACCACCTGCTGCACCTGTGGATGCCCCGCGCCCGGGTGAGCGGGGAACTGGCCGCGCTGTGGGACCCGCTGGAGGAACGGCCCGGCTTCACCCGGCAGTGGCGGGCGCTGGTGCAGCGCATCCGCGACCAGCTCACCCTGCACGCCATCCCCGCATCCCACCGGGAGGCCGAAGCGGTCCCCTGACCGGGCGCCGGCGCCTGGCACGCACATCCCCGCACCCCGATCCGACGCGTATCCCAACGGGGGGAGAAGCGAGATGAGCACGGCACAGTCACCCCAACCCGACGAGACGCCCCGCAGGCCGCACCCGGCCGACCCGAGGGGGGAGTCCCCCTGGGCGCGCATGCTGCTGACCGCCCTGGTCGTCGGCGGCCTCTTCTGGAGCGTCACGGCCCTGCTGAGCCCGGAGGACGGAACACCGCGGCAGTTCGCCGCCGCAGTGCTGTGCGCCGGCGCCGCGGTGCTCGTCCAGTACGTCCTGGGCCTCGCCCCACGCCCGGACCACCCGCGGCTGGAGGAGCACACCCGGCGGGTGGAGAGCGCGCTCGCCGAGAACACCGCCGCCGTACGGGACGGACTGAACCGGTACGACGACGAGCTGCGCACCGGTCTGACCCGGCACACCGAGGACGTGAAGCAACTGGTCGAGACCCACGTCACCCAGGCCGACCACGGGAGCGCCGAGTTCCCGCCGCCGCTGGACCACACCCGCATCGACAGCGTGCCCGAGCTGGCCAAGGGCTTCGCCGACGTGCTGCTGCCGGAGCCGTCGATCCTGCACACCTTCGTCCACCTGGAGATGGCCCGGGTGGTCGGCCACATGGCGGACCTCACCAACCTGAGCGCCGAGTGCCCCGGCGAGAACCACGACTGGATGCTCACCCTCACCCGCGCCGCCGAGCACTCCATCTGCGCCACCAGCACCTCCGTCGACCGGGAGTTCTGGAACAGCGAACCGGCGGGCCGCTACCTCGACGCCCAGCAGGAGGCGATCGAGGAACAGGGCGTGACGGTACGCCGGCTGTTCCTGCTGGAGAGCGCGCGCGAGCTGGACGACCGGCTGCTGCGGCTGTGCGAGGAGCAGGAACTGCGCCGCATCGACGTCCGCGCGGTCGTCCTGCCCGAACTGCCCCCGCACCTCCAGCGCGGTACCACCAACGACCTCGTCCTCTACGACGAGGAGGTGGCGTTCGAGATCGAGCAGGACCTGCGCGACGTCAACGTCAGGACCCGGCTCACCGCGCGCCAGGACTACGTACGGGACCGGCTCAAGCGCTTCCGGGAACTCTGGGACGCCGGCATGGGCCTGCGCGAACTGGAGGTCCGGGTCGACGCCGAGGAGGACGGCAACTGGATGGTCGACCGGGCGTGACCGACCCGGCGCCCGCCCCGCCCGTACTCCCCGGGGAGTAGCGGCCGCCGTGTGTCACCCCGGGCAGTAACCGGCAACTCGCCCTCCCGCGCGACGTGTCGGCGGTCCGTCGCCGGAAGTCTGGAGACACCGACCAGACATCCGACCGGAGGAGGCCCGTCACATGGGGGCAGCAAGGACACGCGGGGCGAGCGGCGCGGGGCGGCGGCGGGCCGTGCCCTGGGTGGTGCTCGGGCTGTGGATCGCCGTCCTGGCGATGGCCTCGCCGTTCGCGTCGAAACTGTCGGACGTGCAGCGCGACCGGCCCGTCGACTACCTGCCGGCGAGCGCCGACTCCACCCAGGTCGCCGAGATCCAGGACCGGCTGCCGGGCGGTGGGGCCACCGAGATGGTCGTCGTCTACCACCGTGAGGGCGGGCTGACCGCCGCCGACAGGGCCACCGCCGCCGGCCAGATCGCCGACATCGCGTCCGCGCACCGGCTGACCGACCGCCCGGCGGGCATTCCGTCGAAGGACGGCACCACGCTCATGTACCCGGTCGCCAGCACCGAGCCCGGCCAGGACGAGGAGGCCCGCGACGCACTGGTCGACGCCGTACGGGACGTCGCCGAGGGCGGCGGGGGACTGAACGTCGACGTGGGCGGCGAGGGAGCGCTCGCCACCGACGCCGCCGAGGTCTACAACTCGCTCGACGGCCCGCTGCTCTACACCACGGCCGCGGTCGTCGCCCTGCTCCTCATCCTCATCTACCGCAGCCCGTTCCTGTGGCTCGTGCCCCTCTCCGTCGCCGGGGTCGCCGACTACCTCTCGATGGGCGTCGCCTACGGCCTCAACCAGAGGTTCGGCACCTCGGTATCCGGCCAGAGCACCGGCATCATGACCATCCTCGTCTTCGGCGTCGGCACCGACTACGCGCTGCTGCTCGTGGCCCGCTACCGCGAGGAACTGCGCCGCTTCGAGCGTCCCTACGACGCCATGCTCGCCGCCCTGCGTGGCTGCGGGCCCGCCGTGCTCGCCTCCTCCGGCACCGTCGCCGCCGGACTGCTGTGCCTGCTCGCCGCCGACCTCAACTCCAGCCGGGGCATGGGCCCGCTGGGCACCGTCGGCGTGCTGTGCGCGCTGGCCGCCATGCTGACCCTGCTGCCCGCCCTCCTGGTCCTCCTCGGCCGCCGCGTCTTCTGGCCGCTGGTCCCCCACCACGGCAGCCCGCCCAAGGCCCGCCGGTCGCTGTTCACCGCGATGGGCGGCTCCGCCGAACGCCGCCCCCGTACCGTCCTCGTCGGCGGCGCGGTCCTGCTCGGCGCGCTGGCCCTCGGCACGTTCGCCCTGCCCGGCTCCCTCAAGCAGGAGGACTCCTTCACCACCAAGCCCGACGCCATCGCCGCGATGGAGACCCTCGCCGCCGCCTACCCGGAGAGCGGCACCCGGCCCATCACCGTCATCGCCCCCACCGGCCGCGCCGACGCCGTCCTCGCCGAGGCCCGCGAGACCCGCGGTGTCGAGAGCGCCGAGAAGGGCCGCGGCGGCGGAGGCTGGACCGAGTTGACCGTCCTGGCCGCCGCCCCGCCCGAGTCGGCGGCCGAGACGGCCACCATCGAGGCCCTGCGCGACAGGCTCGACGGCTCCTACGTCGGCGGCCCGAGCGCCCAGCAGATCGACCTGAAGGACACCAACGCCCGGGACACCGCCATCGTCGTCCCGATCGTGCTGCTGTCGGTGCTGCTGATCCTGGTGGTGCTCCTGCGGTCCCTGGTGGCGCCGCTGATCCTGGTCGTCGCCGTCGTCGCCGTGTGGGGCGCGGCCCTCGGCATCGGCGGCCTGGTCTTCGGGCCTCTCCTCGGCTTCGAGGGCACCGACCCCGGCCTCGGTCTGCTGTCCTTCGTCTTCCTGGTGGCCCTCGGCGTGGACTACGGCATCTTCCTGATGCACCGCATGCGCGAGGAGTCCCTGCGCGGCGCCGAACCCACCGAGGCCGCGCTCACCGCGCTGCGCACCACCGGCGGGGTCATCGCCTCCGCCGGGCTGGTCCTCGCGGCGACCTTCGCGGTGCTCACCAACATGCCGATGGTGCAACTGGTCGAGCTGGGCTTCGTCATCGCGGTCGGTGTCCTCCTCGACACCTTCCTCGTCCGCACCTACCTGGTCACCAGCGCGAGCGTGGTCCTGCGGCGCCGGGTGTGGTGGCCTGGCCGGCTGTCCCGGGCGCCCGAGGAGCCGGCGCCGGCCCGCGAGCGGGAGTCCGTCGGTGTCTGACGTGCCCGGTGACCGGAGTGCGCCCCTCCCCTCCCGGAGGGGCGCGCCGGTCGCGGAGGATGGGCGGGTGCAGGCAACCACCCGGGCAGCGTCCCGCCCCCGCGTCGGCGAGCGGATCATGGCCGCCGTCAACCGCGATCCGCGCACCGCCCCGCACGGCACCCGCAACGACGCCGTGCTCGCCGCGGTCCTCCTCGCCGGTGCCGTGTGCCTGGCGCTGCTGACCGACGAGGACCGCCGTCCGGACGCGCTCGGCTGGACCCTGCTGGTCGCGGCGCACGTCCCGATCGTGTGGCGGCGCCGGCACCCGCTGCTGGTGCTCGCGACGGTCGTCGCCCTCGTCGGGCCCTACCACGCCCTGGACAACAACCACGCCGCGGCCGGCCCCGCCTCCTACGTGGCGCTCTACACGCTCGCCGTCACCGGACGGCCCCTGCGCACGATCCTGACCGGTGTCGCGGTCCTCACCGTGTCCGTGAGCATCATGCTCACCGTCAACACCCACCAGGCCATCGAGCTGATCCGCATCTCCGGCTGGGTGATCGCCATCCTCTTCGCCGGTGTCGACGTCCGCTACTACCGCCAGTACGTCGCCTCCATCGTCGAGCGCGCCGAGCGCGCCGAGCGCACCCGCGAGGAGGAGGCCCGGCGCCGCGTCGCCGAGGAGCGCCTGCGCGTCGCGCGGGACCTGCACGACCTGCTCGCGCACAGCATCACCCTCATCGGCGTGCAGACCTCGGTCGCCGCCCACGTCCTGACGGCCGATCCCGAGCGCCTGGACCGGGCCGCCGTCGCCAAGGCCCTCGACGACATCGCCGAGACCTGCCGCAGCGCGCGCGGCGAACTGCGCACGACGCTGGAGGTCCTCCGGGACCAGGACACCCGCGACGCCCGCGGCCCCCTGCCCGGACTGCACGGCCTGCCCGACCTGGCGGAGGCCGCCCGGCTGGCCGGAGCCCGGGTGGACCTGTCGGTGCGCGCCGACGACGTCCCGCCCGCGGTCGGCGCCGCCGCCTACCGCATCGTGCAGGAGGCGCTGACCAACGCCGTACGCCACGCGGGGCCCGCACCGTCCGTCCGCGTCGCGGTGCACGCCGAGCGGGGCGCCCTGCGCCTGTCGGTCACCGACGACGGCACCGGCCCCGACCCGAGGGGAACGCCGGGCTTCGGCCTCGTCGGCATGCGGGAGCGGGCCCGCAGCGTGGGTGGCACACTCGACGCCGGGCCGCGGGCCCAGGGCGGCGGCTTCGCGGTGACGGCCGTACTGCCGGCCCCCACGGCGGCCCCGGCACCCGAGCCGCCCGCCATGCCCCTGACCGCCGTGACCCCGGAGAGAGACGGATGACCATACGCGTGCTGCTCGCGGACGACCAGAACCTCGTCCGGGCCGCGTTCGCCCTGCTCGTCGCGTCGGCCCCGGACATGGAGGTGGTCGGCGAGGCGGGCACGGGCCGCCAGGCCGTGGAACTGGCCCGCACCGCACGCGCCGACCTCGTCGTCATGGACGTCCGCATGCCCGACCTGGACGGCATCGAGGCGACCCGGCTCATCGCGGCCGACGAGGACCTCGCGGGCGTGAAGGTGCTCGTCCTCACCACCTACGACACCGACGACAACATCGTGGAGGCCCTTCGCGCGGGCGCCTCCGGATTCCTGGTGAAGGACACGAGGCCCGCCGAACTCCTCGACGCCATACGCACCGTGACGGCGGGCGACGCGCTCCTGTCGCCCGGCCCGACGGCCCGCCTGATCGAGCGGTTCCTGCGCAGCCCCTCCACCCCGGTGCCGGGCGCCGGCGGCCCCGACTGCCTGTCGGACCGCGAGCGCCAGGTGCTCACCCTGGTCGCGCGCGGCCTCAACAACACCGAGATCGCCGACGCCCTGGGGCTGAGCCCCCTGACCGCCAAGACCCACGTCAGCCGGATCATGGGCAAGCTGGCGGTGCGCGACCGGGCCCAACTGGTCATCGTGGCGTACGAGTCGGGCCTGGTGACGCCGGGAGCCGTGTCCTAGGCGCAGTGGGTGTCCGCCTCCGGCCGCTGCCCGGTGGCCAGGAAGCGGGAGGCCGTGTCGTCGCCGCAGGCGTTGCCGTTGACGAGGTACGGGTTGTGGCCGGTGGCGTCCACGGTGACCAGGACCGCCCGCCGCCCGAGCGCCTCCCGCATCTTCAGCGCGCCGGCGAGCGGGGTGGCGACGTCCCGCTCGCTCGACACGAGCAGGATGTTGGACGGCCCCTCGTCGGTGATCCGCACGGGCGCCTCACGCGGCGGGTACGGCCAGGCGGCGCACAGCATCGCGTTGCGGGGCATCCCGGCGGTGAGCGGGTACTCGGCGCGGCTCTCGGCGACGTCCTTCTCGTACACGCCCTGCTCCTTGGGCCAGGCCACGTCGTTGCACAGCGTCCCGGCGCCCACGGCGGTGACGTTCTGTAGCACGGCCTCGGGCGGCGCCTGGGGCGCGGGCGGCACGGTGCCCTCCCGCGCGGCCCGCATCAGCCGGGCGAGCGTCGGGTAGCGGCTGGGGGCGTAGAGGCTGTCCAGCATGGTCTGGCGCAGCACGTTGCCGTTCAGCTCCGCCGGATTGGCTCCGGGCCACGGGATCGGCTCCCGGTCGAGCCGGGCGGCGAGCCGCAGGAACATCGGCCGTACGTCGGCGGCCCGGGCGGCCAGGCGGTCGGGGTTGCCGGGCCGGGCCGCCCAGGCCGCGAAGTGCGGGAAGGTGTCCTCGACGCCCTGCTCGTGCCCGGCCAGCCAGGCGCGGTTGACGCGGGCGGGGTCGGGATCGTCGACGCTGTCCAGCACGAGCCGGTCGGTGCGGTGCGGGAACAACTGCGCGTACACGGCTCCCACGTACGTCCCGTACGACGTCCCCCACGCGGAGAGCTTCCGCTCGCCGAGCGCGGCCCGGAGGCGGTCGAGGTCGCGGGCCTCGTTGGCGGTGCTGAGGTGTTTGATCAGCTCGCCGCCGTTGCGGATACAGGCGTCCGCCATGCGCCGGGCGGTGGTCATGTTCCCGTCCACCGAGCCGTCGGGGGCGGGCCAGGGGCGGAGTCTGGAGGTGGCGAGGTCGCCGTGCTCCAGGCCGCAGCTGACGGACGTGGACGGCGCGAGGCCGCGCGGCGCGAACCCGACGAGGTCGTAGGCGTCCCGTACCTCCTGCGGCAGCTTCTGCCCCTTCCCCGAGGGGTCGTTGATACTGGAGCCGCCCGGTCCGCCGGGGATGAGCAGGAGCGTGCCGCGCCGGGCGCCCGGGTTCTCGCTCGGGATACGGGAGACGGCGATGTCGATGCGGGGGCCGTCCGGGTCGGCGTGGTCCATCGGGACCTCGAGGGTGGCGCACTGCTGGCGGGGGTCGAGTCCGGTGCCCTCGCAGGCGGTCCAGGCGAGGGGCTCGGACGCCGCTCCGTCCGGGGCCGTGGAGGCGGTGGCGGTCAGGGGCGCGGTGATGCCGAGGAGGAGGGCGGTGGACACGCCGGCGATGGCGGCGTTGCGGATGGTGCGGGTGCGCTGCGTCATGGGACGAGCCTCGCGGAGGCGGGGGGTTCGCCCCATCCGGGCAACAACCTGAAATCCAGGGGGGATTACCCCAGTACGGCGACTCAGGGTGCCCCCTGGCGCCCTCTCCCGACCGCCCACTGTGAAGTGGCCGTGGGGCCGCCCGCTTCTTCGTCAGTGTCGTGCCTCCGCGAGCCGCGTCAAGGGCGCTCCGCTGACGCTCCGCGTCGCCTTCGGCGATCGGCCTGCGGCCGCCCCTTGACCCGGCTCGCTCCAGCACGCGGGAGAAGCGAGCGGGCGGCCCGGGGGAAGCGGGTGTCCAGGTACGTCGGTCCCTTACACCGGCTGCCCGGCCCCCGGCGTCCGGGAACGCGCTCGCGCCTCGCCTGCACGCCGGGCCGGCTCAGCGGCTTGCGGTGGGTGGGGTGGGGCGGTTCGTGCGCGCGCTGGGCGGGTGGCGGCACGCCGCGCCGTCTCGGCGGCCAACCCTCAGTCCGGAAAGGGGGGGGTGAGATGGGCCTGAAAGGGGGGATGGGCCGGAAAAGGGGGTGGGGTGGAGGGGAGTGGTCTCTCGGGGAGACGTGAACGGATGACGGAGAAATGTCATCGAGACGCTCATGTGAGCGCCATGGTGACAGTGGGAGGCGAAGTGTTCACGCTTTCGGTAGAGACGCCGCTCCCGGGGCGGCCGAGGGAGCGGAGGGGGAGCCGTGGGAGGTGGCGCGGCCGCCGTACCCGGGCGGCGTGCCGTCACTCGGCCGTTGCGTTGCGAGCCGCCCACCGGCGGTTGGCCGCTGAGCCTGCCCGGCGTGCGTGCGAGGCGCGAGCGCGTACCGTCGGCGCCGGGTGCGGGGTGGCGGGCGGCTGATCGTGAACCCGGTTCGGCCACCCGTTTTCCGGGCCGCTCGCTCGCTTCTCCCTCGTGCCGGAGCGAGCCGAGTCAAGGGTCGGCCGCAGGCCGATCGCCGAAGGCGACGCGCAGCGCCCTTTACTCGGGTCGCGGAGGCACGACACTGGCAAGGAAGCGGGCGGCCCCAACGGTCCGTACAAACTCCGTCCAGGCCCCCGACCCCACGACGACCACCGGCCCCCCGGCCACCTTGCTGTCCCGCACGGGGACGACACCGGGGACTCCGTCGGCGACCTCGACGCAGCTACCGCCCTCGCCGTTGCTGTAGCTGCTCTTGCGCCAGCGGGCGGCGCCGGGGAAGTCGTACGCGACCTCGACGCAGTTGCCGCCCTCGCCGTTGCTGTAGCTGCTCTTGGTCCAGCGGGCGTTGGTCAGGTCGTACTCGCGCATCGTCTGAAGTCCTCCGCCGCCGATTCGATCAGGGCCAGGGACGCCTCCGGCGACAGCGCGGCGACCCTGAGCAGATCGTATGCGCGCTGCGCCCGCTTCACCACGGCCGGTTCGTCCACCAGCGTTCCCGAAAACGACGTCTCTGTATAGGCGACCGGAGGCGCGTCCTCGAACTCCATGAGTCTCAGATCTCCGGTCATGGCCGCATGCGCCCCGGCCGCGTACGGCAACACCGTCACCACTGCCGTGCGTTCCCGCATCAACCCTGCGATGTGGTCCAGTTGCGCCGCCATCCCCTGCGGCCCGCCCACCGGCACGCGGAGCACGGTCTCGTGCAGCGCCACCCAATACTCGGGCCTTGTGGCGTCGTCGAGGATCAGTGACCGCTCCAGGCGCGCGGCGACGATCTCGTCCACGTAGGAGTCCGGCTTGAACGGGTTCGCGGCGATCGTGACCGCGCGCGCGTACTCCCTGGTCTGGAGCAGGCCCGGCACCACCGTCGGCGCGAACTCGCAGATCCGTGTGGCCAGCCGCTCCAGCTCCACCACGTGGGCGAAGTAATCCGCATACCGAGGATCGTCAATCAGCTTCCTGCACAACCGCTCGAAAATACCGTCGGTTTGTAGCGCCTCGTCAATCCGCTGGGCCACGTCCAGTTGCGGCTTCCGAATTGCCTGTTCGAACTGGCCGATGTATCCCCCGGACACGAAAACCCGCGCACCCAGCTCCACTTGAGTGATTCCGGCATCCTCGCGCCGGCGTTTCAGCTCCGCACCGAAGAACTCCCACGCTGCCTGCCGTGAACCGTTGGCCATGACCAAACCCCCAGCACTGACCCGCACTTGTAGTGCACGGACTCCAGCCGAGTGTAGTCACCGCACGGCATTCTGGGGACACGAAGAGTGAAACCGTAAAGGGAAGGGGAACACCGTGGAGGCACGGCACTCGGCGCACTGCGTCGAAGAAGCGGAGGTAGTGGTGAAAGAATTGCGCGCAGCACTCGCCGGGGCAGGAATTACTCTTCCCTCCCTCGGGATCGACCCGGTGAGTCTCGCGCGGGAGGCACCCTGTCCACTCATCGAATTGGGGCGGTGTTCCGTCGAGACCGCGCAGCGCCTCGCGGCGGTGCTGCGATGAGGACGCCGCCGGTCGGGTCGTACGCCGTCGACACCCGCGACGGCCGGGTCGGCATGGTCATGGGCCACGAGGGGCCGTACGTCCAGATGCGGCCGTACGGCGGTGGCAGGGAGTGGGACGCCGAGCCCGGTGACGTACGCCACGCCACCCCGGCCGAGCGGCTCAGCGCGGCGATGGCGTACACCAACGCCCGGAGCCGGGGCGAGGTGCCTTGAAGCATGCGCGAGAATGGGCGGCATGAGTCTGTTCCGCGACGACGGCATCGTGCTGCGCACCCAGAAGCTGGGTGAGGCGGACCGGATCATCACCTTGCTCACGCGCGGTCACGGTCGCGTACGCGCCGTGGCGCGCGGGGTGCGGCGCACGAAGTCGAAGTTCGGGGCGCGGCTGGAGCCGTTCTCGCACGTGGACGTGCAGTTCTTCTCGAAGGCGAGCGAGCTGGTCGGGCGCGGGCTGCCGCTGTGCACGCAGAGCGAGACCATCGCGCCGTACGGCAGCGGGATCGTGACCGACTACGCGCGGTACACCGCCGGGACGGCCATGCTGGAGACGGCCGAGCGGTTCACCGACCACGAGGGCGAGCCGGCGGTGCAGCAGTACCTGCTGCTGGTCGGCGCGCTCCGGACCCTCGCCCGGGGCGAGCACGCGCCGAACCTCGTGCTGGACGCGTTCCTGCTGCGCTCCCTCGCCGTGAACGGGTACGCCCCCACCTTCGGGGACTGCGCGAAGTGCGGGATGCCCGGTCCGAACCGGTTCTTCTCGGTCGGGTCGGGCGGCTCCGTCTGCGTCGACTGCCGGGTGCCCGGCAGCGTCGTACCCTCGCCGCAGGCCCTGGAACTGCTCGGGGCGCTGCTCACGGGGGACTGGGGGACCGCGGACGCGTGCGAGCCCCGGTACGTCCGGGAGGGCAGCGGGCTGGTGTCCGCGTACCTGCACTGGCACCTGGAGCGCGGCCTGCGCTCCCTGCGGTACGTCGAGAAGTCCTAGAACGTCCTAGAGCGACCTGGCAACACCAACAGCACGAGGAGACGAGAGACACATGGCCGTACGCGGGATCCTGGGGCGTCAGCGCCGGGAGTACAGGACGCCGGAGCCGCATCCGTCCGGCGCGCGGCCTCCGAGGCTCGGCGAGCTGGTCCCGGAGCATGTGGCGATCGTCATGGACGGCAACGGGCGCTGGGCCAAGGAGCGAGGGCTGCCGCGCACCGAGGGGCACAAGGTCGGGGCCGAGCGGGTGCTGGACGTGCTCCAGGGCGGCATCGAGATGGGCGTCAGGAACATCTCCCTGTACGCCTTCTCCACCGAGAACTGGAAGCGGTCGCCGGACGAGGTGCGCTTCCTGATGAACTTCAACCGGGACTTCATCCGCAAGACCCGCGACCAGCTCGACGAGCTGGGGATCCGGGTGCGCTGGGTGGGGCGGATGCCCAAGCTGTGGAAGTCGGTCGCCAAGGAGCTGCAGGTCGCCCAGGAGCAGACCAAGGACAACGACCGGCTGACGCTGTACTTCTGCATGAACTACGGCGGGCGCGCCGAGATCGCCGACGCGGCGCAGGCCCTCGCCGAGGACGTGCGGGCCGGGCGGCTCGACCCGTCGAAGGTGAACGAGAAGACGCTCGCCAAGTACCTGTACTACCCGGACATGCCGGACGTGGATCTCTTCCTGCGGCCGAGCGGGGAGCAGCGGCTGTCGAACTACCTGCTGTGGCAGAGCGCCTACGCCGAGATGGTCTTCCAGGACGTGCTGTGGCCGGACTTCGACCGGCGTGACCTGTGGCGGGCGTGTCTGGAGTTCGCCTCCCGGGACCGCCGCTTCGGCGGCGCGATCCCCAACGAGGAGCTGCTCGCGATGGAGGGGACGGAAGACTCCAGCCCGTCCGGCGTTTGAGGACGAGGCCGTTCAGGCCGATGAAAGGGGGGCCCGGGCGCAGCCCGGCCCCCTCGGCTCAGCCGCCGGAGGCACCCGCGCAGTCGGCGCAGGTGCCGAAGATCTCCACGGTGTGCGCGACGTTGACGTAGCCGTGCTCGGCGGCGATGGCCTCCGCCCACTTCTCCACGGCAGGGCCCTCGACCTCGACCGCCTTGCCGCAGGCGCGGCAGACCAGGTGATGGTGGTGGTCGTCGCTGGAGCAGCGGCGGTAGACGGACTCGCCGTCGGCGGTGCGCAGGACGTCGACCTCGCCGGCGTCGGCGAGGGACTGCAGAGTGCGGTAGACGGTGGTGAGCCCGACCGAGTCGCCCTTGTGCTTGAGCATGTCGTGGAGCTCCTGAGCGCTGCGGAACTCCTCGACCTCCTGGAGGGCCGCCGACACGGCGGCCCGCTGCCGGGTGGCACGGCCCTTCACGGGCGGTCCAGCGGTCGTCACCGGATTCCTCCTCACGTCTGCGGCTTGCCGGGCCATTGTGCCAGCCCGGCAGGGCGGCGGTCAGACGCCGATCTCGTCGGTGCTCCCCCTGGTGGCCGGAATCCTGCACTCCGCCGGATCGGCGGCGGGCCCCGCCGCGCCGGCCGCCCGCGCGCGTCGCCGGGCCAGGGGCGCGGCCAGCGCGGTCAGCAGGACGAAGGCGCCGATGGTGAGCAGCACGATCGTCGCGCCGGGCGGCACGTCCTGGTAGTACGAGGTGACCGTGCCGCCGATCGTCACGGTGACGCCGATGGCCACGGCGACGGCGAAGGTGGCGGCGAAGGAGCGGGTGAGCTGCTGGGCGGCGGCCACCGGGACCACCATCAGCGCCGACACCAGCAGCAGCCCGACGACACGCATCGCGACCGTCACGGTGACGGCGGCGGTGACGGCGGTGAGCAGGTTCAGCGCGCGCACCGGCAGGCCGGTGACCCGGGCGAACTCCTCGTCCTGGCTGACGGCGAACAGCTGGCGGCGCAGGCCCAGGGTGACGAGGACCACGAAGGCGGCCAGCAGGCAGATCGCGGTGACGTCGGACTCGGAGACCGTCGACAGGGAGCCGAAGAGGTACGAGGTGAGGTTGGCGTTGGAGCCCGTCGGCGCGAGGTTGATGAACATCACGCCGCCGGCCATGCCGCCGTAGAAGAGCATGGCGAGGGCGATGTCGCCGCGGGTCTTGCCGTACCAGCGGATCAGCTCCATGAGGACCGCGCCGAGGACGGAGACGAGGGTCGCCATCCACACCGGGGACCAGGAGAGCAGGAAGCCGAGGCCGACGCCGGTCATCGCCACGTGGCCGATGCCGTCGCCCATGAGGGCCTGGCGGCGCTGGACCAGGTAGATGCCGACGGCGGGGGCGGTGATGCCGACCAGGACGGCCGCCAGCAGCGCGCGCTGCATGAAGGCGTAGTTCAGGATTTCCATCAGCTCAGCAGTCCCGTGCGGATCGGTTCGGCGCCCGCCGGCGCGTGCGGGTGTACGTGGTCGTGGCCGGGCAGCGCGTGCTGGCCGACCGCCTTCGGGGGCGGGCCGTCGTGCAGCACGCAGCCGTCGCGGAGCACCACGGCCCGGTCGATGAGAGGCTCCAGGGGGCCCAGCTCGTGCAGGACGAGGAGGACGGTGGCGCCGGTCCCGACCTGCTCGCGCAGGGTCTCGGCCAGCACCTCCTGGCTGGCCAGGTCGACGCCCGCCATCGGCTCGTCCATGATCAGCAGCTCGGGTTCGGCGGCGAGCGCGCGGGCGATCAGCACCCGCTGGTGCTGGCCGCCGGAGAGGGCGTCCACCGAGTCCTTGGCGCGGTCCGCCATGCCGACCAGCTCCAGGGCCCGGCGCACGGCCTCGCGGTCGGCCCTGCGCAGGATGCCGAAGCGGGCGCGGGAGAGGCGGCCGGAGGAGACCACCTCGGTCACCGTGGCGGGGACGCCGCCCGCGGCCGTGGTGCGCTGCGGGACGTAGCCCACGCGCGCCCAGTCGCCGAAACGGCGCCTCGGGGTGCCGAACAGCTCGATCTCCCCGGCCGTGACCGGCACCTGGCCGATGACCGTGCGCACGGCGGTGGACTTGCCCGAGCCGTTGGCGCCGAGCAGCGCGACGACCTCGCCGCGTGCCACGGTGAGGTCGATGCCGCGCAGGACGGGGCGTGAGCCGAGTTCGGCGCGGACGCCGCGCAGGGATATGACGGGCTCGGTCACGAGGTCCTCCGTACTGACGTGGTGCTCACTTGGCGCCCAGGGCCGCCTGGAGGGCCTTGAGGTTGGCCTCCATGACCTGGATGTAGTCGTCGCCGCGGGACTTGTCGGTGATGCCCTCGACCGGGTCGAGGACGTCCGTCTTGAGGCCCGCGTCCTTGGCGACGGTCTTGGCGGTCTCGTCGCTGACGAGCGTCTCGTAGAAGACGGTGGAGACGCCGTCCTCCTTGGCCGTCCTCGCCAGCTCCTTGACCCGGGCGGCGCTGGGCTCGGACTCGGGGTCGAGGCCGTTGATGGCCTCCTCGGTGAGGCCGTAGCGCTCGGCGAGGTAGCCGAAGGCGGCGTGCGTGGTGATGAAGACCTTGGTCTTCGTGTCCTTCAGGCCGGTCTCGAACTTCGTGTCCAGCTCGTCGAGCTTTCCGAGCAGGGCCTCGGTGTTCTTCTTGTAGTCGGCGGCGTGGTCGGGGTCGGCCTTCTGGAGGGCCTTGCCGACGCCCTCGGCGACCTCGGCGTACTTGACCGGGTCGAGCCAGATGTGGGGGTCCTTGCCGCCCTCGGTGGCGTGGTCGTGGCCGTGCTCCTCCTCGGCGTGCTCGCCCTCGTGGGCGTGCTCGTCCTCGTGGGTGTGACCGCCGGCCTCCGTGCCGTGCTCCTCCAGGGAGGTCAGCGTGGTCGCGTCGATCTTGGTCTTGGCGCCGGACTGCGCGATGGCCTCGTCGACGGAGGGCTGCAGGCCCTTCAGGAAGAGCGCCGCGTCGGTCTCCTCCAGCTGCGCGCGCTGCTTGGCGCTGATCTCCAGGTCGTGCGGCTCCTGGCCGGGCTGGGTCAGACTGGTGACGTTGACGTGGTCACCGCCGATCTCCTCGGCGAGGAAGGCCATGGGGTAGAACGACGCGACGACGTCGAACTTGTCCGTGTTGCCCGCCGCCTCACTGTCACTGGAGCAGGCGGAGAGGGTCCCGAGGCCGAGCGCGGCGGCCGCGGTGACTGCTATGCCGGATATGCGGCGTCGTCGTACGTTCATGGCATTCATTTTCAACAAATATGGAAACCGTTGTCAACTAACGGCCGATACGTCGGTGGGGCCCCCGATTTGGTCGAGGGGCGGCCCACGCCGGTAACCTGAAGCATTCGCTGGAAGCATCTCGCTTCGTCGCCCGTCGTCGTAATGAAGAGAGCACCGTGGCCGCCGACAAGATCGACACCATCGTCAGCCTGAGCAAGCGCCGTGGCTTCGTTTTCCCTTGTAGTGAGATCTACGGCGGCCAGCGCGCCGCCTGGGACTACGGTCCGCTGGGTGTCGAGCTCAAGGAGAACCTCAAGCGCCAGTGGTGGCGCTACATGGTCACCTCGCGCGAGGACGTCGTCGGTCTCGACTCGTCCGTGATCCTGGCCCCCGAGGTCTGGGTGGCCTCCGGTCACGTCGCCACCTTCACGGACCCGCTGACCGAGTGCACCTCCTGCCACAAGCGGTTCCGCGCGGACCACCTGGAGGAGGCCTACGAGGAGAAGAAGGGCAGGGCCCCGGAGAACGGCCTCGCCGACCTCAACTGCCCCAACTGCGGCAACAAGGGCACCTTCACCGAGCCCAAGCAGTTCTCCGGTCTGCTCTCCACCCACCTCGGCCCGACCCAGGACAGCGGCTCCGTCGCCTACCTGCGGCCCGAGACCGCGCAGGGCATCTTCACCAACTTCGCCCAGGTGCAGACCACTTCGCGCCGCAAGCCGCCGTTCGGCATCGCCCAGATGGGCAAGTCCTTCCGCAACGAGATCACGCCCGGCAACTTCATCTTCCGCACCCGCGAGTTCGAGCAGATGGAGATGGAGTTCTTCGTCAAGCCGGGCGAGGACGAGAAGTGGCAGGAGTACTGGATGGAGCAGCGCTGGAACTGGTACACCGGCCTCGGCATGCGCGAGGAGAACATGCGGTGGTACGAGCACCCGGCTGAGAAGCTCTCCCACTACTCCAAGCGCACCGCCGACATCGAGTACCGCTTCTCCTTCGGCGGCAGCGAGTGGGGCGAGCTGGAGGGCGTCGCCAACCGCACCGACTACGACCTGTCCTCGCACGCCAAGGCATCCGGCCAGGACCTCGCCTACTACGACCAGGAGGCCGGCGAGCGCTGGACGCCGTACGTCATCGAGCCGGCGGCCGGTGTCGGGCGCGCGATGCTCGCCTTCCTGCTCGACGCGTACGTCGAGGACGAGGCGCCCAACGCCAAGGGCAAGATGGAGAAGCGGACCGTGCTGCGGCTCGACCCGCGGCTGGCCCCGGTGAAGGTCGCCGTGCTGCCGCTGTCCCGCAACGCGGAGCTGTCGCCGAAGGCGAAGGGGCTCGCGCAGGCGCTGCGGCAGAACTGGAACATCGAGTTCGACGACGCCGGCGCGATCGGCCGCCGCTACCGGCGCCAGGACGAGATCGGTACGCCGTTCTGCGTGACGGTCGACTTCGACACGCTCGACGACAACGCGGTGACCGTGCGCGAGCGCGACACGATGAAGCAGGAGCGCGTGTCGCTGGACCAGATCGAGGGGTACCTGGCCTCGCGGCTGCTCGGCTGCTGACCGTTCGGCCCACGCCCCACGCCCACTGAACGCCCACCCCTCACCCGGCTCGCCCGGGTGAGGGGTGGGCGTTCGGCGTCGCGGGCCGTTTCCCTCGCTTGGAGTACGTGGCGAGCCCGTCGGGATGAGTGCCCGAAGTGCGGGAACCCGGAGATATGCGGAAGGTGAGATTCCCAGGGTTTCCACCAGCTTGCACAAGCTTGCACAGGGCGAGGTCGAACAGTCATGGCTGCTGAGCAGAAGTCGGCGCAGACGCTCCCGAGGCCGCTGCACGCGGCCGCATCGGCGCTGCGGAAGGTTCCGGGCGCCGGGACGGTCGGCAGGGCCGCCGAGGGCGCGCTGGACAGGATCGGGGCGGTGTCGCCGCGCGGGCGGCGCGCGCTCGTGTACACGGGTGCCGGAGTGCTGGGCATCGCCGGGTTGGTGGAGTGGCCGGTGGCGGCCACCGGGGCGGCGGTGGCGTGGCTGACGCGGCCGCGCCCGCAGGAGTCGCCGGAGGCGGAGGCCGCGCGGGTGCTCCAGGACGGCGGCAAGTCGGACGCCGGGAAGACCCGCGGGGGCACCACGGCCGCCGGGAAGCAGACGGCCTCGGGCGCGAAGCAGACCGCCGCCGACGCCAAGAAGACCACCGCCGACGCGAAGAAGACCACCTCGGCGGCGGCGAAGAAGGCATCCGCGAGCACGCGGAAGACCACCTCCGCGGCGGCGAAGAAGACCTCCGCGGCGGCGAAGGACACCTCCGCCGCGACGACCGGGAAGAGCACCGCGGCCAAGAAGAGCGCCGCGACGAAGAAGTCCGCCACCACGAAGCGGGCCTCCGCGACGAAGAGCACCCCCGCGGCGAAGCGGTCCGCGTCGGCCAAGAGCGGGACCGGCGGGACCAAGCGCTCGGGCGGCGCCAAGGCGTCCTCCACCCGGCCCAAGAAGAGCACCTCGGCGTCCGGCGCCAAGAGCACCTCCGCGTCCGGCGGCCGGAGCCGCAAGACGGCCGCGCGTACGCGGAAGGCGGGCTGAGAAGCAGCGATGGTGGGTGGACTTCTCACGCGCTCCCAGTCAGCCGTCACCGGGATCGTCCTGGCCGGACCGCGGCTGCTCGCGCGCGGCACCGCGCCCGCCGTGGGCGTCGCGGCCGGCGCCGTGGCGGGCACCGCGCGGGCCGGTGTGCGCGGTGCCGACTTCGCCGCGCGGGCGGCCCGGGTCGCCCGCGCCGCGCTGCCCGGCGGTGACACCGCCGACTGGCGGGCCGGACACCGGGCGCACCTCGCGCTGCGGCCGGCCGCGACACGGAACGCGACACGGAAGGTGCAACGGGCGGGCGGCACGGAACGCGTGGCGCGGCGGGTGGCGGCCGTGCTGGCCGAGCACCCGGACGTCCTGCTCGCCTACTGGGACACCGGCCTCGCCCGGCTCGTGGTGACCGCGACCGAGGAGGCCCTCACCGACCGCGTGGTGGACCGGGCCACCGAGGTCGCCGCACAGCACGGTCTGACCCGGGCGGACGACGGGGGCGGCGGGGACGACGGGGTGGAGGAACTGGCCCACCCGGGCGACCCGGCCTCCGTACGGGTCGCGGCGACCGCCCTCGGCGCCGACCTGCTCGGCATCGCCGCCGCCGTGACCGGCGCACGCCTGCGGCTGCCGCCGACGCCCCGCCTGGTCACCGCCGTGGCGACGCTGCTGCGCGAGAACCCGACGTTCCGCGCCTGGCTGCGCGAGCGCCTCGGCGCCCAGGCCATGGACGTCACCCTGGCCGCCGCCAACGCGGCCGTCCACGGCGCCGGGCAGAGCCCCGCCTCCCTGGTGCTGGACGGGGCGCTGCGCGTCTGCCAGCTCACGGAGGCGGTGACCCGGACGGCGGCCTTCGAGGTCGTTCACGACCAGCTGTGCGCCCCGGGCCGCGGCAGCCTGCCCGCCCGGCCCGTCCCGCGCCCGCCGCTGCGCACCTCCCCGGCCCAGGAGTACGCCGCCCACGCCTCGACCGGCAGTGTGGCGGGCGCGGTGGCGACGCTGCTGGTCAAGCACGACGTGACGGAGGCCGCCGAAGCGGTGCTGGCCGGCTCGCCCAAGGCCGCCCGCTACGGGCCCGCCGCCTTCCACGCCGTACTGAGCGCCGCGCTGTCCCGCACCGGCGTGCTCGTGCGCGACCCCGAACGGCTGCGCCAGCTGGAGATGGCCGCCACCGTCGTCCTGCACCCCAGCGCGCTGCGGGTGCCGGGGGCCGGCGCGGACCCGTGGACCGAGGACGTGCTGGACGCGGCGCGGCGCGCGGGCCTGCGCGTGGTGATGGTGGAGGATCCGGCGCTGGCCGACTTCACCGGCCTCGCCGACCAGGTGGTCAGCGCCCGGCGCCCCCTGCGGGACGTCGTGGACGAACTGCGCCCCGAGGGCGGCGTGATCACGGTCGTACGGCCGCTGCCCGGCGACGACGAGACGATGGCCGACGGGCTGCTCGGCGGGGACGTGGCCGTCGCCCTGGCCGACGGGGACTGCCCGGTGGCGTGGGGCGCCGACGTCATCGCCGCGCAGGGGCTCGCCGACGTGTGGCGGCTGCTGCGGGCGGTGCCGAAGGCCCGCGCGACCGGACGCCGGTCGCAGACGCTGGCCCGGTCCGGGGCCGCGCTGTCCGGGCTGCTGGTGGCGGTCGGCGAGGCGCGCGAGGGCCGGCGGGGCTTCGCCGGCTCCCTGCTGCCCGGGCTGCGGCACGCGCCCGTCGACGTGAGCGCGGCGGTGGCCCTGCTGTCCGGGACGCGCGCCGCGCTCGGCGTGGCGATGGCCCGCGCCCCGCACCCGAGGGCCCGGGTGGCCTGGCACACCCTCGACCCCTCCGGCGTACGGGAGCGCCTGGCACGGGAGAAGGAGCCGGAACCGTCCCTCGCCGAACAGCTGACGGCCAGGGCGCGCGCGGCGGCCGACCGGGCGGGCCGGGTGCCCGTCCTCGCGCCGGTGAAGTGGACGTGGCAGCTCGGCCAGGCGGTACGGGGCGAACTGGACGATCCGCTCACTCCGGTCCTGGCGGTGGGTTCGGCGGCGGAGGCCATCCTCGGCTCCGTGATGGACGCGCTGCTCGTCGTCGGCGCCCTCGACCTGAACGCGCTGGTCGGCGGCTTCCAGCGGCTGCGTGCCGAACGGGCGCTGTCCGGGCTGCTCGCGCAGCAGAAGCAGAAGGCGCGGGTCGCCGAGGAGGAGACGCACGACCCGTCGGCCGAGCCGCGCGTCATGGACGCCGCCAAACTGCACCCGGGCCACATCATCGACCTCAAGGCGGACGACGTCGTGCCCGCCGACGCCCGGCTGCTGTGGGAGGACGGCCTGGAGGTCGACGAGTCGGCCCTCACCGGCGAGTCGCTGCCGGTCGACAAGAGCGTGGACCCGGTGACCAACGCCCCCGTGGCCGAACGGCACTGCATGGTCTTCGAGGGCACCACCGTGGTGGCCGGCCGCGCCCAGGCCGTCGTCGTGGACACGGGGGAGCACACCGAGTCCGCGCGGGCGGTCTCGCTGGCCGCCCGCACGCCCTCGGCGGCCGGGGTGCAGGCCAGGCTCCAGGAACTCACCCGCAAGGCCCTCCCGCTCACCCTCGCGGGCGGGGCGGCGGTGACCGGGCTGTCGCTGCTGCGCGGGACGCCGATCCGGCAGGCCGTCGCGGGCGGGGTGTCGGTGGCGGTGGCCGCCGTGCCCGAGGGGCTGCCGCTGGTGGCGACGGTGGCGCAGCTGGCGGCGGCCCGCCGGCTCAGCCGCCACGGCGTCCTCGTCCGCACCCCGCGCACGCTGGAGGCGCTGGGCCGGATGGACACCATCTGCTTCGACAAGACGGGCACGCTCACCGAGAACAAGCTGCGGCTGACCCGGATCGCGGGCGCCGACGGCACGGTCCGCAAGGTGGGCGACCCGGACGCCGCCGACGCCGTACGGATCGCCGCGCGGGCCTGCCCCCGCCTGGGCGGCGACGGCGCCCGCCCCACCCACGCCACCGACGAGGCCGTACTCGACGCCGCGGGCCCGGACCCGGAGTGGGCCCAGGAGGAGGGCCTGCCCTTCGAGACCTCGCGCGGTTACGCCGCCGCCGTCGGACGGGACGGCGACGGGGCGCCGGTGCTGGTGGTCAAGGGCGCCCCGGAGACCGTGCTGCCCGCCTGCGCCGACCTGCCCTCGCACGTCACGGAGGTGGCGCAGGGGATGGCCCGCGACGGGCTGCGCATCATCGCCGTCGCCAGCCGTCCCCTGCGCAAGGGCGAGAAGGCGGCCGACGTCCTCGAACAGGAGCCCGGGAAGCTGGAGTTCACGGGGATGCTCGGGCTGTCCGACGTGCCGCGCGAGACCTCCCCGGCGCTGGTGCGAGGGCTGCGCGAGGCGGGCGTACGGCCCGTGGTGCTGACCGGCGACCATCCGCAGACCGCCCACGCCATCGCCGTCGACCTCGGCTGGCCCGAGGGCGCGGTCGTGGTCACCGGCGACGAGCTGGCCGCCGCGGACCGTTCGGCGCGCTCCCGGATGCTGCGCGACGCGGACGTCGTCGCCCGGGTGGCGCCCGAGCAGAAGCTCCAGGTCGTCGAGTCGCTGCGGGACGCCGGGCGGGTGGTCGGCATGGTCGGCGACGGCGCCAACGACGCCGCCGCGATCCGCGCCGCCGACATCGGCGTCGGCATCAGCGCCCGCGGCTCGGCCGCCGCCCGCAACGCCGCGGACCTGGTCGTCACGGGTGACGACCTGCTGGTCCTGGTGGAGGCGGTACGGGAGGGCCGGGCGCTGTGGCACAGCGTCGCCGACGCCATCGCCATCCTGATCGGCGGCAACGCGGGCGAGGTCGGCTTCGGCATCCTCGGCACGGTGCTCGGTGGCGCGGCCCCGCTGTCCACCCGTCAGATGCTGCTGGTCAACCTGTTCACGGACCTGTTCCCCGCGATGGCGGTGGCGGTGACCGAGACGTCGGACCCCGAGCAGGAGGACGCCGACGCGGGCGCGCCGCTCGGTGCGGCGGTGCTGGGCGAGCCGCTGATCCGGCAGATCCGGCACCGGGCCCTGACCACGGCGCTCGGCGCGACCGCGGCCTGGCTCTTCGGCCGGTTCACGCCGGGTACGGGGCGGCGCTCGACGACGATGGCGCTGTGCGCGGTGGTCGGCACGCAGCTCGCCCAGACCCTCGCCGACCGGCGGGGCAGCCGCCTGGTCCAGGTGACCTCGCTGGGGTCCGCCGCGGCGCTGGTCGCGCTGGTGCAGACGCCGGGGGCCAGCCAGCTCTTCGGGTGCACGCCGCTGGGGCCGCTGGCCTGGGCGGGCGTGGTCGCGGCGATCGTCCTGGCGCTGGCGGGGCAGCGGGCGCTGCCCGCGGTGGAGGAGGCGGTGGTGAAGTACTGGCCGACGGTGGCGGAGAGGCTGCCGGGGGTTGGGCGGGGGGCGGTTGCCTGAGCGGCGGCTTGGGTGGGGGTGGGGGGTGTTCGGTGGCGGTGGGGTGTCGGGTGCGGGTGGGTGGGGGGTGGTTGCGCAGTTCCCCGCGCCCCTTTTGGGGTGGTGGCGGTGGGGTGTTTGGTGCGGGTGAGTGAGGGCTGAGCGCGCAGTTCCCCGCGCCCCTTTGGGGTGGTGGCGGTGGTGTGTGGGGTGCGGGCGGGTGGGGGTTGGGCGCGCAGTTCCCCGCGCCCCTTTTGGGGCGCGTTGCTTACGAGGCTGATCGGGCCGCCTCGCGGGGGTCGGGGGTTTTCAGGCGGGTGGCGGTTCGTTGGGCCGTGCGGTGGGCCCAGGGGCCGGTGGTGAGGGCGCCGAGGAGCAGGACGGCCAGGCCGCAGGCGGTCAGGATCCACCAGCCGGGGCGGGCGGCGGAGACGAAGGTGTCGCGGTACGACGAGGTGCCCACGCCCGCCGCCAGCACCGCGCCGACCACCGCCACGCCCAGCGTCTGGCCGAGCTGCCGGCTGGTGGAGGCGACGGCGGCGGCGACCCCCGCCTGGGCGCGCGGCATGCCGGAGACGGCGGTGTTGGTGATGGGGGCGTTGACGAAGCCGAAGCCGATGCCGAACAGGACGTAGCCGAGGAAGCGGGTGGCGTTCGACGTCTCGGCCTCGAAGGCGGCGAACAGCACCGCGCTCACCGTCAGCGCGCCGCCCGCGATCAGCAGCGGCAGCCGCGGCCCCCGGCTGCCGACCAGCCGCCCGGCCAGCGGGGCGCACAGGAAGGTCGGCACGGCCATCGGCAGCATCCACAGCCCGGCGTGCAGGGCGCTCAGCCCCCGCACGTTCTGCAGGTACAGCGTGGACAGGAACAGGAAGCCGCCCAGCGCGGCGAAGGCGCTGACCGCGATCACGGTCGCCCCGCTGAACGGAGCCGAACGGAAGAAGCGCAGGTCGATGAGGGGTTCGGCGCGCCGGGGTTCGTGGACGAGCAGGCCGGTGAGCGCGGCGAGCGCCAGCGCGGCGTAGGGCAGGACCGCCGTGAGCCCGGCGTTCGGCGCCTCGATGATCGCGTACGTCAGCGAGCCGAACAGCACGATCACCAGCAGCTGGCCCAGCGGGTCCGGGCGGCGGGCCTTCGGCGCGCGGGACTCGGGGACGAAACGCAGGGTGAGCAGCAGGGCGGCGAGGCCCACCGGGAGGTTGACCCAGAAGATCGAGCGCCAGCCGACCGACTCCACGAGCAGCCCGCCCACCAGGGGACCGGCGGCCATGGATATGCCGACGACCGCGCCCCACACCCCGATCGCGCGGGCGCGCTCGCGCGCGTCGGTGAAGGTGTTGGTGATGATCGACATGGCGACCGGGTTGAGCATGGAGCCGCCCACGGCCTGGATCATCCGGAAGACGACCAGCGACGACAGGTCGGGCGCCAGCGAGCACAGCAGCGAGCCGAGGGTGAAGACGACCAGGCCCGTCATGAAGACCCGCTTGCGGCCGATCCGGTCGGCCGTGGAGCCGGCGAGCATCAGCAGCGCGGCCAGCACCAGCGTGTACGCGTCGACCGCCCACTGGAGCCCGGACGTGCTCGCGTGCAGGTCGCGCTGCACGGAGGGGAGGGCGACGTTGAGGATCGTGTTGTCGATGCTCACGATCAGCAGGCTCATGCAGCAGATCGCGAGCACGAGCATCCGGCGGCGGCGACTCGGCTCGGGCATGGTGTCCATCGTAACCCGATTTCAATAGTGTGCCTAACTAATGAATTTTGCCAAGTCATTGCACGGCACAATGGAGACATGTCCACGCCCCTGCAGATCGGTCCGCACACCGTCCGGCCGCCCGTCGTCCTCGCCCCCATGGCCGGGATCACCAACGCCCCCTTCCGCACCCTGTGCAGGGAGTTCAGCGGTGGCAAGGGCCTGTTCGTGAGCGAGATGATCACCACGAGGGCGCTGGTCGAGCGCAACGAGAAGACCATGCAGCTGATCCACTTCGACGCCACCGAGACACCGCGCTCGATCCAGCTGTACGGCGTCGACCCGGTGACCGTCGGCAAGGCCGTCCGCATGATCGCGGAGGAGGACCTGGCCGACCACATCGACCTGAACTTCGGCTGCCCCGTCCCCAAGGTGACCCGCAAGGGCGGCGGCTCGGCCCTCCCGTACAAGCGGAACCTGCTGCGGGCCATCGTCCGCGAGGCCGTCACCGGCGCCGGCGACCTGCCGGTCACCATGAAGATGCGCAAGGGCATCGACGACGACCACCTCACCTTCCTCGACGCCGGCCGGATCGCCGTCGAGGAGGGCGTGAGCGCCATCGCGCTGCACGGCCGCACCACCGCCCAGCACTACGGCGGCACCGCCGACTGGGACGCCATCGCCCGCCTCAAGGAGCACGTCCCGGAGATCCCCGTCCTCGGCAACGGCGACATCTGGTCGGCCGAGGACGCGCTGCGGATGGTGCGGGAGACCGGCTGCGACGGCGTCGTGGTCGGGCGCGGCTGCCTGGGGCGCCCGTGGCTCTTCGCCGACCTGGTGGCCGCCTTCGAGGGACGTACCGACGCCTACGTACGGCCGACGCTGCGCGAGGTCGCCGACGTGATGGTGCGGCACGCCACCCTGCTCGGCGAGTGGATCGGCGACGAGGCGCGCGGCGTCATCGACTTCCGCAAGCACGTCGCCTGGTACCTCAAGGGCTTCGCGGTCGGCTCCGAGATGCGCAAGCGGCTCGCGGTCACCTCGTCCCTGGAGGCACTGCGTGCCGGGCTGGACGAGCTGGACCTCGACCAGCCCTGGCCCACCGGCGCCGACGGGCCCCGCGGCCGTACCTCCGGCAACAACCGGGTGGTCCTGCCCGACGGCTGGCTCAAGGACCCCTACGACTGCGCGGGCATCGGCGAGGACGCGGAGCTGGACACCTCCGGCGGCTGATCAGCCCCCGGTGGGGTGCGGCACCGAGCCGTACGCCGTCAGGAAGCGGTCGCGGAAGGCGTCCATCCGCCACACCGGGGCGTCCTGGGCGGGCTTCAGGCCCTCCGTCCAGTCCCAGTCGTCGATCGCGTCGAGCACCTCAGGGTCTTTGGCGACGACCGAGACGGGCACGTCCCGGCTCGCCCCGGCCCCGCTGACCCGGGCGAGCGGCTGGTGGTCGCCGAGGAAGACCAGGACGGTGTCGTCGGTGCCGTAGCGCTCCAGCCACTGGGTGAGGCTGGTGAGCGAGTACTCGACCGACCTGCCGTACTGCTCCTTGGACCGCGTGGCGTCGGCGATGACGTCGGAGGCGTCCACGCCCGACGCCTCGATGCCGTCGAACACCGAGCCGTCGCCGATCGCGTCCCAGTCGACCAGTTCCGGGAGCGGCGCCCAGGGCTGGTGGCTGGAGGTGAGGATGACCTCCGCCATCAGCGGCCGGGCGCGCTCCCTGCCGTGCTCCAGGCGCTGGAAGGCCTCCAGCGCGTACTGGTCCGGCATCGTCGACCAGCTGAACTTCGGTCCCTCGTAGCCGACGTCGAAGGCGTCGTAGACCTTGTCGAGCCCGTACCACTCGGCCTCCGGCCACGCCTTCTGCACGCCCGGCATGACGCCGACCGTGTCCCACGCGCCGGTCTTAGCGAACGCCTTGGTGAGGGTGAGGTGGTCGCCGGCGGTGACGGTGCGGTAGCGCTGCTGGTTGTCCACCCACAGGCCCGACAGGAACGTGGAGTGGCCGAGCCAGCTGCTGCCGCCGTACGTCGCCGACGTGAGCCAGCCGCTGCGGGCCCTGAAGCCCGCCTCCTCCAGCGCCTTCGTGCTCGCGTCGAGCGTGCGGCCGACGCCGGGCGCCATGACCGGGTCCTCGACGGCGCTGCGGCCGTAGCTCTCGATGAACGTGAAGATCACGTCCTTGCCCCGCAGCTCCGGCACCAGTTGCGCGCCGGGCGTGGCGCCGAAGCGGTCCGACCGCGCCTGGCGCGCGAACGCCGCCTCGTCCCGCAGCGTGTCCACCACCCGGCGCGCCTGCGCCTGGAGCGCCGCCGAGGCGCTCCTGGTGGCGACCGGCACGCCGAAGGTCTGCACGCCCAGCGCGACGCAGGTCATCCACACGGTGGCCGCCGTCAGCGCGCCCCGGGCCGCCCGCTCCCGGTGCGCGGCGAGCAGCTCGCCCAGCCGGACGGCGGCCAGCGCCGTCAGCACCGGTACCAGCACGGCCAGCGCGACGGCGCCCACCGCCGCCCAGGTGGCCGCCGCCCCGCCCATCGAGTCGGCCACGTACGACCGGGCGTCGTCCAGCAGGCCCCAGTCCAGGACGAGGTTGAAGCCCCGGCCCAGGTACTCGGTGAAGCCCATGTCGAGCAGGTTCAGCACGGTCAGCGCGCCGAGGACGGTCCCGAAGAGCGCCGCCGCCACGACGCGCGGCACGCGCGGCAGGCAGAGCAGCAGCACCGCCGCGATCAGGGCCTCCACCGGGATGCGCGCGAACCGGTTCGGCTCCAGGGCGGCGACGGTGTTCGGCAGCAGCAGCGACCCGAGGACGAGAGCGGCGGCGAGGACGGTCGTGGTCCGGTGGACGGCGCGGGCGGCGCGGGGACGGCGGGTGCGCCAGGCGCGCCAGTGGGCCAGGCGGGACCGGAGCGAGGGGAGCGACGGGAGTGCGGCGGGCTCGGGTGCGGGTGTGCCGGGGGCGTCGGCGGTCCGCGCCGGCCTGCGGAAAGGCGTGATGACAGGCACCCGGAGGTCCTTCCGTACGTAACCCGGTGGTCGGCGGACCCGGCGAGGGGGCCGGGTCCGCCGCACCCTGTCGTACGTCCGCCGCGAACGGTCCGTTCACCGGTCCGCATGGTGAAATCCGACGGCCTGTGGCAGCGTGATTCTCGCCACCTCTGATAGGAGTGACGCTCAGATGAGCGGATCTTGGACGATTCCACTTCTCCAAGGGGTGGCACTGAGTGCCATATCATGATCGTTCATCGATCGAACTCAAACGTGGCGAAAGGCGCTCACCTGAGCGACAACGGCCTGCTTCGAGGGTCCATTCGTTCAAGAAGTGAAAACACAAGCCGTCGCTCGCTTGCCAAGCCTTGACTTTCGATCCGCTGGCGGACGAGTGGTTACAGGCGTATGACGCGCAAGTGGACGTACCCAGGTGCCTTTGATCTGGGTACATTCCTCGCCGTCAGGGCAGCCACCGCGTCCTCGAGGAGTCGAGACCCGTGTCGGAAAACAAAGAACCTCAGGTAACGAACACGACCAAGTTCGTTTACGACTTCACCGAGGGCAACAAGGACCTCAAGGACCTCCTCGGCGGCAAGGGCGCCAACCTCGCCGAGATGACCAACCTGGGTCTTCCGGTCCCTCCCGGCTTCACCATCACCACCGAGGCATGCAAGACCTACCTCGACAGCGGCGAGGAGCCGGCGGCACTGCGTGACGAGGTGAGTGCGCACCTCGACGCCCTCGAAGAGAAGATGGGCAAGAAGCTCGGCCAGGCCGACGACCCCCTCCTCGTGTCGGTCCGCTCCGGGGCCAAGTTCTCCATGCCCGGCATGATGGACACGGTCCTCAACATCGGCCTCTCCGACAAGTCGGTGCAGGGCCTGGCCAAGCAGGCCGGCGACGACCGCTTCGCCTGGGACTCCTACCGGCGCCTGATCCAGATGTTCGGCAAGACCGTCCTCGGCGTCGACGGCGACCTCTTCGAGGAGGCGCTGGAGGCGGCGAAGGCGGCCAAGAAGGTCGCGGTGGACACCGAGCTGGAGGCCGCCGACCTCAAGAAGCTCGTCACCAAGTTCAAGAAGATCGTCAAGACCGAGGCCGGCCGGGACTTCCCGCAGGACCCGCGCGAGCAGATGGACCTCGCCATCAAGGCCGTCTTCGACTCCTGGAACGGCGAGCGCGCCAAGCTCTACCGCCGCCAGGAGCGCATCCCGCACGACCTCGGCACCGCCGTCAACGTCTGCTCCATGGTCTTCGGCAACCTCGGCCCCGACTCCGGCACCGGCGTCGCCTTCACCCGCGACCCCGCCTCCGGCCACCAGGGCGTCTACGGCGACTACCTCCAGAACGCCCAGGGCGAGGACGTCGTCGCCGGCATCCGCAACACCGTCCCGCTGGCGGAGCTGGAGCAGATCGACAAGAAGTCGTACGACCAGCTGATGCAGATCATGGAGACGCTGGAGAACCACTACCTGGACCTGTGCGACATCGAGTTCACCATCGAGCGCGGCCAGCTGTGGATGCTCCAGACCCGCGTCGGCAAGCGCACGGCGGGCGCGGCCTTCCGCATCGCCACCCAGCTCGTCGACCAGGGCCTGATCGACGAGGCCGAGGCCCTCCAGCGCGTCAACGGCGCCCAGCTCGCCCAGCTGATGTTCCCCCGCTTCGACGAGGACGCCAAGGTCGAGAAGGTCGGCCGGGGCATCGCGGCCTCGCCGGGCGCGGCGGTCGGCAAGGCGGTCTTCGACTCGTACACCGCCGTCAAGTGGTCCCGCTCGGGCGAGAAGGTCATCCTGGTCCGCCGGGAGACCAACCCCGACGACCTGGACGGCATGATCGCCGCCGAGGGCATCCTGACCTCGCGCGGCGGCAAGACCTCCCACGCGGCCGTCGTCGCGCGCGGCATGGGCAAGACCTGTGTCTGCGGCGCCGAGGAGCTGGAGGTCGACACCAAGCGCCGCCGGATGACCGTGCCCGGCGGGCACGTCGTCGAGGAGGGCGACGTCATCTCCATCGACGGCTCCTCCGGCAAGGTCTACCTGGGCGAGGTGCCGGTCGTGCCGTCGCCGGTCGTCGAGTACTTCGAGGGCCGCATGCACGCGGGCGCCGAGGACGCCGATGAGCTGGTCGAGGCCGTGCACCGCATCATGGCCTTCGCCGACCGCAAGCGCCGGCTGCGGGTGCGCGCCAACGCCGACAACGCCGAGGACGCGCTGCGCGCCCGCCGTTTCGGCGCCCAGGGCATCGGCCTGTGCCGCACCGAGCACATGTTCCTCGGCGACCGGCGCGAGCTGGTGGAGCGGCTGATCCTGGCCGACACCGAGGCCGAGCGCGAGGAGTCCCTGAAGGAGCTGCTGCCGCTCCAGAAGCAGGACTTCGTCGAGCTGTTCGAGGCGATGGACGGCCTCCCGGTCACCGTCCGCCTCCTGGACCCGCCGCTGCACGAGTTCCTGCCCGACATCACCGAGCTGTCGGTGCGCGTGGCCCTCGCCGAGTCCCGCCAGGAGCCGCACGAGAACGAGCTGCGCCTGCTCCAGGCCGTGCACCGCCTGCACGAGCAGAACCCGATGCTGGGCCTGCGCGGCGTCCGTCTCGGCCTGGTCATCCCCGGCCTGTTCACCATGCAGGTGCGGGCCATCGCCGAGGCGGCGGCCGAGCGCCGGGCGGCCAAGGGCGACCCGCGCGCCGAGATCATGATCCCGCTGGTCGGCACCGTCCAGGAGCTGGAGATCGTGCGCGACGAGGCCGACCAGGTCATCGCGGAGGTCGAGGCGGCCACCGGCGCCAAGCTGAAGCTGTCCATCGGCACGATGATCGAGCTGCCGCGCGCCGCGCTGACCGCCGGTCAGATCGCCGAGGCCGCCGAGTTCTTCTCGTTCGGCACCAACGACCTGACCCAGACCGTGTGGGGCTTCAGCCGCGACGACGTGGAGGCCAGCTTCTTCACGGCGTACCTGGAGAAGGGCATCTTCGGCGTCTCCCCGTTCGAGACCATCGACAAGGACGGCGTCGGCTCCCTGGTCGCCGCCGCCGCGCGGGCCGGCCGCGCCACCCGCCCCGACCTGAAGCTCGGCGTCTGCGGTGAGCACGGCGGCGACCCGGAGTCGGTCCACTTCTTCCACGAGGTGGGCCTGGACTACGTCTCCTGCTCCCCGTTCCGGATCCCGGTGGCCCGCCTGGAGGCCGGCCGCGCGGCGTCCCAGTCGAAGGGCAGCGACCACCGCTAGCCGTTCCGAGCGGGGCGAAGACCCCGGAGCCGCCGTCTGTCACCCGACCACCCTCACCGATCGGCGGCGGCTCCGGTTCACGGGAAGGGGGGCGGCACCCTGTGCGGGGGTGCCGCCCCCTTGTGATCTGATCGTCGGTGTGAATACCTGTGAGCTGAGCAGCAGCAGGCTGTCAGCAGAATCGGAGCGCCCTGGCAGCGGACAGTGGCCCCACACCGGAACGGTGGTTGGATGACCTCGACGGATCACAGGGAACCCGCCGGCAGGACCGCTTCGCGCGGCGGCGAGCCGGCCTCCGGGGTGCCGGGACCTCGCACCGCCGCCGAGGCGAAGGTGCCCGGGGCCGGGCCCCCCGTCCGCCGCAACCGGCTCGCGGCGCTGGACGGACTGCGGTTCCTGGCGGCGCTGGCCGTGGTCTTCTTCCACTTCGTCGGCCAGGCGCCCTCGACGATGGAGACCATCTGGGGCCGCCCGGTCGAGGCCGTCTTCCCCGACTCGCACGGCTACTTCGCCTTCGGCCGGCTCGGCGTCGAACTGTTCTTCCTGATCAGCGGCTTCGTCATCTGCATGAGCGCGTGGGGCCGCACCCCGCGCGACTTCTTCATATCGCGCGTGACCCGGCTGTACCCGATGTACTGGGCGGCCATCGTGATCACGGCGTGCGTGATCTACTTCGCCGACAACCCGTTCGGACACCCCCACCCGCGCGTGCTGTTCGCCAACCTCACGATGCTGCAGACCCCGCTCGGCGTGGAGCACCTCGACTCCGTGTACTGGACGCTCTGGCCGGAGCTGTGCTTCTACCTGACCTTCGCGGTCGTGGTGTGGAAGGGCCTGACCTACCAGCGCGTGGTGATCTACTGCGGGGTGTGGACGGTCGCCGCCGTGCTGGCCCCGAGCGCCGACATCCGGCTGCTCACCCTGCTGGTCAACCCGCCGTCCGCCCCGTACTTCATCGCCGGCATGGCCTTCTACCTCATGTACCGCTACCGGCCGACGCCGCTGCTGTGGGGCATCGTCGCCATGTCGTGGCTGATCGCGCTGCACTTCCTGCTGCTGCCCGAGGGCGGCCGCATCAACCGGGACTCCTGGTCGCCGTGGAACGGCTGGCTGGTCCTGGTGATCACGGTCTTCTTCCTGCTGGTCGCCGCCGTCGCCCTCGGCTGGACCAGCCGGATCCGCTGGCGCTGGCTGACCGTCGCCGGCACCCTGACCTTCCCGCTGTACCTGCTGCACGACGCCATCGGCGTGAACGTCCTGCACCGCTTCGGCGACCGCGTCGACCCCCGGCTCCTGGTCGTCCTCACCGTCGCCGGCCTGGTCGCCCTGTCGTACGTGGTGCAGCGGTTCGTGGAGCGTCCGCTGGCCCTGGCCATGCGGCGCCGGCTGAGCAGCGCCGAGTTCGGCCTGAAGACGCCGGCGCCCCGCCGCCGCTGAGGCGAGGGGCACCGGCGGCCGTACGCGGGGTCAGCCCGCGCCGTCGCTCCGGCGCCGGCGCGCGGCCAGCAGCAGCCCGCCGCCCGCGAGGACGACGGCCGCGCCGCCCGCCGCGAGGTACGGGGTGGTGTCGTCGCCGCCGGTCTCGGCCAGGTCGGTGCCCTGCTGCCCGGCGGCCTCCTCGGCGCCGGAGTCCTCCTCGCTCCCGGAGTCCGAGGAGTCCGAGGAGTTCCCCGAGCCGGCCGCGTCGTCGGTGTCCTTGTCGCCGGCCGGGACGAAGCCGGCGGGCGGCTTGTCGCAGCCGACGCCGTCCCGGTCGCGGTCCAGGTGCTCGCCGTAGTGCTCGTCGCCCTGCTCGATGCCGGAGTACCCGGCCTCGTAGGCCTCGGTGCAGTTCTTGAACGGGTGGGTGCCCTCGTGCGCCTCGGCGGCGGTCGGCAGGGCGGACAGGGCCAGTGCCGCGAGGGCGACGGCGGCGGGCTTGCGGAGCAGCTTCATCGAGAGTCCCGGGAACGGTGTGGATGGGTGGGTGTGAGGTGACCGAAGGTAGGGGTGTGCCGGGGATGTGGTGGCGACATGGAGGACTCGTGATGTGAACGTGACGTGACCGGACGGTAGCTCTCCGTTCCGGCGCTCCGGGCGCGTACGGTGGCAGGGTCCGGACCAGGGAAGGAGCCGCGATGACCGGCTGGAACGCGGGCGACATGCCCCGCCTGGACGGGCGCGTCGCCGTCGTCACCGGCGCCAACGGCGGCCTCGGCTACGTCGTGGCCCGGGAGCTGGCGCGCCGGGGGGCGTGCGTGGTGCTCGCCTGCCGCGGTGAGCAGCGGGGGAGCGAGGCCGTGGCGCGGCTGCTCGGCGAGGTGCCGGACGCCACCGTGGAGCTGAGGCGGCTGGACCTCGGGGACCTGTCCACGGTCCGGGAGTTCGCCTACGGCCTGCCGTACGAGCGGCTCGACCTCCTGGTCAACAACGCCGGGGTGATGGCCCTGCCGTACGGGACGACCGCGGACGGCTTCGAGACGCAGTTCGGCGTCAACCACCTGGGACACTTCGCGCTCACCGGGCTGCTGCTGCCCGCCCTGCTCGCCACGCCGGGCGCCCGGGTCGTGACCGTCTCCAGCTCCCTGCACGCGCTCGCGAACGTCGATCCGCGCGACCTCAACAACGTCCGGCGCTACGGGCGCTGGACCGCCTACGCCCGCTCCAAGTCCGCCAACCTGCTCTTCACGCACGAGCTGGCGCGCCGCCTCGCGGCCCGGGACGGCGCCTCGGACGTGCGCGCGGTCGCCGCCCACCCGGGGTACGCGGACACCGGCCTGCTGACCGCCGGGCCCCGCGCCGAGGGGCGCCGGCTCGCCGAGCGGCTGGTCCTGCTCGCCAACCGGGCCGTCGCCCAGAGCGCCGAGGCGGGCGCGCTGCCCGTCCTGTACGCGGCGACCGCGCCCGGCGTCCCGTCCGACTCCTTCACCGGCCCGTCCTTCGCGATGTGGCGCGGGGCGCCCGCCCCGTCCTGGCGGGCGCCCTGGACCACCGACGACGCGATGGGCGAACGGCTGTGGGCCGCCTCCGAGCGGCTCACGGGGGTGACCTACCAGGGCCTGGACGCGCCCTGAGCGAGGGGCGCCCGGGGCCTGTCCGGCGGCGCTACGCCCGGAACGGCCCGCGCACCTCGTAGGTGATCCCGCCGGAGGAGCTGCCGCTCGTGCCCCGCTGGCTGGAGAAGTACAGCCGGGTCCCGTCGGGCGAGAACGCCGGGCCGGTGATCTCCGAGCCGGACTGGCCGTCGATGCGCAGGAACGGCGCGATGACGTCGCTCGGCGTGATCACGCAGATCTCCATGTTGCCGCCGTCCTCCGCCACGAACAGGTCGCCGGAGGAGCTGCCGGTGACGTTGTCCACGCCGGTCAGCGGGGCCGTGCCGGACGTCACCAGGGAGTCGTCGTAGGCCAGCTCGATGGTCTGGGCGGCGGCGTTGTACTGCCAGACGCGGTTGTCGCCCTTGGTGGTGAACCAGCAGGTGTCGTCCGCGTAGTAGCAGCCCTCGCCGCCGTTGAACCGCTTGGCGCCGGAGACCTGGCCGCGGGTGGCCGTCGCGCCGGACGGGTCGGGGACCCTCGCCCAGGTGACCGGGCCGCTGGCGGCCGAGCCCGCGACCAGCACCTCCAGCGTGCCGGACGACAGGTCGCCCCAGGTGGTGGGGCGGAAGCGGTAGAAGCAGCCGTCGGTGACGTCCTCCGTCAGGTAGACGACCTTGCGGACCGGGTCGGCGGCCGCCGCCTCGTGCTTGAAGCGGCCCATCGCGTCCCTGCGCACCGCGGCCTTCACGCCCCACGGGTCGGTCTCGTAGACGTAGCCGCGGTCCACCTCCTCGCAGGACAGCCAGGTGTTCCACGGCGTCCGGCCGCCCGCGCAGTTCTGCCGGGTGCCGGACAGCACCCGGTACGCCGAGGTGATCGCCCCGGTGGCGGAGAACTTCACCGCGCTCGCGCCGCCGGAGGGGTTGATCTCCGAGTTGGAGACGTAGATCCAGCCGGAGCCGTCCGCGTAGCAGGCGCCGCCGTCCGGGGCGTTGTGCCAGGTGT
The DNA here is from genome assembly GCF_044142145.1 of Streptomyces sp. BK79. Taxonomy (NCBI): domain Bacteria; kingdom Bacillati; phylum Actinomycetota; class Actinomycetes; order Kitasatosporales; family Streptomycetaceae; genus Streptomyces; species Streptomyces sp. BK79. Next base: position 154,346 of record NZ_JBHVOC010000004.1, read on the forward strand.
ACGAGGTGCCCGCGACCTTCTGGCCGGAGCGGGCGATCACCCTGCTGGTGAAGCCGGCCGGCAGTCTGATGCCGTTGGCGTCGGGGGAGCCGAGCGCGCCGTAGGGGCCGCTGCCGGGCTGGGCGGGGGCGGCGTACGCGGCACCGCGCCACAGGGTTCCGCCGAGGACGGCCGAGCCGCCGACGATGGCCGTGCGCAGGAGGGTACGACGTTCCACTGCTGCCTCCGGGGGTCATGACCGGCCCCGCCGCCGGGCGGCGGCGGGAGCGTGCGGCTACGGACCCTAGAGGCACTCGATTGACGGTTCATGGACAACCCGTGACGGCTGGGCGGCGCGTCCCTCCCCCGGCGTTCCCCGGGGCCCTCAGCGGTCCACCGCCACCGCCGTGAACGTCGTCTCGGGCGTCTGCGGGCTGGTGAAGCGCGCGTTGACGAGGTAGAGCCGGTCGCCGTAGCGGGCCGCGGTGGCCGGCACGTCGAAGCCCGGGTCGGTGATCGTCCGGCGCAGGGTGGCCCGGCCGGCGCGCGCGTCCAGGTCCCAGACGCTGACCAGGTCGAGCCGGTTCTGCACGACGTACAGCGTGCGGCCGACGCGGACCAGGCCGTCGCCGTTGACCACGTCGGCCGCGCCGGCCAGGGCGATCCGGGTGGCCCGGCCGGTGGCGAGGTCGACGCGGTACAACTCGCCCGGTGTGCTCCGCACGACGATCAGGCCCCGCCCGTCGGGGGTGGAGACGATGCCGTTGGCGTTGTTGACGTCCGGGGTCTGCTCCCAGTCGCCGGTCAGGGGCAGGGCCCGCACCGCGCCGTCCCGGCCGCGCGGGACGCCGTACAGGACCGGGCCGCGGGAGTCGGTGAACCAGGCGCGGTCGCCGAGCAGGACCACGTCGTTGACGAAGTGACCGGTCGCCTCGGTGAGCCGGTGGGTGCGCAGCAGGCGGCCGTCGCGGGCGTCGACGATCCTCGCGGTGCCCCCGCCGCCCCCGGCGACGTACAGCAGACCGTCGCGGTCCAGCTTCAGGCCGATGGCCGCGAGGCCCGGGGCGCCCTCGTGGACGATCCGGCCCTCGCCGGTGCGCAGGTCGGTGCGGTAGACGGCGCCGTTCGCGCGCGAGCCCATGTAGGCGTACGGCCGCGACCCGATGGTGATGCCCTCGGGCAGCCAGCCGTCGGGCAGCGGGAACCGGGTCGGCCACCTCGCCCCCCGGGCGCCGGCCGCGGCGGGGGCGGCCCCGGCGGCCACCGTGAGGGCGGCGACGGCGGCGGCGCCGAGCACCGCGCGCCGGGACGGCGGGACGTCGTGGGTCCGAGTCATGGTGCGGGCCTCCATGAGGGAAGGGCGTGGGACTCGATGAAACCCGACGGCCCCGCCGAACTCGACGCGCCGGCCGTCTTCGACAGGAAACCGACAGTTGTCCCGCGGGACGGGCCGGGGCGCTACGCGGCCTTCACCTCGTACGTCGCCACCCGCACCGCCTCGTCGTCCAGGCACTGCCCGGTCGCCAGGTCGAAGCGCTGCTTGAGCAGCGGGGACGCGACGAACGGGCGGCCCCGGTGGGAGCCGGTCAGGCCGCGGGAGAGGACCGCCGCGCCGGTGAACGGGTCCCGGTTGTCGATCGCGTACAGCTCGCCGCCCCGGTCGCGGAACAGGGCCACCTGGGCGCCGTCCGGCAGCAGGGCCGCCACGCCCCGGCCCGGGAGCAGGGCGCCGAGGTCGCAGGCCGTGAACCAGTCGTCCGTCAGGCGCAGCCGCACCTTCAGGCCGGTCGTCTCGGGTGCCGTCGTCTCGGGTGCCAGGGTCATCGCCGGGTGCTTCCTTCCAGGAGGTCGTTCTCGAGGTCTTCCTCGGTGCGCCGCAGGCCGATGCTCAGCAGCGGCAGGTCGGGCTTCATCTGGTCGCGCTCGGGCACGAAGCCCACCACGGGGTCCGGGGTGTCGGGCGCGTTCACGAAGGACACGAACCGGGCCAGCTTCTCGGGGTCGTTGATGGTCTCGGCCCACTCGTCGCGGTAGTGCGAGACGTGGGCCCGCATCAGGGACTCCAGCTCGTCGCAGATGCCGAGCGAGTCGTGCACGACCACGTCCCGCACGTGGTCCAGGCCGCCGGGGACGCGCTCCAGCCAGGTGGAGGTGCGCTCCAGCTTGTCGGCGGTGCGGATGTAGAACATCAGGAACCGGTCGATCAGGCGGACCAGTTCGGCGTCGGACAGGTCCTGCGCCAGCAGGTCGGCGTGGCGCGGGGTGGCGCCGCCGTTGCCGCCGACGTACAGGTTCCAGCCGTTGGAGGTGGCGATCACGCCGAAGTCCTTCGACTGGGCCTCGGCGCACTCGCGGGCGCACCCGGAGACCGCCGACTTGAGTTTGTGCGGCGACCTGAGCCCCCGGTAGCGCAGCTCCAGGTCGATCGCCATGCGCACGGAGTCCTGGACGCCGTAGCGGCACCAGGTCTGCCCCACGCAGGACTTCACCGTGCGCAGCGACTTGCCGTACGCGTGCCCGGACTCGAAGCCGGCGTCCACCAGCCGCGCCCAGATCACCGGCAGCTGCTCGACGCGGGCGCCGAACATGTCGATGCGCTGACCGCCGGTGATCTTCGTGTAGAGCCCGAAGTCCCGGGCGATCTCGCCGATGACGATGAGCTTCTCCGGCGCGATCTCGCCGCCGGGGATGCGCGGGACGACGGAGTACGAGCCGTTCTTCTGGAGGTTGGCCAGGAAGTGGTCGTTGGTGTCCTGCAGGGCGGCCTGCTCGCCGTCCAGGACGTAGCCGCTCGCGCCGATCGCCGGGGCCAGGGAGGCGATGATCGAGCCGACCGCCGGCTTGCACACCTCGCAGCCGTCACCGCCCCGGGCGCCCTCGCGGCCGTGCCGGTCCAGCAGGTCCCGGTAGGAGGTGATCCGCAGGGCGAGGACGATCTCGTACAGCTCCTCGCGGGTCTGGGCGAAGCAGCCGCACAGCCCCTTGTCGACCTCGACGCCGCTCGCCTCCAGCTCGGCGGTGACGAGCTGGCCGAGCACCTTGACGCAGGAGCCGCAGCCGGTGCCGGCCTTGGTGCACTTCTTCACCTCGGGCACGGTCGTGCACGAGTGCTCCGTCACCGCGCCCCGGATGGTGCCCTTGGTGACGTTGTGGCAGGAGCAGATCACCGCGTCGTCGGGCAGCGCGGACGGGCCCAGCTGGGCCGGGGCGCCGGCGCCGGCGGGCAGCACCAGGGACTCGGGGGAGACCGGCGGGATGGAGCCGGTGAACGCGCGCAGGGTGCCGTACGCCTCCGCGTCGCCGACCAGGATGCCGCCGAGCAGCGTGCCGTCGCGGCCGACGACCAGCTTCTTGTACAGGCCCGCGCGGGAGTCGGAGTAGACGACGTCCAGGCAGTCGGCGGTGGTGCCGTGCGCGTCACCGAAGGACGCCACGTCCACGCCGAGCAGCTTCAGCTTGGTGGACAGGTCGGCGCCGGTGAACGCCGCCTCGTCGCGGGCGATGGTCGCGGCGGCCGTCTCGGCCTGCTCGTACCCGGGCGCCACCAGCCCGTACACCCGACCGTCGGCCGCCAGCGCGCACTCGCCGATCGCGAACACGTGCGGGTCGCCGACGGTCCGGCACTGCTCGTCGACGCTGATGCCGCCGCGCTCGCCGACCGCCAGCCCGCAGTCCCGGGCGAGCTGGTCACGGGGACGGACACCGGCGCTGAACACCACCAGGTCGGTGGCGAGTTCGGACCCGTCGGACAGCTTCATGCCGGTGACGGCGCCGTCCGCGCCGACCACGATCTCCTGCGTGCCGACGCCCGTGTGCACGGACAGGCCCATGTCCTCGATGGTGCGCAGCAGCGCCGCGCCGCCGCCCTCGTCGACCTGGACCGGCATCAGGCGGGGCGCGAACTCCACGATGTGCGAGGTGAGTCCGAGGCCCTTGAGGGCGCCGGCCGCCTCCAGGCCGAGGAGCCCGCCGCCGACCACCGCGCCGGTCGTCGCGTTCTTCGCGTACGCCTCGATGGCGAGCAGGTCCTCGATCGTCCGGTACACGAAGCAGCCCTCGGCGTCCTTGCCGGGGACCGGCGGGACGAAGGGGTAGGAGCCGGTGGCCAGGACGAGTACGTCGTAGCCGACGACCAGCCCGGAGCGGGCGGTCACCTCGCGGGCGGTCCGGTCGACGGCCACCGCCGGGTCGCCGACGCGCAGCTCGATGCCGTGCTCCGCGATGAACGCGAGGTCGGTCATCGACAGGTCCTCGGGGGTCTTCCCCGAGAAGTACGAGGTGAGCTGGACCCGGTCGTAGGCGGGGCGCGGCTCCTCGCACAGCACGACCACGCGGTGCGTGCCGGTCAGGCCGCGCTCGGCGAGCGCTTCGAGGAAGCGCTGGCCGACCATGCCGTGGCCGACGAGCACGATCGTGGGGGTGTCGTCCGTGGACATCAGGAGCCTCCGTCAGTGGTGAGCAGGTGGAGCAGGGGGCCGCCGTCGGACGGGAGCGGCTCTGCTCCCTCCCAGGCGCGCGCGAGCGCGCCGACGGTGCCGAGTTCGCCGACCAGGACCCCGCCGACCAGCCGGTCGTCGCGGACGACGACCTTGCGGTAGGTGCCCCGGGTGGCGTCGGCGAGCTGCACGACGTCGTCGCCGGGGCGGGGGTCGGTCTCGCCGAACGCGGCGAGGTCGAAGGGGCTGTCCGGCCCGGTGAGGGTGAGCCGGGTCAGGGAGCGGGTGCCGGTGTAGCGGGCGGTGCCGCTCCCGGCGAGCAGCCCGGCGAGCGCGCCGGCCTGTTCGAGCGCCGGGGCGGCCAGCCCGTACACGCGCCCCGCGTGCTCGGCGCAGTCGCCGACGGCCCGGATGTGCGGGTCCGAGGTGCGCAGCTCGTCGTCGACGACGACGCCCTTGCCCACCTCCAGTCCCGCCTCCTGCGCCAGCCCGACGCGCGGCCGGACCCCGCAGGCGAGGACGACCAGGTCGGCGCCGAGCGCGTACCCGTCGGCCATCTCCACCGACCTGACCGCCCCGCCGACGCATCGCACGTCCCGGACCCGGCACTCGGTGTGCACCTCGACGCCCAGGTCCTCCAGGTGCCGCCGCACCAGCGCGGAGGAGCCCGGGTCCAGCTGGCGTTCCATGAGCCGCTCGGACTGCTGGGCGAGGACGACCTGCGCGCCGCGCACGGCCAGCGCGCGGGCGGCGGACACCCCGAGCAGCCCGCCCCCGATGACGACCGCCCGCACCCCGGGCCGTACCGCCTTCGACAGGCTCAGGCAGTCGTCCATCGTCCGGAACGCGTGCACGCCCTCGGGCAGCTCGCGGTCCGGCGTGAACAGGCCGCGCAGGGGCGGCAGTACGGCGTTGGAGCCGGTCGCCAGGACCAGCGTGCCGTAGGCGATCACCGAGCCGTCGGCGCACCGCACGGTCCGCCCGGCCCGGTCGATGCCGGTCACCTTGGCGCGGGTCAGGCCGGCCGGCGCGGGCAGGGCGGTCACCTCGGGGCCGTACCGCTCGGCCAGCACCTCGGCGAGCAGCACCCGGTTGTACGGGCGGTGCTCCTCGTCGCCGACGACCAGCGCGGGCGTGCCCAGCTCACCGAGCCGCCGGGCCAGCGTCACGCCCGCCAGTCCGGCGCCGATCACCACCACACGCTCGTTCGAGGTCATGCGACGAGCGTGCGGGGCGGGTGTTACCCGGTGGCATCACGTCTGTTTCCCGCGGGGAACGCTGCCCTCAGCGGGGGCGGGGGGTGGGTGTGAGGGGCCCGGCCGCCCCGGCCCGCGGCCGGGGCGGCAACCTCAGAAGTCCCTCATCTCGATGGACGGCACATCCATCCCGTCCATAGGGTCGCGATCATGCCCGACATAGCGCTGACCACGGTCGTCCTGCTCTGCCTCGCGGCCCTCGCGGCCGGCTGGATCGACGCCGTGGTCGGCGGGGGAGGGCTCCTGCTGCTCCCCGCCCTGCTGCTCGGGCTGCCCGCCGGCACGTCCGCCGCGCACGCCCTGGGCACCAACAAGGCGGTCGCCATCGTCGGCACCACGGGCGCGGCGGTCACGTACGCCCGCAAGGCCCCGGTGGACGTCCGCACCGCCGTCCGCATCGGCCTGGCGGCGCTGGCCGGGTCGTCCGGCGGGGCGTTCTTCGCGGCCGGGATGAGCACCGAGGTGCTCAAGCCGGTGATCATGGTGGTGCTGCTGGCGGTCGCGGCGTTCGTGATCCTGCGCCCCGCCTTCGGCACCGCCCCCGCCCCCGGCCCGGCCACCCGCCGGCGCGTCCTCGCCGCGATCGGCCTCGCGGGCCTCGGCATCGGCTTCTACGACGGGCTGATCGGCCCCGGCACCGGCACGTTCCTTGTCCTGGCGCTCACCGCCGTCCTCCACCTGGACCTGGTGACCGCCTCCGCCACCGCCAAGATCGTCAACTGCTGCACCAACGCCGGCGCCCTCGCCACCTTCGCCTGGCAGGGCGCCGTCCTGTGGCAGCTGGCCGCCCTGATGGCGGTCTTCAACCTCGCCGGGGGCATGTTCGGCGCGCACACGGCCCTGAAGAAGGGCAGCGGCTTCGTCCGGATCGTGCTGCTGACGGTCGTCTTCGCCCTGGTGGCGAACCTCGCCTACGAGCAGTGGCTGGCCTAGGCACGCTCCGCGCGGCCCCGCCGCAGGTCCAGCAGCTCCACCATCCCGGTCGTGTCCTCCTGGCCGTGCCCCTCGGCGAGCCACCGCTCCATCAGCGCCGTGTACGGCGTCAGCAGCTCCGCGCTCACGCCCTGCTCCTCGGCGGTGCGCAGCAGCGTCGCGTTGCCCGCCACCTGCATCGCGAGGTTGGAGACGACGCCCTTGCCGTAGTCGCCGCTCTCGATCTGGTCGGCGGCCAGGTGGGCGGAGCCGGTCATCGCGCCGAGCCACGACACCAGCAGCGGCGCGAAGTCCTTCGGGGCGATGTCCTCCGGGCCGATCAGCGCGAAGGCGTGCGTGATGCCCGCGAACATGCCGCTCATCGCGCTGAGCAGCGCCACGTCGTGCAGCGCCGCGAAGCCCGCGTCCGCGCCCACGTACCGGGTGCCGGCCGGGACGGCGAGGGTGGCCCGGTGCTCCTCGAACAGCTCGGCGGAGCCGCTGTAGAAGACGTACGCGCCGGAGCCGGCGTCCCCGATCATCGGCGGTACGGCCATGATCCCGCCGTCCAGGAACCGGGCCCCGCGCTCCGTCGCCCAGGCGGCGCGGGCGCGGCCGTCGGCGGGGGTGCCGGTGGTGAGGTTCACCAGGTCCCGGCCGGTCAGGTCGACCCCCTCCAAGGCCGCGCCGACCGAGGCGTCGTCGAGCAGGCAGACGATCACCAGGCGGTTCGCGGCCACCGCCTCGGCGGCGCTCGCGGCCACGGTGGCGCCGTCGGCGGCCAGGGCCTCGGCGCGGGCGGGGGTGCGGTTCCAGACGGTCACGGGGTGGCCGGCGGCCAGCCAGGCGCGGGCGAGGGCGGCGCCCATGGCGCCGGCGCCGAGGACGGTGAGGGGGGCGGCCGGGATGCGGGAGGTGGTTGCGTCGTCGGTCATGTGATCAGCCTCCGCCCCGGTCGGCGGCGGCTCAAGTACGCACTTGCGAGTGGGTGGTTACCTTGGGGGAAGCATCCAGGCAGCGGACACGGACGGGGAGACGGTCATGGGGACGGCACGGCGGCCGGGGGCGTACATCTGCGGGATCGACGCGGCGATGGACGTGATCGGCGGGAAGTGGAAGGTGCTCATCCTGTGGGCGCTGGCCGAGCGGCCGTACCGCTTCGGCGCCCTGCGCCGGGAGCTGCCCGGGGTGACGGAGAAGGTGCTCGCCGCGCAGCTGCGGGAGCTGGAGGCCGACGGCATCGTGCACCGCGAGGAGTACGACGACGTGCCGCCGCGCGTCGAGTACTCGCTCACCGCCCGGGGCGTCGCCCTCAACAAGGCGCTGGCCCCGCTCGGCGCCTGGGGGAAGGAGAACGTGCTGAACGGCTCACCGGCTGCCGGTCAGGTGCGCGAAGACGACCACGTTGCCCTCGTAACCGGTGCCGCGTGACCACTCGCCGCCGCAGGTGATGACGCGCAGCTCGGGGCGGCCCGCCGCGCCGTACACCTTCGCGTCGGGGAAGTCCTCGGCGGCGTACACCTCCACCGCGTCCACGGTGAACACCGCGACCGAGCCGTCGCGCCGGTCGACCTCGATCGTGGCGCCCTTCTCCAGCGCGCCGAGCCGGTAGAACACCGCCGGGCCCTCGGCGTTGTCGACGTGCCCGGCGACGATCGCGGTGCCCGTCTCGCCGGGCGTGGTGCCGGCCTCGTACCAGCCGGCGAGGTTCGCGCGCTCGGGAGGCGGCACGTCCAGGCTGCCGGACGGCGTCAGGCCGAGGCCCGTCATGGGGGCGTCCACCCCGATCGCGGGGACGCGGACGCGGTCGGGCGGGGAGGGCGGCAGCGCGGGCGCGGCGGGCGGCCGGCCGGCCTGCCCGGAGCCCGAGCGGGCCTGCGCGGCCGACGGCTGGGGCGGGGCCCCGGCCCCGGCGCCGCCCGCGAGCAGCCACGCCCCCGAGCCCAGGGCGAGCGCGGTGACCGCCGCTATCGCGGAGTTGCCGACCCTGCGCATGACGCGACCCCTCTCCGTCGGGTCCTTCGGTGAGACCCCTGCCCCCTCCGGGCCGCGAGGGGCGTCGGACCCGGAGGGGGTGGGGAAGTGCGGTACCGGCGGACGGGCAGCGGAGGGTGCCCGTCAGATCCCGTCGCCTCTCGCCCGGCGATGCAGGAGCCAGGTACCGCCCGCGGCGGCGACGGCCAGAGCCGCCACACCGGCCGCGGTCTGCACGGGATCGGGGCCAAGAGCGCCGCCGACCCCCGTCTTCACGCTTCCTCTGGGATACACCTGCTCACGGGCCGAGGTCAGGGTGACCACCAGGTCGCCCGTCACCCGCAGTCCGTCCGAGCCGCAGGTCGCGACGATCTCGTACGTCCCCGGCTGCGCGCTCGGCGGCACCTCGAAGTCGCCTCGCGCCCCGCCCCCGCCGGCGCCCGGCGCCAGCGGGAAGGCACCGGCGCCCACCGCGCCGGCGTCACCCGCCGCGGCACCGTCCTCGCCGCACGCCGCCGTGCGCACCGTGGCACGCTCGCCCGGCACGACGGAGGCCGGGTACACCTCCAGACCGCCTCTCGCCACGGCGTCCCCGGCGTACCCGGGTGCCGGGGCGATGAGGCCGGCGGCCGCGACGGCGAGCGCGGTACCGGTCAGCAGGCGGGCGGTAACTCGCATCGGTGCTCCTTCGAGCTCTCGGTGGCCCCTGCCCTACCGAGGAAAGTGGCACCGGGGGCGGCCCGCTTGTCGAGAACGCGGCGGCGCTGGGACGAACGGGTGTCGGCCGCGCGCCCCGCGACCCCCGGCGCGATGCCGTTCGGGCAGGTCACAGGGGCCGGGCGGGCACGTACCGGAAAAGATCCGGAAGGGTGCGGGGCGCGGGTGTGAACGGGTGACCCGGTGCCTGGCGAACGGGCCCGTGGGGACGGGACTTGACCTCAACCAAAGTCGAGGTACCAGGCTGTCCCGCATGAACACCGCGACCGCTCCGCTCCATGTGACCCTGCTCGTCGGCAGCAACCGCCACGGCCGCTTCGGCCCCGTCGTCGCCGACTGGCTCCTGGACCACCTCACGGCCCACGACGACCTCGTCCCGGACGTCGTGGACGTCGCCGCCACCGACCTGCCCATGACCTTCGCGCGGACCCCCGAGGCGGACGCCGCCCTCGCGGAGATCACCCCCAAGCTGGCCCGGGCCGACGCGTTCGTCGTGCTCACGCCCGAGTACAACCACTCGTTCCCGGCCGGCCTGAAGAACGTCATCGACTGGCACTTCTCCGAGTGGCGGGCCAAGCCCGTCGGCCTCGTCTCCTACGGCGGCCTGTCCGGCGGTCTGCGCGCCGCCGAGCACCTGCGCCAGGTCTTCGCCGAACTGCACGCCGTCACCGTCCGCGACACGGTCTCCTTCCACCAGGCGGGCGCGTCCTTCGACGACGCGGGCCGGCTGCGGGACCCGTCGGGCCCGGACGCGGCGGCCAAGACCATGCTCGACCAACTGGTGTGGTGGGGCCGCGCCCTGCGGGAGGCGAAGGAGAAGCGCCCCTACGACGCGTGACCCCCGGGGCGGTGGCGCACGCCCCGGTGAGCCCTACGACGTCCCCGCCACCGCCTCCAGGGTCTCCACCGTCTCCACCCGCACCGCGCACACCTTGAACTCCGGCATCCGCGACGTCGGGTCGAGCGCGGGGTTGGTCAGGGTGTTGGCGCGGCCCTCGCCCGGCCAGTGGAAGGGCATGAACACCGTGTCGGGACGGATGCCGGCGGTGATGCGGGCCGGCGCCACCGCCCGCCCCCGGCGGGACACCACGGCCAGCGGGTCCCCCTCGGCCGCCCCGAGCCGCGCCGCCAGCCGGGGGTGCAGCTCCACGAACGGGCCCGGCGCGGCGGCGTTCAGCTCCGCCACCCGCCGGGTCTGGGCGCCGGACTGGTACTGCGCCACGACCCGCCCGGTGGTCAGCAGCACCGGGTACTCGTCGTCCGGTTCCTCGGCGCTCGGCCGGTGCGAGACGGACACGAACCTGGCCCGGCCGTCGTCGGTGGCGAACCGGTCCAGGAAGAGGCGCGGGGTGCCCGGATGGGGTGCCGCCTCCCGGTCGGCGGGCGCCGGGCAGGGCCAGAACACCCCGTTCTCCTCGGCCAGCCGCCGGTAGTCGATCCCGGAGTAGTCCGCCGGGCCGCCCGCGCTCGCCCGGCGCAGCTCCTCGAAGACCTCCTCGGGCTCGGTCGGAAAGCCCTTCTCCACGCCGAGCCTGGCGGCCAGTTCGCGCAGCACCTCCAGGTCGCCGCGGACGCCGTCCGGCGGGCTGATCGCGCGCCGCCGCAGCAGCACCCGCCCCTCCAGGCTGGTCGTGGTCCCCGACTCCTCCGCCCACTGCGTCACCGGCAGCACCACGTCCGCCAGCGCCGCCGTCTCGGAGAGCACCACGTCGCACACGGCCAGGAAGTCCAGCGACCGCAGCCGCTCCTCGACGTGCGCCGCGCGGGGCGCCGACACCACCGGGTTGGAGCCCATCACCAGCAGCGACCGGATGTCCGTGCCCAGCGCGTCCAGCAGCTCGTACGCGCTGCGCCCCGGCCCCGGCAGCGTGTCCGGGTCCACCCCCCACACCTCGGCCACGTGCCGCCGCGCCGCCGGATCGGTCAGCTTGCGGTAGCCGGGCAACTGGTCGGCCTTCTGCCCGTGTTCGCGCCCGCCCTGGCCGTTGCCCTGCCCGGTCAGGCAGCCGTAGCCCGACAGGGGCCGCCCGGCCCGCCCGGTCGCCAGGCACAGGTTGATCCACGCGCCCACCGTGTCCGTCCCCTTGGCCTGCTGCTCGGGCCCGCGCGCGGTCAGCACCATCGCCGCCTTCGGCGCGCAGAACAGCCGCACCGCCTCCCGCAGCTCGGGAACGGACACCCCCGTGATCCGCTCCACGTACTCCGGCCAGTGGGCCATCGCCGCCGCCCGCGCGTCCTCCCAGCCGGCCGTGCGCTCCTCGACGTACTCCTGGTCCACCCGCCCCTCGGCGACGACCAGGTGCAGCATCCCCAGCGCGAGCGCGAGGTCGGTGCCGGGCCGGGGCGCGAGGTGCAGGTCGGCCTGCTCGGCGGTCTTCGTCCGCCGGGGGTCGACGACGATCAGCGTGCCGCCGTTCTCGCGCAGCTCGGTGAAGTACCGCAGGGACGGCGGCATCGTCTCCGCCGGGTTCGACCCGACGAGGATCACGCACCCGGTCCTCGGGATGTCCTCCAGCGGGAACGGCAGCCCCCGGTCCAGCCCGAACGCCTTGGTGCCGGCCGCCGCCGCCGACGACATGCAGAACCGCCCGTTGTAGTCGATCTGCGAGGTGCCCAGCGCCACCCGGGCGAACTTGCCCAGCGTGTAGGCCTTCTCGTTGGTCAGCCCGCCCCCGCCGAACACGCCGAGCGCGTCCGCGCCGTGCCGCTCCCGGGTGCGGGCCAGGTTCCCGGCGATCCGGTCCAGCGCCTCCTCCCAGGAGGCCGGCTCCAGCGCGCCGCCGGCGGAACGCACCAGCGGCGAGGTCAGCCGGGCGCTCGCCGAGAGCACCGCCGGCGCCGTACGCCCCTTGCCGCACAGCGCGCCCCGGTTCACCGGGAAGTCCGCGCGCTCGGACACCTCGACGCTCCCGTCGGCGGCGGGCGTCAGATTCATCCCGCACTGCAGGGCGCAGTACGGGCAGTGCGTGGGCGTGGCGGTGTTCTGCATGCCGCCCAGCGTGCGCCGCCCGTGTTACGCGACCGGGCGGCGCTCTGTTACGCCACCGGGACGGTGACCTCCCCGCCGCCCTCCGGCCACGGTGAGGGCCGTGTCACCGCGCGTCCGCCAGGGCCCGCGCCACGCCCGGCTCCTTCGGCCCGAGGAACGTCGGATCCGGCTCGAACACCGCGTCGAGCGCCGCCTTTCCCGCCGCCAGGACCTCCCGAGCGCCCCCGTAGTACCAGGTCGCGTCGTGCGCCTCGTCGACGCCGACCCCGTACGACGTGACCCCCGCCTCCTGGCACAGCGCCACCGCCCGCCGGACGTGGAAGCCCTGGCTGATCAGCACCGCCCGGTCCACGCCGAAGATCTTCTTCGCGCGCACGCAGGAGTCCCAGGTGTCGAACCCCGCGTAGTCGCTGACGATCCGCCCGTCGGGCACCCCGTGCCGGACCAGGTAGGCGCGCATGGCGTCCGGCTCGTCGTACTCCTCGCGGCTGTTGTCGCCGGTGACGAGCACCACCTCGATCCGGCCCGCCCGGTACAGCCCGGCCGCCGCGTCCAGCCGGTGCGCGAGGTACGGCGAGGGCTCCCCGTCCCACAGTCCGGCGCCGAAGACGACCGCGACCTCGGTGCGGGGCACGTCGGCCGCGGTGCGCAGCCGGTCGCCGGTGACCAGGTGCATCCACGTCGCGGGCAGCAGCGCCAGCACGCACCCGGCCACGACGCCCTGGACCAGCCTCCGCCTGCCCTCGCGGGTGCGCGGAAGGCGTGGTCTGCGTGGTCTCCAGCGGCGCATGGGTGTCGGCCCCTCCCCGATCGTCTCCTGACCCCAGGGACGCCCGGGCGCGCCGTCCGGTTCACCGGCCGCTCACACGCCGGGCCCGGCGCCGTGTGAACCGACGGTAAACGGCTGTGACACCCGCGCAACGGGGAGGCAACGTCCGGCCCGCACGCTCTACACATGACGGCGACGACACTGACGGGCAGGACGACGAGCACGGCGAGCCCCGGCGGCACCCCCGCCCTGGTCGTCGTCGCCCACGGCAGCCGCGACCCGCGCGCCCTGAGCACCGTACGCGCCCTCCTCCACCGGGTCCGGGCCCTGCGCCCCGCCCTGCCCGTGCACCTCGGCCACATCGAACTGAACGCCCCGCTCCTGCCCGACACGCTGGCCGCGCTCGGCGACGGCGAGGCGGTCCTCGTCCCGCTCCTCCTCAGCCGCGGCTACCACGTGAAACGGGACATCCCCGAGCTGGCCGCCGCCTCCCCGGCCCGCACCCGCGTGGCCGCCCCGCTCGGCCCGCACCCCCTCCTCGTGGACGCCCTGCACGACAACCTCCTGGAGGCCGGCTGGCCCCTGCACGCCCCGCGGGACGCCGCCGTCGTCCTCGCCTCCGCGGGCTCCCGCGACCCGGAGTCCCGTACCGACACGGGCCGCACGGCGGCGCTCCTGGCCGACCGCCTCGGCGTCCCGGTGGTCCCGGCGTACGCCTCGGCCGCCGCTCCCACGGTGCCGGAGGCGGTACGGGCGCTGGAGGCCCGGGGCCACCGCAGGGTGGCCGTCGCCTCGTACTTCACCGCCCCCGGCCGCTTCGCGACGGAATGCGCGGCGGCGGCCCCCTGGATCGCGTCCGCCCCCCTGGGCACCCACGCGGCCATGGCCCGCCTGCTCCTGCACCGCTACGACGAGGCGCTGAAGACCGGCGGCCGTGGCGCGGAACGCCGGGCGCTCGCCCTCCCCTAGGACCCTCCTGAGCGCCCGCGTGTCACCCCCTCCCCTTACTGTTCCTGACATGGAAGGCACCGCACCCCCACCCCCGTACGACCCCACGTCCGTGGCCCGCTACGCCCCCGAACCCGACAAGCGCCCGGGCCGCACCGCCTTCCAGCGCGACCGCGCCCGCATCCTGCACTCCGCGGCGCTGCGCCGCCTCGCCGGCAAGACCCAGGTCGTCGCGCCCGGCGAGGGCAGCCCCGTCTGGGACGCCAGCCCCCGCACCCGCCTCACGCACTCCCTGGAATGCGCCCAGGTCGGCCGGGAGCTGGGCGCCGCCCTCGGCTGCGACCCCGACCTCGTCGAGGCCGCCTGCCTCGCCCACGACCTGGGCCACCCGCCCTTCGGCCACAACGGCGAACAGGCGCTCAACGCGTTCGCCGAGGACTGCGGCGGCTTCGAGGGCAACGCCCAGTCCCTCAGGCTCCTGACCCGCATCGAACCCAAGCGGTTCACCGAGGACGGCTCCGTCGGCCTCAACCTCACCCGCGCCACCCTCGACGCCGCCACCAAGTACCCCTGGCCCCGGGGCGCCCACCCCACCGACCCGGCCTCGCCCAAGTTCGGCGTGTACGACGACGACCGGCCCGTCTTCGAGTGGCTCCGCAAGGACGCCCCCGGCGCCCGCACCTGCTTCGAGGCCCAGGTCATGGACTGGGCCGACGACGTGGCGTACTCCGTGCACGACGTCGAGGACGGCCTGCACGCCGGCCACGTCGACCCCAACTGCCTGCTCGCCGACCCCGAGCGCGAAGAGGTCTTCGCCGCCGCCGTCGGCCGCTACGTCCCCGCCGGCACCGACCACGCCGAACTCGCCGCCGCCCTCGACCGCCTCCTCGCCCAGGAGTGGTGGCCGCACGGCTACGACGGCTCCGCCGTGGCCCAGGCCCGCCTGAAGGACGCCACCAGCCAGCTCATCGGCCGCTTCTGCCTCGCCGCCGAGGCCGCCACCCGCGCCGCGTACGGGAGCGGCCGGCTCACCCGCTACACGGCGGAGCTGGTCGTCCCCCGCGAGACCCGCATGGAGTGCGCCGTCCTCAAGGCGGTCGCCGTCCGGTACGTCATGCAGCGCACCGAGCAGGAGCGGCTCCGCGCCGACCAGCGCGTCGTCGTCGCCGAACTGGCCGAGGCCCTCACCGCCCGCGCCCCCGAGGGCCTCGACCCCCAGTTCCGCTCCCTGTTCGACCTGGCCGCCGACGACCGCGCCCGCAAACGGGTGATCGTCGACCAGATCGCCTCCCTCACTGACGCCTCGGCCCGCTCGCTTCACGCCCGTCTGACGGGGCATCCGTGAGACTGGCCCGCGGGACAGCGGCGACCCGGCGGACCCCGGAACCCGCGAAAAGCGGCCCCCGGTGGCCTGATCGGGTCACCCCCTCTTCCCGCACCACGCCACGTGCGGGACGCTCGCATGTGGCGGCACCCTGACGAGGAGGCAAACAAGTGGTCGACGCGGATCAGACATTCGTCATCGTCGGAGGCGGCCTGGCCGGCGCGAAGGCGGCCGAGACGCTCCGCACGGAGGGCTTCACCGGCCGGGTGATCCTCGTCTGCGACGAACGCGACCACCCCTACGAGCGCCCGCCCCTGTCCAAGGGGTACCTCCTCGGCAAGGAGGACCGCGACAGCGTCTTCGTGCACGAACCCGCCTGGTACGCGCGGCACGACATCGAGCTGCACCTCGGCCAGACCGTCGTCGGCATCGACCGCGCCGCCAGGACCGTCCACTACGGCGACGACGGCACCCGCGCCCGGTACGACAAGCTGCTCCTGGCGACCGGCGCCGAGCCCCGCCGCCTCGACGTCCCCGGCACCGGCCTCGCGGGGGTCCACCACCTGCGCCGCCTCGCCCACGCCGAACGCCTCAAGGGCGTCCTCGCCTCCCTCGGCCGGGACAACGGCCACCTCGTGATCGCCGGCGCCGGCTGGATCGGCCTGGAGGTCGCGGCGGCGGCCCGCGAGTACGGCGCGGAGGTCACCGTCGTCGAGCCCGGCCCGACCCCGCTGCACGGCGTCCTCGGCCCCGAGCTGGGCTCCGTCTTCGCCGAGCTGCACGAGGCGCACGGCGTCCGCTTCCGCTTCGGCGTGCGGCTGACCGAGATCATCGGCCAGGACGGCATGGTGCTGGCCGCCCGCACCGACGACGGCGAGGAGCACCCCGCGCACGACGTGCTGGCCGCGATCGGCGCCGCCCCGCGCACCGCGCTCGCCCAGGCGGCCGGGCTGGAGATCGCCGACCCGGCCGACGGCGGCGGCATCGTCGTCGACGCGAACCTGCGCACCTCCGACCCCCACATCTACGCCGCCGGAGACGTCGCCTCCTTCCACCACGCCCTCTTCGACACCCGCCTGCGCGTCGAGCACTGGGCGGGCGCGCTGAACGGCGGCCCGGCGGCCGCCCGCGCGATGCTCGGCAAGGGCCTCGCCCACGACCGCGTGCCCTACTTCTTCACCGACCAGTACGACCTCGGCATGGAGTACTCCGGCTGGGCGCCCGCGGGGTCCTACGACCAGGTGGTGATCCGCGGGGACGCCGCCAAGCGCGAGTTCATCGCCTTCTGGGTGAAGGAGGGCCGGGTGCTGGCCGGGATGAACGTGAACGTGTGGGACGTCACGGAGCCCGTCCAGCAGCTCATCCGCTCGAGGACCCCGGTGGACCCGGACGCCCTCGCCGACCCGCACGTACCGCTCGAAAGCCTCGTCGCACAGCTGTCGTAGCCGTCGTACCGCCGCCGACCCCGGTTCCCGGGGGCAGCCCCCGGACCCCCGGCCGGGGCCGGTCACCGCAGCGGTGGAGTGTCGGCGCCGCCCCGTAGACTTCAGGCGTGGCAGGACGGATCAACGACGAGGACGTGAAGGCGGTACGGGACGCGGTCCCGATCGACGCCGTCGTCTCCGAGTACCTCCAGCTGCGGGGCGCGGGCGGCGGCAACCTGAAGGGCCTGTGCCCGTTCCACGACGAGAAGTCACCGTCCTTCCAGGTCAGCCCGAGCAAGGGGTTCTTCCACTGCTTCGGCTGCCAGGAGGGCGGCGACACCATCACGTTCGTGATGAAGATCGACCACCTCACCTTCTCGGAGGCGGTCGAGCGGCTGGCCGGCCAGGCCGGCATCACCCTGCGGTACGAGGAGGGCGGGTACAACCCCTCCCACCAGCGCGGCGAGCGCATCCGCCTGGTCGAGGCCCACAAGATCGCCGCCGAGTGGTACGCGGAGCAGCTGGCGACCAGCCCCGAGGCCGACACCGGCCGCGCCTTCCTCGCCGACCGCGGCTTCGACCAGGCCGCCGCCCAGCACTTCTCCGTCGGCTACAGCCCCCAGGGCTGGGACCACCTCGTCCGCTTCCTGCGCGGCAAGGGCTTCAGCGACAAGGAACTGCTCCTGTCCGGCCTCGCCCAGGAGGGCCGCCGCGGCCCCATCGACCGCTTCCGCGGCCGGCTGATGTGGCCCATCCGCGACATCGGCGGCGACGTCGTCGGCTTCGGCGCCCGCAAGCTCTACGAGGCGGACAACGGCCCGAAGTACCTGAACACCCCCGACACCGCCATCTACAAGAAGTCCCAGGTGCTGTACGGCATCGACCTGGCGAAGAAGGACATCGCGAAGGCGTCCCGCGCGGTCGTCGTCGAGGGCTACACCGACGTCATGGCCTGCCACCTCGCCGGTGTGACGACCGCCATCGCGACCTGCGGCACCGCCTTCGGCGGCGACCACATCAAGATCCTGCGCCGCCTCCTGATGGACAACGGCTCCGCCCGCGTGATCTTCACCTTCGACGGCGACGCGGCCGGCCAGAAGGCGGCCCTGCGCGCCTTCGAGGACGACCAGAAGTTCGCCGCCGAGACGTACATCGCCATCGCCCCCGACGGCATGGACCCCTGCGACCTGCGCCTGGCCAAGGGCGACGACGCGGTCGCCGACCTGGTCGAGCCGCGCACCCCGCTCTTCGAGTTCGCGCTCCGCCAGATCGTCGGCCGCTACGACCTGGACACCCCGGCCGGCCGCGCGGCGGCCCTGGACGAGGCCGCCCCGGTCGTCGCCCGCATCAAGAACAGCGGCGCCCAGCACGAGGTCGCCGTGCAGCTCGCCGGCATGCTCGGCATCCTCGACACCCAGTTCGTCGTCAAGCGGATCGCCCAGCTGGCCCGCTGGGCCCGCGACCGCGGCGGCAAGGGCCCCGCCCCCGACCGGCAGCAGCGCGGTGGCGCCGAGCGGCAGTACGCCGCCCCGGCCGGTCCCGGCCCCCGAGGCGGCCCGGCCCTCAACCTGCGCAACCCCGTCTTCGCCACCGAGCGCGAGCTGCTCAAGCTCGCCCTCCAGCGCCCGGAGCTGGTCTCCCCGGCCTTCGACGCGTACGGCGTCGACGAGTTCACCGCCCCGCCCTACGCCGCCGTCCGCGAGGCCATCATGGCGGCGGGCGGCGCCGAGACCGGCGTCCAGGACCCCCAGGACTACCTGGTCCGCGTCCGCGAGGCCGCCCCCGACGACACCGTCCGCGCCATGGTCACCGAGCTGGCGGTCGAGGCGATCATGCTGCACCGCGGCGTGAAGGGCGTCGACGAGGTCTACGCCGGCGCCCAGCTCGTCACCGTCCGCCGCCGCGCCGTCGAGCGCCGCATCCGCGACATCACGGGCCGCCTCACCCGCCTCACCGGCCACGGCGACCCCGCCGAACTGGCCGCCGTGCAGAACGAGCTGTGGGTCCTCCAGCAGTACGACCAGACCCTGCGCGAACACGGCGCCGCGGCCCTCTAGAGCCGGCGCCGCATCACCACCGGGTCACGGACCGGACGCAAAAAGTCACCGCACGCCCCTCGTGGCGGCGATGTGTCGTACCCCACACTGGGTGCGGTGCCTGAGTCCCCGGAGCGCGGCCGGCCCGTTGCGACGGGTTCCCGATCCCCGCTGTTCCGTTCAACGCGTACGGGGCGGACCGCGGCGAGTGAGCCGGCTCCGCGCCCGAAGTACCGCTGCCGGCCCCCGTCGGCCGCGTCCATCCTGGAGGTCGCCCCCGTGCAGACCCGGACCCTCACCCAGACCGACACCGGTACCGACGGCGCGGAGCCGGACGCGGAGCGCGGCGTGCTCGTCGCGACGCCCCCGCGGCACCGCGCCGGGCACCACCCCGACAACCGGGCGGACGAGCCGGCCGGGACCGAGCCCTTCGAGGCCGCCGGCCACCCCGAAGACCCCGTCGACCCCGCCGAGCCCGCCGAGCCCGCCGACGTGAGCGAGCCCGCCGACGCCCCGGAGCCCGCCGAAACCGTCGACGCCCACGAGCCTGCCGACGCCCCGGAGCCCGCCGAGCCGCCGCCGCCCACCCGCACGGAGAGCGGCGGGCCCTCCTCCGACCTGTTCCGCCAGTACCTGCGGGAGATCGGCCGCATCCCGCTGCTCACCGCCGCCGAGGAGGTCGACCTCGCCCGGCGCGTCGAGGCGGGGCTGTTCGCCGAGGAGAAGCTGCGGCTCGCCGCCGACCTGGACAGCAGGCTCGCGCTGGACCTCGACCGGCTCGTCGTCCTCGGCCGGCTGGCCAAGCGCCGCCTGATCGAGGCGAACCTGCGGCTCGTGGTGTCGGTCGCGAAGCGGTACGTGGGGCGCGGGCTGACCATGCTCGACCTGGTCCAGGAGGGGAACCTGGGGCTGATCCGGGCCGTCGAGAAGTTCGACTACGCCCGCGGCTACAAGTTCTCCACGTACGCCACCTGGTGGATCCGCCAGGCCATGTCCCGCGCCCTCGCCGACCAGGCGCGCACCATCCGCGTCCCCGTCCACGTCGTGGAGCTGATCAACCGGGTCGTCCGCGTCCAGCGCCGCATGCTCCAGGAACGCGGCTACGAGCCGACCCCGCAGGAGGTCGCCGCGCACCTCGACCTCGCCCCCGAGCGGGTCGGCGAGGTGCTGCGCCTCGCCCAGGAGCCGGTCTCGCTGCACGCCCCGGTCGGCGAGGAGGACGAGGTCGCCCTCGGTGACCTGATCGAGGACGGCGACGCGGCCAGCCCCGTCGAGTCGGCCGCGTTCCTGCTGCTGCGCCAGCACCTGGACGCCGTCCTGTCCACCCTCGGCGAACGCGAGCGCAAGGTCGTCCAGCTCCGCTACGGCCTCGTGGACGGCCGCCCCCGCACGCTGGAGGAGATAGGCCGCATCTTCGGCGTCACCCGGGAGCGGATCCGCCAGATCGAGTCCAAGACCCTCAACAAGCTCCGCGACCACGCCTACGCGGACCAGCTGCGCGGCTACCTGGACTGACCCGCCCCCCTCGGGACCGCGAAGGCGCGGTCAGTCGACCTCGGCGACCGCCTGCGCGAACTGGGCCGCGTACAGGCGCGCGTACCCGCCCCCGGCCGCCAGCAGCCCGCTGTGCGTGCCCTGCTCGACGATGGACCCGTTCTCCATCACCAGGATCACGTCGGCGTCCCGGATCGTCGACAGCCGGTGCGCGATGACGAAGGACGTCCGCCCGTGCGCCAGCTTGGCCATCGCCTTCTGGATCAGCACCTCGGTGCGGGTGTCCACGGACGACGTGGCCTCGTCGAGGACCAGGATGACCGGGTCGGACAGGAACGCCCGCGCGATCGTGATGAGCTGCTTCTCGCCCGCGCTCACCCCCGTGCCCTCGTCGTCGAGCACCGTGTCGTAGCCGTCGGGCAGCGTGCGGACGAACCGGTCGGCGTGCGCGGCCCGCGCCGCCTCCTCGATCTCCCCACGGGTCACCTCCCGGGACGCCCCGTAGGCGATGTTCTCCGCGATGGTGCCGCCGAACAGCCAGGTGTCCTGGAGCACCATGCCGATGCCGGCCCGCAGCTCGTCCCGGGACATCGCCGCGATGTCCACGCCGTCGAGGGTGATCCGCCCGCCGGAGACCTCGTAGAACCGCATCAGCAGGTTGACCAGCGTCGTCTTGCCGGCCCCGGTCGGGCCCACGATCGCGACCGTGTGACCGGGCTCCACCTTCAGCGACAGGTCCTCGATCAGCGGTCTGCCGGGGTCGTACCGGAACGACACGTGCTCCAGCTCCACCCGCCCCCGCGACTCCTCGGGCCGGGCCCCCGGGACCGGGTCCGCCGACTGCTCCTCGGCGTCCAGCAGCTCGAAGACCCGCTCCGCCGACGCCACGCCCGACTGCACCAGGTTCGCCATCGACGCGACCTGCGTCAGCGGCATCGAGAACTGCCGGGAGTACTGGATGAAGGCCTGCACGTCACCGATGGACAGCGCGCCCGAGGCGACCCGCAGCCCGCCGACGACGGCGACGAGCACGTAGTTCAGGTTGGACACGAACATCATCAGCGGCTGCATGATCCCGCTGTTGAACTGCGCCTTGAACCCGGCCTCGTAGAGCGCCTCGTTCTGCTCGGCGAACTGCTTCGCCGACTCCTCCTGGCGCCCGAAGACCTTCACCAGCGCGTGCCCGGTGTACATCTCCTCGATGTGCGCGTTCAGCTTCCCCGTGGAACGCCACTGCCGCACGAACTGCGGCTGCGACCGCTTGCCGACCCGCGTGGCCACCACGTACGACAGCGGCACGGTCACCAGCGCGACCAGCGCGAGGATCCAGGAGACGTAGAACATCATCGCCAGCACGCCGATGATGGTCAGCAGGGAGTTGATGAGCTGCCCCATCGACTGCTGGAGCGTCTGCCCGATGTTGTCGATGTCGTTCGTGGCCCGCGAGAGCACCTCGCCGCGCTGCCGCTGGTCGAAGTACGACAGCGGCAGCCGCGACAGCTTCGTCTGCACGTCCTCCCGCATCCGGAACATCGTCCGGTTGACCGCCCGGTTCACCAGCCGCGTGGCCACCGCCATCAGCAGCCCGGCCACGCCGAACACCGCCAGCGCCAGCAGCAGCACCTCGCCGACGGCACCGAAGTCGATGCCCTGCCCCGGCGTGAAGTCCGTGCTGCGGAGCATGTCGGCGACCTTGCCGTCACCGCGTTCCCGCATCGACTCCAGGACCTGTTCCTTCGTGGCCCCGGACGGCATGTCCCGCCCGACGATCCCCGCGAAGACCAGGTCGGTGGCCTCGCCGAGGATCTTCGGGCCGACCACGTTGAGGCCGACGCTGACGATCAGGCACGCCAGCAGGGCCCAGAGGGTCACCCGCTCCGGCCGGAACCGGGCGACGAGCCGCTTGCCCGACCCCGTGAAGTCCATCGAACGCTGGTCGGGGCCGCCTCCGGCCATCATGCGACCCGCAGGCCCGGCCATCAGGCAGCCTCCGCTTCCGTGAGCTGGGAGAGCACGATCTCCCGGTAGGTGTCGTTGTCCGCCATCAGCTCGTGGTGCCGGCCCTCGCCGACCACCCGCCCCTCGTCCAGCACGATGATCCGGTCCGCGTCCCGGATGGTCGCCACCCGCT
The DNA here is from genome assembly GCF_044142145.1 of Streptomyces sp. BK79. NCBI lineage: Bacteria > Bacillati > Actinomycetota > Actinomycetes > Kitasatosporales > Streptomycetaceae > Streptomyces > Streptomyces sp. BK79. Next base: position 176,735 of record NZ_JBHVOC010000004.1, read on the forward strand.
GGGCCACGATCACCACGGTCGCCTCGGCCGTCTCCCGGCCCAGCTCGGCGCGGAGCGCCGCGTCGGTCGCGTAGTCGAGGGCGGAGAAGGAGTCGTCGAACAGGTAGATCTCCGGGCGCTGCACCAGGGTGCGGGCGATGGCGAGCCGCTGGCGCTGACCGCCCGACACGTTCGTGCCGCCCTGCGCGATCGGCGCGTCCAGCCCGCCCTCCAGCCCTTCCACGAACCCCTTGGCCTGCGCCACCTCCAGCGCGCGCCACAGCTCCTCGTCCGTGGCGTCCGGATGGCCGTAGCGCAGATTGGTCGCGACCGTGCCCGCGAACAGGTACGGCTTCTGCGGCACCAGCCCCACGATCCGCGCCAGCACCTTCGGGTCGACGGTCCGCACGTCCACCCCGTCGACCAGCACCTCGCCCTCGGTCGCGTCGAACAGCCGGGGGACCAGCCCCAGCAGCGTGGACTTGCCGCTGCCGGTCGAGCCGATGACGGCGGTCGTCTCGCCCGGCCGGGCCACCAGCCCGATGTCCCTGAGCACCGGTTCCTCGGCGCCGGGGTAGCGGAAACCGGCGCCCCGGATCTCCAGGTGCCCGTGCCGGCGCAGCTCGGTGACCGGCGCCACCGGCGGCACCACACTGCTCTCGGTGTCCAGGACCTCCTGGATGCGCTCGGCGCACACCTCCGCGCGCGGCACCATCATGAACATGAAGGTGGCCATCATCACGGACATGACGATCTGCATGAGATAGGCCAGGAACGCGGTCAGGTCGCCGATCTGCATCTCACCGCCGTCGATCCGGTGCGCCCCGAACCACACCACCGCGATCGACGACAGGTTCACCACCGTCATGACCACCGGGAACATCAGCGCCAGCAGGTTGCCGGTGCCCAGCGCGACCTCCGTGAGATCGGTGTTGGCCTTCCGGAAGCGCTGCTGCTCGTAGGCGTCCCGCACGAACGCGCGGATGACGCGGTTGCCGGTGATCTGCTCGCGCAGCACGCGGTTGACCGTGTCCAGGCGCTCCTGCATGGCCCGGAACAGCGGGCGCAGCCGCCGCACGATCAGCGTCACGCAGACGCCCAGCACCGGCACCACCGCGATCAGCACCCCGGACAGCGGCACGTCCAGACCGAGCGCCATCACCACGCCGCCGACGGCCATGATGGGCGCCGACACCATCAGCGTGAACGTCATCAGGGCCAGCATCTGGACCTGCTGCACGTCGTTCGTGGTCCGCGTGATCAGCGACGGCGCGCCGAAGTGGCCGACCTCGCGGGCCGAGAAGGACTGCACCCGGTCGAAGACGGCCGCGCGCAGGTCACGGCCGAGCGCCGAGGCGGTGCGGGCCCCGTAGTACACGGCGCCGATGTTGGCCACGACCTGCACGAGCGAGATGCCGATCATCAGGGCGCCGTAACCCAGGATGTAGCCGGTGTCGCCCTCGACGACACCGTTGTCGATGATGTCCGCGTTCAGCGTCGGCAGGTAGAGGCTGGCGCAGGTCTGCACCAACTGCAGCGCCACCAGCAGGGCGATGGGTTTCTTGTAGGGCCTGAGACAGGTCCGCAGGAGTCGTATGAGCACGCTGGGTCTCTCGGGTCGGCGACGGGGGCTGATGGTTGCCCCTGGCCCCTATCGTCGGACACTCCACCCGCGTTACCTCAACCGATTAACCCGACAGCGCGGCACTTCCGGCCGTACGGGCGGTCCTTCCGCCGCCACGGGCGGCACGCGACCCGCGCCCGGGCACACGCGTCCCGCGCCCGGGCGCACCCGACCGCTCAGACGCGCATCGCCCCCGGGTGCGTCTGCTCCCGCACCGACACGAACTGCTGCCGCACCGCCTGTCCCACCGCCAGTTCCTCACCGGGCTCCAGCACCTGCGCCACCGCGCCCTGCCAGGCGGGCGGGGTGCGCGGGTCCAGCGTGCCCTGCGACACGCCCAGCGCCCAGGCCGCCTGCCGGGCCGCGCCGATCGCCGCGTAGTCCGCCGGCTGCGGTACGACCACCTGGGTCCCGAACAGCGCGGGCGCCGCCGCCTGCACGGCCGGCAGCTCGGCCGCCGCGCCCAGCAGGAAGACCCGCCGCACGTCCACGCCCCGCGCGCGCAGCACGTCCAGCGCGTCGGCGAGACCGCACAGCATCCCCTCGAACGCGGCCCGCGCCAGGTGCTCCGGCCGCATCGACTCGCGCCGCAGACCGGCCAGCGTGCCGGCGGTGTGCGGCAGGTTCGGCGTGCGCTCGCCCTCCAGGTAGGGCAGCAGCACCAGCCCGTGCGCGCCGGGCGTCGACTTCATCGCCAGCTCGGACAGGCTCTCCAGGTCCGCCGCGCCGAGCAGTTCGGCGGTGCCGCGCAGGGTCCGTACGGCGTTCAGGGTGGTCACGACGGGCAGGTGCATGCCGGTCGCGTCGGCCAGGGCGGTGATCATCCCGGACTGGTCGACGAGCGGCTCGGTGTGCACGGCCATGACGGACCCGGACGCGCCCAGCGACACCACCGCGTCGCCCAGCCCGATCCCGAGCCCGAAGGCGGCGGCCTGGGTCTCGCCGGTCCCGGCGGAAATCAGCAGCCCCTCCGGCGTCGTACCGGCCGCGTCGGCCGGGCCGATCACCTCCGGCAGCATCGCCTGGTGCCCGAGGGCCAGCTCGACCAGATCGGACCGGTACGCGCCACTCGCCGCCGACCAGTAGCCGGTCCCGGAGGCCCCGCCCCGGTCGGTGGTCCTGCGCACCGGCCGCCCGAGCAGCTGCCACACCAGCCAGTCGTGGGCCTGCATCAGCACGGCGGTCCGCGCGGCGGCCTCCGGCTCGGTCCGCGCCAGCCAGCGCAGCTTGGTCACCGGCTGCGCGGCCTGCGGCACCGCGCCCACCGCCTGCGCCCACGCCTCGCGCCCGCCGAGCGCGTCGATCAGGTCGGCCGCCGCCACCTGGGAGCGCTTGTCGCCGCCCACCATCGCCGGGCGCACGGTGTTGCCCTGCGAGTCCAGCGGCACCACCGCGTTCGCCTGCGCGGACACGCCGATGGCCTGCACGCCCTCCAGCAGGCCGCCGCCGGCGGCCTCACCGAGGGACAGCAGCCAGGCCTGCGGGTCGACGTCCGCGGGCCGGCCCCCGCCCTCGGGGCTCTCCACCGGATGCGGCGCGTAGCCCTGCCGCAGTACGGCACCGGTGTCCGAATCGCAGACGACGATACGAGTGAAATCGGGCGCACTGTCCAACCCGGCGACTATCCCCATGCCGGAAATTCTGCCGCACCGCGAGAGCGGCCCGTACCCGGTGGGGGCACGGGCCACGGCGGACGCGGTCGTCTCAGGTGTTGCTGGTGCCCCAGTCGTCCGCGCCGCTGCCGTTGCGCTCGCGCAGGGAGCGGACCCGCTGGGCCACCGAGTCGGGCATCCGGTCCCCGACCTTGTCGCTCACCACGTGGTACGCCTTGTCGGCGAAGTGCCTGCCCTGCTGGGCCGCGGACTCGGCGGTGTTGCGCACGGCCGGGTTCTGCGCGACCTGACGGGCGGACTTCCGCAACTGCTCGTAGCGCTCCCGTCCGGCCTTCGTGCCCAGCACGTAACCCACCGCGAGTCCGACGACGAACGTGAGCCGGTAACGCATGGCGGCCACCCTTCTCTTGCCCTAGCTCTCCGGTGCCGGGGAGTACCGATTGGCGGAGCACCCCCCTGCTTGCGCTAATGTATGTGTCGCAGCGAACGCGCGCCCCCTGGCGAATACCCAGGCAGACGCGTTCGATGCGATACGAGACCTTCCTCGGTAGCTCAATTGGCAGAGCAGCCGGCTGTTAACCGGCAGGTTACTGGTTCGAGTCCAGTCCGGGGAGCTCGGTCCTCCGTAGCTCAATTGGCAGAGCAGCCGGCTGTTAACCGGCAGGTTACTGGTTCGAGTCCAGTCGGGGGAGCGTGGTGAACGAGGACCCTTCGGGGTCCTTTTTCATGTCCGGGAACCGCGCGGCACGCCGCGGAGTCCTCAAGGTCATGAAGGCGTCGCGGCAGCCGACCACCCGAGGCAGGAGATCGTATGAGCGGCTATGCTGCGGCAGACGGCGCGCACACGTGTACGCGACACGCCGCTATGGGGCGGTAGCTCAGCCGGTTAGAGCAGCGGACTCATAATCCGTCGGCCGTGGGTTCGAGTCCCACCCGCCCCACTCCGCGCCACCCCTGCAGAAACCTTCTGGCCGGTGGCGCCGCCGGTTCACCGGCCTTTCGTCCGCTCCCCGACGTCCTCGGTGACGTCGTCGCGCTCGCCCTCCGCCTGGGAGGGAGTGGTGTGCGGCACGTCCGGGGTGTCCGGTTCGTCGTCGCGTTCGCCCTCGGCCTGGGACGGGGTCGGCTCGCTCATCGTGGTACCTCCTCCTGCCGTGCGGGTCGCCGGCCGAGTACCCCGTCCGCGAGGGCGCCACCACGCGTGCGCCGGTTTCAGCGTCCGAGGCGGGCCAGCGCCGTCCGCAGGGCCGAGCGCACCTCGGCCGGCGGGGGAGGGCCGTCGCTCCCGGCGCTCGCGGTGACCGCCGCGGCCACCGCGCGCAGCTTCGTGTTGGACCGTTGGGAGGCCTCCCGCAGGATGTGCCACGCCTCCTCCGACGTGCACCCGTGCAGCGCCATGAGCACGCCGGTCGCCTGGTCGATGACCGGGCGGGAGACGAGGGCGTGACGGAGCTGCTCCACCTCCTCCTGGAGGACGTGCAGCCGCTCCGAGGGCGCGGGGGAGGGCGCGTCGGGCGGCTCCGCGTCCGGCCGGTGGGCCGTCGCGCGCAGCGGGTCGGTGGTGTCGAGGCCGGCCAGCACCAGGACCCGCAGCGGCTGGCCGTGCCAGTTCGTCGCCGTCACCGGCACCGCCTGCCGGTGGCTGTAGCCGCCCAGCAGGTCCAGGAACCGCAGCCCGGTCGTGTCCATGAAGACCACGCCGCCCATGTCCAGGTCCACCCGGTCGACGTCCTCCGGCAGGGCGGCCAGCGCCTCGGCCAGGATGTCCGCGCAGCCGTGGACGAGTTCTCCCCGGGGAGCGAGCAGCGCCCGGCCCGCCTCCACGCGGGCCTCGACGACGAGAGTGGCCGGGTCACCCGCCGGGCGTGGTGGTGCCGCTGGGGTCATGTCACCGCCTTGTCCGTCCATGTCGGTCCCTGACAGACGTTCGCAACGTCGCACAGCCCCCGTCGGCCGTCGGACGTGCCGGGGTACCGGGTCCCGGACCGCGGCCGTCCGGCGGCGCTGTCGGTGCGCCTGCCCGCCGGACGGCGTACTACACCCGGGGCAGCCCGGCGCGGTCACCCGCCGATCCCGTGCCCTGCTCCCCGCGGCGCGGGCTCACAGCGGCGACCGCCACGTGACCGTCGTCCCCCGGCCGCCGCCCGCCCCGCCCTCCTCCGCGTCGCCCTCGTCGCCGTCGTCACGGACCGTCAGCCGAACCTCCGCCCGGCCGTCGGGGGCCGTGGCGCTCGCGTCGACGGTGACCTCGGCCCGGGACACGCCCGGACGGCCGGCCGCTTCGGTCAGGGCGTGGCGCAGCGCGGTGAGCAGGCGGTCCGCGACGTCGTCCGGTACGCGGGCGTCGACGGCGCCCGTGAAGTGCGCCGACGGCGGGAAGCCGAGCAGGGCGGCGGCGGACGCGGTCTCCCGCAGCACCCGGCCGCGCAGGCCGGCCGGCGGGTCGGCGGGAGGCTGCTGCAACGCGAAGATCGTCGTACGGACCTCCTGGACCGTGGACCGCAGCTCGTCCACCGCCCGGCCGAGGATGTCCCGGACGTCCTGGGCGCCGGGCCTGCGCCGCGTGGACTCCAGCATCATGCCGGTGGCGAACAGCCGCTGCACCACCAGGTCGTGCAGGTCCCGGGCGATGCGGTCCCGGTCCTCGTAGACCGCGAGGCGCTCCCGGCCGCGCCGGGCGTCGGCGAGGACGAGGGCGAGCGCGGCCTGCGAGGCGAACTGGGTCGCGAGCAGCCGCTCGACGGCCGTGTACGGGCTCGCGCCCCGGCGGCGGGGCAGGGCGAGGGTGCCGATCAGCCGGCCGCTCGCCTGAAGGGGCAGCATCATGCTCGGCCCGAACCGGTGCCGCACGTGCGTCGTCATGCGCGGATCGGTCGCCGAGTCGGCCACGAACACCGGTTGGCCGCCCAGCAACTGCTCCAGGACGGGGCTGCCCGGCGCGATGGTCGCGCCGAGGATGCCGTCCGGGTCCTCGGGCGTCGAGGCGGTCACGATCGCCATGCCGCCCTCGGCGGTCGGCTGGAGGATGACGCCCGCACTGGCGCCGGCCAGCATCCTGGCCCGTTCGGCGACCGTCGTCAGCGCGTCGTCGGCGCCCTCCTCGGTGAGCAGCGCGGTGGTGACGGCCGCCGCGCCCTCGATCCAGCGCTCGCGCTGCCGGGCCGTCTCGTGCAGCAGGGCGTTGCCGATCGCGATGCCGGCCTGCGTGGCCAGGACCCGCAGCACCTGCTCGTCCTCGGCCGTGAACGGGCCGCCGTCGGGCCGCCCGGTCAGCCGCAGCTCGCCGAACTCCTCGTCGCGCACGTGGACCGGCACCCGCAGCAGGGGCGCCGGCTCCGGTACGCCGTCCCGGCCGGCGGCGCGGGAGCCGAGGGCGGGGTCGGCGGTGACCAGGGACGCGGAGGCCGCGCCGGTCAGTTCGGCGGCGCCGTCCACGACGTGCCGCAGGATGCCCCGCAGGTCGAGTTCGGTGCCGATCGCCACGACCGCGTCGAGGAGGCGGGGCAGTCGGGGCGCGGGGCGGGCGCTCATGCCGTCCGGCTTCCTGGCTCTCGTCGGTTCCCTCTGCGTACCCGTTCCCGGCGGCGGGTCAGTCGGACGAGGCCGGGTTCAGCACCAGCGGCTCGATGCGGCCCTCCAGCATGGTGCCGAGGCCCTGGACCGCGCACACGTCCGGCCGCTCCGCGATGGCCACCGGCATGCCCGTGGCCTGACGCAGCATCTGGTCGAAGCCGGGCAGCAGCGCGCTCCCGCCGACCATCATGATGCCGCGGTCGGCGAGGTCCGCGACCAGGTCGGGCGGGCAGTCCCGGAGCACCTTGCCGATGCCGTCGAGCACGGCCGTCAGCGGCGTCTGGATGGCGTTGCGCACGGTGGCGGTGTCGACCCGCACACTGCGCGCCAGTCCCGTCGCCACGTCCCGCCCGTGGATCTCGGTGGACGCCGGTCCCTGCGGGGTCAGCCCGTTGCCGGACAGGGCGAGTTGCAGCGGACGCACGGACTGGCTGGGCAGCACCAGCTCGTGCTGGTGGCGCAGGAGCTGCACGATCGCGTGGTCCACGGCCTCGCCGCCGACCGGGATGCGCTCGGCGGTCACGATCGAGCCGAGCGAGAGCACCGCGACCTGCGTGGCGTGCGCCCCGCACACCATGATCATCGTCGCCTCGGGCTGCTCCACCGGCAGCCCGCAGCCGACCGCCGCCGCGATCAGCGTGTCCACCAGCTCCACGCGGCGCGCGCCGAGTCCGACCAGCGTCTCGATCGCCGCCCGCTGGGACAGCGGATCCGCGTCGTGCGGGGTGCACACGGCGGCCCGCAGCCGGGGCTTGCGGCGCAGGTTCCGGCGGATCCGGTCGCCGAGCAGGTGCCGCAGCATGCGCTGGGCCATCTCGATGTCGACGACCGTGCCGCCGGACACGGGCCGCACGACGCGGATGTAGGCAGGGGTGCGGCCCGTCATCTTCTCCGCGAACTCGCCGACCGCGATGAGGGCACCGGTGCGGGTGTTGACCGCGGCGGCGGACGGCTGGTCGACGACGAGCCCGGCACCCTTGACGTACACGCGGGTCCGCGACGCGCCCAGGTCGACGGCGAAGTGACAGCGGCGCAGCTGCTCCAGACTGGCGGTACTGGCGGTCATGGCAGATCCTCCCGAGAGCGCGGACCGTGCGGGTCGGCGGGTGGCCGGCCTCCTAGGCATCGTGCGCGGCCCGGGAGCCGGGCGCGCCCTGGAGGGGGCCGGGCGGGGGGCCGCCGAACGGGGGGTGACGAGGGGTCAGCGGTTCTCGGCGGCGGAGATCAACAGGCGCAGGCCCGAGACGAGGGGGACGTCGGCCGACGCGCGCAGGCGCCTTCGGGCCTCCTCGTCCCGCGCGTATCCGATGAACGGGAGGCCGAGGGCGCGCGCGGCCCCCAGCTCGGCGAGCGTGGAACCGATCAACACGCATCCGGCGGCCGGGAAGCCCAGGGCGTCGAGAACCGGGTGGAGCGCGCGCGGGTCGGGCAGCAGCCGGGTGAGATCGGTGTGCCGGCCGTGCAGACCGCCCCGCAGACAGTCCGTCAGGCGACGCCGCCCGAGGTGGCCGGCCACCGGGGCGGGCGCCCGATCGGTCACCACGGCCACCGGTGCCTGCCGCGCGTGCAGCGTGCGGACCAGCTGCTCGGCGAGCCGGCTGGGCTGGGCGGTCAGCGCGGCCCGCTCGTCGTGACCGTCGACCAGGCGGCGGAGGTCGTCCGCGAGCGGATGCCGGGCGAAGGCCCGGAGGAGGTCGAGCGTGCCGGGGCGCCCTTCCAGCGCCGTCACGGGGCCGTCCTCGGCAAGCAGTGGCTGTCCCGTCAGCGCGTCCCGCGGGTCCCGTCGTTCCGCGATCAGCCGGGCCGCGTCCAGCAGCGCCGCCCGTTCGCCGCCCGGCCGGTAGAGCCTGGCCAGCACGCCGTCGAAGCCCAGGATCACGCCGCGCGCGTTGGTGACGAGGTCGGCGGGCGAGTCGGTGGCGTGGGGGAGCGGGCTGAGGATGCCGCGGTGTGAGGCGGGGCGGATCCAGCGGATCCGGTAGCCGGGCACCTTCGGCGGGCTCGACAGCCAGGGCCGGTTTCCGGCGAGGTCGGTCCGCAGCGTGGCTCCCAGGTGTTCGAGCAGGTTCGTGTCGCGGCTTTCGACGGCCTTGACGGGGTCGTCCACGCGCCACGCCAGCTCGAGGCCGGGAATCTCGGACGGGAGACGGTGCTCGCTCAGGTCCACCTCGAAGTAGTGCGTGGTGAGGCCGCGCAGTCGCCGTTCCCGGTCAGGTGTCGCCGGCAGGAGAGAGCCGTCGGCGAGTCGCACGACGACGGCCTGGGTCGCGTCCTGCGGGAGGGGGAGCCGTGCCCCGGACGGCAGGGGGAAGGGCCCCCGTACCGCGCCGGTCTCCGTAGCGGCCTCCGGGGCGGCACCGGGGTGGGCGGGACGGGCGGGACCGCTCCGGGCTGGTCCCACCAGGTGGAACCAGCCCGTACGGTCGTCCAGCGGCCGGAACACGCCCGGAGGGAAGCCGGGGCCGTCCTGGCTCTCCGCGTCCACCTCGTCGAAGTAGAAGGAGTCCGACACGGCGATGACCGCCTGTGCGCCGGAGGCGTCCAGGGCCGCGCCGACCGACTCCGCGTCGGCGCGCGAGGACTGCTCCTCGGTGCCGTCCGGGCGGAGCTCCACCTGCCAGAACTCCGCCCGCAGGCGCGGGCCGCCCACGCGCGCCAGCCGTTCGGGCAGACCGTCCACCGTCGCCCGCAGCAGGCGGGCGGCCTCCACACGCGGGGCCAGCAGTACGAGGAGGCCCTCCCCTTCGTCCAGGATGTCGTACGCGTCACCGGTGAGGCCGCTGTCCGCCAGCAGGTCCGTCACCAGGCCGTGCAGGGCCGCATGGGCCGCGTGGGACGCACCGCCCCGGGGGCCGTCGGCGAACGCGAAGGCGGCGCAGTCGCGGAGGTCGGTGTCGAAGGCGTCGCCGTCCTCCGCCGCGATCTCCGACGCTTCCGCCTCCGCGGCCGCCGCGATCTCCGCCAGGGTCTCCGCCCGCTCCAGGGCCTGGGCCTCCGCGGAGTCGAGGTCCGGGCCGTCGTCCGGGCCGCCTCCCCACGCGGCGCTCCCGACCGGTGTGCCGGGCCGGTACCCCTCCTCGTCGTGCACCTCCGGCTCCCCCAGCAGGGGCGTCCACAGGTCGTCCTCCGTGGGGAAGGGGCCCTCCGGCAGCTCGTCCGGGGCGGACACGAGGCCGTCCCGGACGTCCGGACGCTCCGCTCCCGCGTACCCCTCCCAGGGGGCCTCCTCCGCGGGTCCGGCGTGCTCCTCGCGCAGTTCCCGGCCCAGTGCCGCCAGCGCCGGGCTCCGGCCGCCCGACAGCTCGTACTCCTCGTAGACCTCCAGCGCCTCCTCGCCCCGGCCCTGGCGGCGCAGCGCGATCATGTACAGGCGGCGGAAGTCCTCCCGGTGCGGGTGGGCGCGCAGCAGGCCGGCCAGGTCGGTGGCGGCCCGGTCGTGGTCGCCGAGGGCCAGGTCGAGTTCGGCGCGCTTGGTGTGCAGGGCGAGGCGCAGCCGGAGCAGGCGGGTGCGGGCGGTGCGGGCGGCGGGGCCGGGCACGTCCGCCAGGGGCTCGGGGCCGCGCCACAGGGCCAGCGCCTCGGTGACCAGGACGCGGGCCTCGGTGAGCGCGCCCTCCAGCCGGGCCGCGTCGGCCCGGCGCACCAGCTCGTCGCAGTGCACCACGTCCACGTGGTCGGCGCTGGTGTGCAGGGCGTAGCCGTGGGCGGAGGTCGCCAGGACGCCCGGGCCCAGGGCGGCCGTGAGCCGCCGGGCGGTCCCGGCCACGTCGGTCCGCGGGTCGCGCGGCTCGTCACCCGGGTCCCACAGCCCCCACCGCAGCTCCTCGTGGGTCACCGTGCGGCCGTGTTTGAGCAGCAGCATGGCGAGCAGCGCGCGGGCCTTCGGGGTCAGTTCGGGGGTGCCGTCCGGGAGGTGGACCCGCAGCGGGCCGAGGGCGTGGTAGCGGCGTCGCGTGTAGGCCTCGCCCGCCCGCACCGGCAGCTGCGGGTCCGCGAGCAGCCGCAGCCCCTGTGCCTGCGCCGCCGGCGAGGCGGACAGCAACTGGTCGAAGGCGTGCGCGTAGTGGATGCGCAGGGCGTCGGGCAGCCGGTCCAGGCGGTGGGAGTCGATCGGGACGGCCGGCTGCGAGGCCGACGACGTCAGCCGCAGCAGGACCTCGCACAGGGCGCGCAGGTCCGCGGACCGGCCGGGCGGGCCCGAGGCGCGCCCCGGTTCGAAGAGGCTCAGCCGGGCCGTGCCGTCCGGCAGGAGGACCACCCGGGAGGTCTCCGGAGCGCCGTGCGTGACGCCCGCCTCGTGCAGGGCGGTGAGCGCTCGCGCCAGCTGCGCGCCCACCGACACCGTCAGCGGTGTGGGCAGCAGCCCTCCGCCCGAGCGGGCGAGGGCGTTGAGCGCGATGCCGTCGAGGTGCTCCATGACGACGTAGGGGACGTCGTCCTCGATGCCGCCGTCGAGGACGGGCACCACGTTCGGGTGGGTGATCTCCGTGAGCCGGCGCGCGTCCCGCAGGAACGCCTCGCGTGACGCGGGCCCGGTGCACGCCTCGTGCAGCCGCACCGCCACGGTCCGGTTCGCCCGGGTGTCCTCGGCCAGCCACATCCTCCCGGCCGGCGCGAGCCGCCGCACCGGCCGGTAGCGCGCCGCCAACGCGGGCGGGAAGGGCGCCGGGGCCGCGGGCCGCTGCCGTGCCGCCAGCTGCCGGGCGCTCTCCTGACTGATCGTCGCGAACGCCTCGTTCCCGCCGGCCCGTTCGGTGCCGTGCCGGGAGGGGATCAGCGCGCGGAACTCGCCGGGCGACCGGCCGGCCCGCTCGTCGATCAGGCCGCCGGTCCGCAGCAGCAGTTCGTGGGTGCGATTGCGGGCGGTACGCGGCAGACCGCGGAGCAGGAGCTCGCGCACCCCGGGACGGAACGCGTAGGAGCCGGGCGGCCCGGGGACGGTGGTGAGCAGACCGCTGAGGATGACCTCGGCCAGGTGCCGGGGGTGCGGGTGCGGCTCGACCGCGGCCTGCACCAGCCGCATCACCGGCAGGTCGGGGCGCGCGAGTGCGAGGTGCCCGGCCAGCCGGAAGGCCTGGGGGGACGCGGTGGAGCGGAAGCGCAGGACCAGTTCGCCGGCGGACAGCCGGGTGAGGTCGGCGCGGTCGTCGGCGTCGGCCGGGAGCGGGTGGTCCAGCACGGCCGCCGAGCCCGGGTACCCGGTGCCTCCCGGGCTCGCCACCAACGAGGCCCAGTTCGCCAGCCACTCGGGCCCCGGTTCGAGCACGGGGACGTGCGTCGCCCCCTCGCGCGTCCGGGACGCGGTGGAGTCGTACGGCGTGAAGGAGAGGGAGGCGCTGGGCGCCGCCCGGTGCGGGGCGGACAGCAGGCCGGGGACGGGGGGCAGCGCGGTGTCCCGCCACAACTGCTCGGGCAGGGGCTGGAGGACGGCGAGGGGCGTCCGGTGCGCCCAGCGGCGCAGCGTGCCGAACCACCGGGTGCCGGCCGGGCCCTCGCGCCACTGCGGGCCCATGCAGTCGCTGATCAGCAGGGTGACGGTGCGCCCGTCGGCGGGGGCGTGGGCCCCGTCGCCGCGGACCGTGCCGTCGGGGTCCGCGCGGTGCAGGGCGACCGTGCGGAAGACCCCCGACTGGGCGAGGACGGCGTGCAGTTCGCGTACCAGGGGCTGCCAGACGGGCATGGTGGGGCCCGCGTCGTGCACCAGGTTCAGCCGCAGCCAGCGCTCCCGCACCGGGCGCAGCACCGGCAGCCACCACTCGGGGCCGGCGCCGAGGCGGGCGATGCGGTCGGCGGTCGCGGCCTCGTCCACCTCCCGGCCGACCGGCGCGTCGGTGCGGCGCTTCAGCGGGCGCAGGGAGCGCTGGAGCGCCAGGGGGTGGCGCAGCATCGGCGGGGCGGGCGCGAGCAGGGCGCTGTGCGGTTTTGCGGCCGCGGTCCCGGGGGCGGGGGCCGGGGACGGCAGACGCAGGGGGGTCCGCGGGGCCTCGGGTGCGGAAGGCGGTACGGCCGGCCGGCGATCGTCCTGGTCCGGCCCGTCCCGCCGCGGCTCCCGCCGGTCCCGCTCCGGCGTCACCGCGGGGGCGGGCTCCGCCGGTTCGGCGGGGTCCGGGGGCCCGCCCTCGGCCGGCCGTCCCGGAGGTCCCTGCGCCGGAGGTTCCATCTGCTCCGCCAGCCACAGGACCTCGGCCAGCTCCAGCGGGGTCGGGCGCACGTCCGGGGACGCCCGGCCCAGGAGGTCGGCCAGGCGGGGGAGCGGGTCCGGCGAGCCGGGGCGGTCAGAAGGCATCGGGCTGCGGGGACCGGCCCAGGTACGGCATCAGCCGCTCCGCCAGCTCGTCGAGGGAGTCGGTGCCAAGTCCGGAGGAACGGGCCAGGTAGATGGCGTTGAGGAGCTGGTCGGTGGCCAGGTCGCCGCTGCCCACCCGGGACAGGAACCGGTCGATGAGCTGCCGCGCGTACCCGTCGGGCTCGCCCAGGTGGGCGCGGACGATCTCGGCGAGGTGCTCGTCGTCCGGCTGCCGCAGACGCAGGGTGACGCAGCGGCGCAGGAAGGCGGGCGGGAACTCGCGCTCGCCGTTGCTGGTGAGGACGACGAAGGGGAAGGCCCGGCAGCGGACCCGGCCCCGTTCGACCGGCACCCGCCGGTCGGTGCCGTCGACCAGCACCTCGGCCCGCCCCTCGGGGATGTCCCGGGAGGCCCGCACGAGTTCGGGAATCTCGTACTGGCCCTCCTCCAGGACGTGCAGCAGGTCGTTGGGCAGGTCGAGGTCGCTCTTGTCGATCTCGTCGACGAGCAGGGCGCGGGGGTGGCGGTAGGGGAGGAGGGCGGTGCCGAGCGGGCCGAGGCGCAGGTGGTTCTCGATGCCCGTCCCGGCCGCGCGGCCGTCGGGGTGCTCCGCGGCCTGGCGGGCCGCGTACAGGCGGGAGAGCGGATCGTAGGTGTAGAGGCCGTCGTGGAGCGTGCTGCGGCTGGTGATGTTCCACCTCAGGACCGGGCCGAGACGCAGTTCGCGGGCGACCGCGTAGGCGAGGGACGACTTCCCGGTGCCGGGCGGGCCGGTGACCAGCAGCGGGCGGCGCAGGTACAGGGCCGCGTTGACCATCTGCACCGTGTCCTCGGTGGCCTGGTAGGTCGCGGCCCGGTGGGCCCGGTCGGGCGAGGCGGCCGGGTCGTCGCCGTCCTCGACCGGCGGATCGAGTACGGGACGGCCGTCGAAGGCCCGCCAGGGCGGGGGCGGGGGCAGCTTCGCGATGCCGTCGTGGGGGGCCGGCGCGCCGGTGTAGACGGGCCACAGGGGCATGGGTTCTCTCTCCGGGGCGGTTCGGTGCGGGTGGTGCGGTGGCTTCCTCGCGCGGCGTCCGTTCAGCCGACGGGTGAGTGCAGCAGGGCGGGGGTTTCGGCGAAGCAGCGGGGGTCGTCCCACAGCAGCTGGACGTCCCGCGCCCAGTGCCCGTCCGGGTCGTCGGACGCGTCGGCCGCCAGGCGCAGCTCCATGACCAGGCGGGGGAGTTCGGACGGTGGCACCCCGGCCACGGACACGGCCAGTTCGTCCAGGAACGCCGAGCCGGGACACGGGCCGTCGTGCCCGTCGCCGGGGCACCCGGTGCGCGGCCACAGCAGCACCGGGACGGGGACGGTGAGGCCGACCTCGAAGTGCTCCCGCGCCGTGTCGGGCGGGGCCGCGAAACCGGCCAGCTCCGCGTCGTCCCGCAGCCGCACCCGCAGGCCGGCCGGGCGCTCCCGGGTGCCGCAGTCCACGCGGTGCAGCGTGCCGCCCGTGCTGACCTGGAGCTTGCGCCACTTCTTGCGCAACTGGTGGCGGAGCCGCCCGCTGCGGTGGCGGTGGCGGTCGGTGACCACGAGCGGGTGGGCGCAGCCGAGCGGGGTGGAGTCGTCCTCACCGCACTCCCAGCGTGCCACCGGCTTGTTCAGCCACTCGCGCGGCAGCACGAAGGTGAGCAGTTCCTCGGCGCCGGGATCGAGCTGGGTGAACGCCTCGTCGATCTGTTCCTGCACGAAGGACCGCACCGCGCTCTGGGCCAGCCGGCGCGAGCCCACCGGGCGGCGCTGCCCGTCCCGGTAGGCGGACACCTCGACGGTGACCTGGTCGGTTCCGGCGCCGCTGCGGTCGATCTCCACGACGATGGGCGACCACGTCGCGGGGCGGGCCGGCGGGGCGTCCAGCCGCTCGGCCAGCCGGTCCGCGAACCGGGCCACGGCGTCCGTCTGGGAGACCTCCCACTGCACGAAGGCGGCGGCTTCCCGCAGGGAGGCGAAGCCGCCCTCCGGGGGCGGCGGGGCGAACGCGTCCACGGCGGAGACGTACAGCCGGTCCGGGTCGATGGTCAGGCCGGCGGCCTCGGCACGGCGCACCAGCGCGTACAGCCGTCTGCGGGCGTCCGCCCGGTGACCGGGTGTGGGCACCAGTTCCCCCAGCTCGGGCCAGTAGCGCGCCATGACCTCGAGGGGCAGCATCCGCCCGGCCCGAACGTCCCGGGCGCCCGCGACCGCCGAGACCATGCCGACGACCGTGCCGTCGGACAGCGCCACGGCCGCCCCGCTGAACCCGGCCGCCAGCGGCTGCCCGTGCCCGGTGAGGGCCTCCAGCTGGACCCACTCGTCCGAGATGAGCGGACCGGGCACGGCGCGGTAGAGGGCGAGCATCCCCTCGTCGTATCCCTTGGGGAAGCCGTAGGCGATCAACTCGGGTGCGGGCGCGGACCGCTCGGCGCCGGGCGGGGCGAAGACGGCCGGGGCGAGCGACACCTCACGCTCCAGTTCCAGTACGGCCAGGTCGCCCGGATCGGTGGCGCCGCCCCGCCAGCCGCCGTGCACCAGGACCGTGGCGGACAGCCCGCCCAGCTCCCGGCCGCCGGGGAAGGTCACGGTGACCGGCGCGTCCTCGCTCCACCTCACGACATGGGCGCAGGTGAGCACCCGGCGGGCGGAGACGAGGAAACCGGCGCCCACCTCCTTGCCGCACTCGACCCGGGCGTGCCACGCGGCGCTCCTCATGACCGGCCGGCGGCTTCCGGGGTCCCGGGGCGGGCCGGGGCCGGGTCCGGGGACCAGGTCAGTCTGACGACCAGGTGCCCCTCCGCCGCGCCCTTCGCGATGACCGCGCCGGTCTCCGCGCTCAGCTTGACGCCGAACTCCAGCTCCACCGCGTCGGGTCGCAGCGTGCCGTCGCGGAAGACCCGCAGCGCGGACGCGGCCGCCGCCCGCACGCCCTCCAGGGAGTCCTCGAAGGTGCGGGCCGCCCGGGCCGGTCCGTCGCCGCGCGAGACGAGCCGCGCGCCGTCCGCGTCCTCGACTGACTCGACGACCACCCGCGCGCCGTCCTCGGTCCTGAACTCGACCAGCCCGTCCATGCGCCGTTCGCTCCCCGTGTGCCGTACGTACCTGTGCGGAACCTCATTGTGACGGACGGTACTTGGGTGTGTCGCCGGTTCCGGTGCCCCTCGCGCGGGCCGCTGGCGGAAACCCGCCAGGGCGCCAATCCGCCACCCTCGGTCAACTCCCCTGTCGCACAAGGCCCCTGAGACTGCTCACAGCACTCGTCGCAGCACTCTACGACGATACGAAGAGAGGCGTGGATGAGCAGAGGACCAGTCAGACGCGGGGCGACCCTCCTGTCGGCGGGGCTCGTGATCGCCCTGCTGCCGGCCGGTACGCCGGCGGCGCGGGAGGAGCCGGCGGGCGCGGCGCGCACCCCGGCGGCGGCCACCGGTGCCGCCGCCGCGCGCACCGTCACCCTCGTCACCGGCGACCGGGTGACCGTCACCGGCCTCGGCGGCGGCCGGAAGACCGTCACGGTGGAGCGTCCGCAGGGCGCCACCGGTGCCGTGCACACCCGCAGCGCGAACGGCCGGACCACCGTCGTACCGGACGAGGCGCTGCCGTATCTGCGTGACGGCAGCCTCGACGCGCGGCTCTTCGACGTCGGTGAGCTGATCGAGCAGGGGCTCGCCGACTCCGAGAGCGGTGAACTGCCGCTGATCGTGACCTATGAGGAGGGCGCGCGGGTCGCCACCCCGCGAGGGGCCGAGCGGACGCGGGCGCTGCCCAGCGTGCGCGGGGCCGCCGTCGAGGCCGACAAGGGGCGCGGTTTCTGGCGTGAATTCACCCGTCGCGGCGCCGGCATCGACGGCGTGTGGCTGGACGGGCGGGTCACCGCCGCGATGGCCGAGTCCAACGCGCAGATCGGCACCCCCGAGGCGTGGCGGGCCGGCCTGACCGGCAAGGGCGTCACCGTGGCCGTGCTGGACAGCGGTGTGGACGCCGGCCACCCCGACCTCGCGGGACGGGTCGCCGAGAGCCGCAGCTTCATCGCCGGCGAGGAGGTCGCCGACCGCAACGGCCACGGCACGCACGTCGCCTCCACCGTGGGCGGCAGCGGCGCGGCCTCCGGCGGCAAGGAGAAGGGCGTCGCGCCCGGTGCGACCCTCGCGGTCGGCAAGGTCCTCTCCGACGAGGGCTCGGGCAGCGAGTCCGAGATCATCGCCGGCATGGAGTGGGCCGCCCGGGACGTGCAGGCGGACATCGTCTCCATGAGCCTCGGTTCGACGGAGGCCAGTGACGGCACCGACCCCATGGCCCGGGCCGTGGACACGCTGTCCCGTGAGACCGGCGCCCTGTTCGTCGTCGCGGCCGGGAACA
Organism: Streptomyces sp. BK79; assembly: GCF_044142145.1. NCBI lineage: Bacteria > Bacillati > Actinomycetota > Actinomycetes > Kitasatosporales > Streptomycetaceae > Streptomyces > Streptomyces sp. BK79. Next base: position 194,184 of record NZ_JBHVOC010000004.1, read on the forward strand.
CCGGCAGCCCGTCCTCCATAGGCTCGCCCGGCGCCGCCGACTCCGCCCTGACCGTGGGCGCCGTCGACTCCGCGGACCAGGCGGCCTGGTTCACCAGCGCCGGCCCCCGGTACGGGGACAACGCCCTCAAGCCCGACCTGTCCGCCCCGGGCGTCGGCATCCTCGCCGCCCGCTCCCGGCTCACCGAGGGCAGCGGCGACTACACCGCCATGGACGGTACGTCGATGGCGACGCCGCACATCGCCGGCGTGGCCGCCCTGCTCGCCGAGCGGCACCCCGACTGGACCGGCGCGCGGCTCAAGGACGCGCTGATGTCCACCTCGCGGCAACTGGACGCCTCCGCCTACCAACTGGGCGCCGGCCGGGTCAGCGTGCCGGACGCGATCGGCGCCGGCGTCACCGCCACGGGCAGCGCCGACCTCGGCTTCCTCGCCTGGCCGTACGAGGCGAACGAGCCGGTCACCCGCACCGTCACCTACGCCAACTCATCCGACACGGCGGTCGAGTTGAAGCTGGCCGTGCAGGGCGCCCCCGACGGCGTCGCCACCCTCGCCGACACCGCCCTCACCGTCCCGGCCCACGGCACCGCCTCCACCACCGTCACCGGTGACGGCGCCAAGGCCCCGGTCGGCACGACGAGCGGCCGGATCGTGGCGTCCGGCGCGGACGGCACCCCCCTCGCGCACACCGCGTTCGGAATGGTCAAGGAGGAGGAGCGGTACACGCTCACCGTCCACGTCAAGGACCGGGCGGGCGCCGCCACCCCGGCCGACCTCGTCGTCCAGCGCCTCGCCGAGGGCGTCGACCCCGTCCCCGCCCACGTCGGGGCCTCGGGCACCCTGGAGCTGCGGCTCGCGCCGGGGACGTACAGCCTGACGTCCTTCCTCGACGTGCGCGGCAGCCACGGCGCCGACTCGCTCGGGCTCGGCTTCCTCGCCGCCCCCGAGGTCGTCGTCGACCGGGACCGGGAGATCACCCTCGACGGCCGCGCACTGCGCGAGGTGAGCGCCGACGTCGGCAGGCGCACCGAGACGCGGCAGCTCGTCATGGAGTACGACCGCAGCGCCAACGGCTCCGACCTGTTCGGCGCCGTCCAGGTCCCCCTCGCGTACGACAGCGTCTTCGCCGCGCCCACCGGCCGGAAGGTCACCGAGGGCGACTTTGAGTACCGGACGGTGTGGCGGCTCGGGAAGCCGGTGCTGGAGGTGAAGGGGATCGGTGAGGCCGTCGTCCAGCCGGGCGGCACACTGACCGAGGGCCGCAGCCGGCTGCCGCTGGTGGACGTCGGGGACGGACCCTTCCCGGCGGGCGTGCGGGGCAAGGCGGTCCTCGCCCGGCTCACCGGGGACACGGAACCGGCCGCGCTCGCCCGGGCCGCCCAGGACGCGGGCGTGAAGGCGCTGTTCGTCACCGACGACGCGCCCGGGCGGCTGACCGCCTGGTGGGGCACGGACGACAACGCCGACCGGCCGCTGCAGATCGCCACGGTGAGCGCCGCCGACGCCGAGCGGCTGCGGGAGGCGGGGCGCGTCGACATGACCGGGACGCGCGACACGCCCTACACGTACGACCTCTCGCAGGGGCACCGGGGCGCCGTGCCCGACCGGGACCTCACCTTCGAGCCCGGCCGCCGCGACCTCGCCGAGCTGCGCACCCGGTACCACGCGGCCGACCCGGTGCCCGGCGGCGAGTTCCGGTACTCGATCACCGACGCCTTCCCGATCGGCCTCGGCTTCAAGGAGCGGATCGACTTCCCGGCCGAGCGCACCGAGTACGTTTCGACCGGACCCGGCCAGCTGTGGCACGAGTCCGTGACGACCGCCGACGGCGCGCTGGAGCAGCGGTCCGGGACGGTCCGCTACGAGGGCGGCGCGCGCTCGGAGCTGAACTGGTTCAAGCCGGTGTGGCACCCCTACCTCGGCACCGGTCTGGGCTGGGGGCAGCAGCGGGCGGGCGGCCGGATGCAGTTCAACGCCCCCGGCTGGGGTGACTCCGGCCCGGACCACACCGGCTTCGGCGACGTGTGGAGCGAGGGCAGCGGGATGACGCAGACCACGTCCGTGTACCTGGACGGGGAACTGGTCGACCAGGGGCCGGGTTCGGCCGCCTACGTGTGGGACGCGCCGGCCGACGAGCACACCTACCGGCTCGTCACCGACACCGCGCTCGACGCCGGCCGCTGGTCCCCGGCGACGAAGGGCCGCGCCGAGTGGACGTTCCGCTCGGCCGCCACCCCGGAGGACCGCTGGACGTACCTCCCGCTCATCAACCTCTCCTTCGACGTCGGCACCGACCTGGCGGGCGAGGTGCGCGGCGGGAAGAAGCTGCGCGTCGGGCTCGGCGCCCGGTACGTGGCGGGTGCCCCGGACACCGGGACGATCGGCGGCGGCACGCTGGAGGTGTCGTACGACGACGGGAGGACCTGGCAGCGGGTGGCGCTGCGCGGCGGGGGCGAGGAGGCGTCCTGGCACGGGACGCTGAGCGTGCCCCGCGACGCCGGGCACGTCTCGCTGCGGGCCTCGGCGCGCGACGACCGGGGCGGCTCGGTCACCCAGGAGATCGTGCGTGCCGTGACCGTGCGCTGACACGCGGGCGGCGCCGCCTCCCTGGGACGGGGAGGCGGCGCCGCCGGTCGTCTCGGACCGTCAGACCAGCCAGCCGACGAAGTGGACGAGGCCGGCGAGGATGTCGGTGAGAAGGTTCATGATCGTGCAGCTCCTTGCGATGTGCTGGGTGGGACCTACTGCTTGGGACATGTGCGTCGACTACGGTCTGCAGCCCGTCGCTCGCACAACGTAAGTATCTGTGGTCTCTGCAGTCACATACGCTCTTCTGAGCGACGATCACCTGTTCCAGGGAACAACTGATCGCCTGTTCGGATCACCCCCAGCTCCGCCAAGTCCTGTGGCCTGAGCCGCAGTTGGTCCGCCGTCGCCTCCACCTCCTCGGGCGGCCGCTTCAGGATCGCCGCCGCCGACTCCGGCGCGATGACCGAGAAGTAGCTGTCCGGCGTGGCCCAGGTGCGGCCGGGCGCGGCCAGCGCCAGCGCCCCGCCCGAACCGCCCTCGCCGATCACCAGCGTGGTCACGGGCGTACGCGCCGACGCCACCGCCTCGAACAGCCCGGCGATCGCCGCGCCCGCTCCCTGCCGTTCCGCCTCCGCGTCGCCCGCCGCGCCCGGCGTGTCCACCAGGGTCAGCACCGGGACGCCGAGCCGGTCCGCGAGCCGGACCAGCCGGGTGGCGGTGCGGAACCCGGCGGGCCTGGTCGCCGTCCCCGTCTGCGCCGCGTAGGCGACCGTCCGCCCCGCGTGCTCGCCGAAGCCGCACAGCATGCCGTCCGGGTCGGTGCCTCCCGAGCGGTCGCCGGACAGGGCCACACGGTGGGTGAAGTAGGCGTCCAGGTACGCCCGGGCGCGCGGGCGCCGCGGGGAGCGGGCCCGCCGGACCGCGTCCCAGCCGTCGGCCGGCAGGTCCCGCGCGCCCAGCGGCTCGGGCACGGGTGCCGGTTCGCCCGACGGGGCCGTCAGCAGCCGCAGCCACCGGCCCAGCGTCGCCCGCAGCTCCCCGGCCGGCACGACGGCGTCCGCGCTGCCCGCCGCCACCTGCGCCTCGGCCGTGTACGCCGCCGGGTCGGCGTCCGGCGGCCGGACCCGGGACCCGGCGAAGCCGACCTGGGCGCCGGGCAGCGCGAGGACCACGTCGGCGCCCGCGCCCAGGGTGGCCCAGCCGCCGCCGGTCGCCGGGTCCCGCAGGACGGCGATCTGCGCCAGCCCCGCCTCGCGGGTGAGCGCGGACTGCCGGGCCACCCGCTGGAGCTGGGTCAGCGCGAGCATCCCCTCCTGCATCCGGCTGCCGCCGGTGGCGACCAACGGCACGACCGGCAGCCGGTGTTCGCGCGCGTGGGCGTACGCCGCCACCAGCCGGTCGCCCGCCGCGCGGCCGAGCGAGCCGCCGAGGAAGCCGAACTCGAAGGCGAGCAGCACCGCCCGGACGCCGTCCACGTGCCCGGTCCCGCAGACCACGGACTCGCTCTCACCGGTGCGTTCGGCGGCGCGGGCGCGGGCGGCGTCGTAGCCCTGCCAGCCGAGCGGCCCGTCGGGCGGCGACGACCCCTCGGGGTGCGGGAGTTCGGTGAAGTCGTCGGTGAGCAGGGCGAGGAACCCGCGCGCGGACAGCCGTTCACCCATCGGTCAGCGCCCGCTTCATGATCTTCCCCATGTCGTTGCGGGGGAGCGCGTCGAGGTGCCTGAGGACCCGGGGCCGCTTGTGCGGGGCGAGCCGGCCCGCGACATGGTCGGCCAGCACGTCGAGGGCGGGCGGCGAGGCGGGGTCGGCCGGCACGATCCACGCCACGATCCGCTCGCCGAGATCCGGGTCGGGCTCCCCGGTGACGGCGGCCTCGCGCACCCCGGGGTGTTCGAGGAGCGCGTTCTCGATCTCGCCGGCACCGATCTTGTAACCGCCGCTCTTGATCAGGTCGGTGGCCTTGCGGCCGACGATGCGGACGTACCCGTCGGGGTCGCGCACCGCCATGTCGCCGGTGCGGAAGAAGCCGTCCTCGGTGAAGGCGGCGGCGGTGGCGTCCGGGCGGTTCAGGTACTCGGTGAACAGGTTCGGGCCGCGCACCTGGATCTCGCCGACGCTCTCCCCGTCCAGCGCCGCGATCGGTGTGCCGTCCTCCTCCACCAGCCGCAGCTCCACGCCCGGCAGCGGCACGCCCACCGTCCCGGCGCGCGGCTCGCCGTCCGCCCGCACGCTGGTGTTCATCAGCGTCTCGGTCATGCCGTACCGCTCGATCACCCGGCGCCCGGTCGCGGCGGCGATCCGCTCGTGGTCGTGCACGGGCAGCGCGGCCGACCCCGACACCAGCAGCCGGGCCCCGGCGAGCGCCTTCACCAGCTCCGGGTCGTCCGGCAGGGCCTCCGCGATCCGGTGGTACATCGTCGGCACCCCGAACAGCATGGTCGCGCCGTCGTTCAGCTCCCGCGCCGCGCCCTCGGCGGAGAACCTGCCCAGGTGCCGCACCGATCCGCCGCGCCGCAGCGGGCCGAGGACGCCGAGCACCAGGCCGTGCACGTGGAACAGCGGCAGCCCGTGCACCAGCACGTCGTCGCCGGTCCACCGCCAGGCGTCGGCGAGCGCGTCCAGGGTCGTCGCCAGTGCGCGCCGGGGGAGGACGGCGCCCTTGGGCGGGCCGGTGGTGCCGGAGGTGTAGACGACGAGGGCGGCGTCCTCGTCACCGGCGTGGTCCTCGGGGACGGGACCGGCGGCGCGCACGTCGACGTCGATCCGCTCCAGCGCGTCCAGCGCGGGCGGGAGTCCGGCGCCCGGGGGTGCCAGGACGAGCGACGGCTCGCTGTCGGACAGGATGTGCGCGAGTTCCCTGTCGCCGGACTTGGGGTTGAGCGGCACGGCGGGAACGCCGGCCAGCAGGGCCGCGACCACGGCGACGGCCGTCTCCATCGCCGGTGCCGCCCAGACGGCGACCCGTCCGGCGCCCCGGATCCGTCCGGCCGTGGCACCCGCCGCGGCGGCCAGTTCGGCGTACGTCAGTGAGCGCTCGCCGAACCGCAGGGCGGGCCGGCCGGACGGGGCGCCGGTGAGGGCGGGGAAGAGAGGTGACACGCGTCGTACTCCTTGGCTGATACGAGTTGAGGCGGGCTGGTGCGAACTGATCCTGGCTGGTGCGGGGCGGTCGCGGCCGCCGCTCACGTCCACCGGACGTCTCACGTGGTCCTACCCGAGACCCGGCACGACCAGCACCAGCCAGGCCAGCGCCGGCACCACCGCCACCACGATCCCCCCGTAGACCATCAGCTGCCGGAAGAACCGCTCGCGGTCCACCTCCGGCGCCGCGGCCAGGACCAGCGCGCCGTTGGTCGAGAACGGGCTGACGTCCACGACCGTCGCCGACACCGCGAGCGCCGCCACCATGCCGACCGCGCCGATCTCGCCCTGGGCGAGGAACGGCACCGCCAGCGGGATCAGCGCGCCCATGATCCCGACGGAGGAGGCGAAGGCCGACACGAGGGCGCCGATGTAGCAGAGCAGTACGGCGGCCAGCAGCGGGACGCCGATGCCGCCGACGCCCTCACCGGCCCACGTGATGGTGCCCATCTCCTCCAGGACGCCGACGTACGTGAGGACACCGCAGATCAGCAGGACCGTGGACCAGGCGATCTCGCCGACCGCGCGGCGGCTGTCGTCCGGCCAGACGGTGCTCAGCACGACGGCGAGCGAGACGGCGGTCAGTCCCGCGTCCAGGTCGAAGCCGAGGACGGCCACGACGAGGGCGACCAGGGCGGTGAGGGTGGCGACGCGGGCGGGGGTGAGGCGCGGGCCGGCGTCGGCGGCCTGGTCGGGGCGGACGGCGACCGCGGCGGGGGCGGTGCCGGCGGACCCGGCCCCGGACCCGACCCCGGACCCGGCCCCGGGGTCGTCGTCGGTGGCCGTGCCGGCACCGGTGGGCTCCGGCCCCTCGCGCACGGTGCCGTCGTCCTCCGGTGCCACCGACCCCCGCGCCCACAGCTTCCGCCCGCCGAACAGCGCGAACAGCACGCCCGCGATGAGGAGGTTGGCGATCAGCGAGGCGAGGAAGAGGGTGACCTCGCTGCCCGGCAGCCCCTCGCGCTCGACGATGCCGTTCACGATCGAGCCGTAGATGCTGATCGGGGAGAAGCCGCCGGCCTGCGCGCCGTGCACCACCATCGTGCCCATGAGCAGCGGGCTGATCGCGTACCGGGTGGCGAAGCTCAGCGCGATCGGCGCGACGATCGCGACGGCGGCCGGGCTGACCGCGCCGATCGCCGTGAGCGCGCCGGTCAGCGCGAACATCACCCACGGGATCAGCGCCACCCGCCCCCGCACCAGCCGGACCGACGCGTGCACCAGCCAGTCGGTGGTGCCGTTGGCCCGGGCGATGGCGAACAGGTAGGTGACGCCGACGAGGACGACGAACAGGTCGCCGGGGAAGCCGGCGAAGATGCCGTCCGCGTCGAGGTCCGCGACGAGCGTGCCCACCCCGAAGGCGGCGGCGAAGGCGAGCGCGCCCATGTTGACGGAACGGGTGGTGGCGATGACGAACACCACGACGAGGACGAGGATCGAGACGAGTTCGGGGGACATGCGGGGGCTCCCGACGGGCTGGCCTGAGTGGACGAGTGGCTGAGCCACTTGGACGGTGGGGTTGGTCGGTCAGCGTGGGCCCGCCCCGGTCCGGCGTCAAGGGGTCGCGCAGGAATTGGCTGAGCCACTCGGCCACTGGCTGCCCGGTGTTACGCTCCCGGCGAGAGGGGGACTCCGTGACCGACGCCCTGCGCCCCATGACCAAGCGGCGCCTGTACGAACAGGTGCTGGAGCGGCTGCGCCAGTACGTCACCGACGGCGGCCTGCGGGCCGGCGACCGGCTGCCGCCCGAACGCGACCTCGCCCAGCGCCTCGGCGTCAGCCGCGCCTCGGTGAAGCAGGCGATCGTCGTCCTGGAGGTCCAGGGCCTGGTGGAGGCACGGCACGGCGGCGGGACGTACCTGGTCCGCGACAGCCTCGACGTCGAGCCCGTGGAGGACATGGTCGAGCGCCGGCGACGGCTCCCGGACGTCCTGGAGGCCCGCGAGGCGCTGGAGACCAAGCTCGCCGAACTCGCCGCCGAGCGCCGCACGGAGGACGACCTGACCGCGATGCGGTCCGCGCTGGACGTGATGGCCGAGGAGATCGAGGGCGGCGGCCACGGCGTCGAGGGCGACCGGCTGTTCCACGCGGCGGTGACGGCGGCGGCGCACAGCAGCCTGCTCGCCGAGTTCATGCGCTCCATCGCCCACCAGATCGCCGAGAGCCGCACCGAGTCCCTGCGCCAGCCGGGCCGCCCCGGCCGCTCCCTGGCCCAGCACCGGGACATCCTCGACGCCGTCGCCGCCCGGCAGCCCCGGCAGGCCGCCACCGCGATGCGCCGCCACGTCCGCACGGTCGCCAAGGTCCGGCTGCTGGACTGGGATCCGGAGGGGGAGCGGTGACCGGGCCCCGCATAGCCCTCGTCACCTGCCGACCCGGGCCGCGGGTCAGCGTCGACCGCGACCTGCCGGTGCTGGTGGCGGCGCTGGAGGCGGCCGGCGCGGAGGCGTCCGCCGAGGTGTGGGACGACGACGGCGTCGACTGGGCCTCCTTCGACCTCGCCGTGATCCGTTCCACCTGGGACTACAGCTGGCGGGCGGACGCGTTCACGGCGTGGGCCGAGGAGTGCGGCAAGCTCACGCGGCTCGCCAACCCGGCCCCCGTCGTGCGGTGGAACACCGACAAGCGCTACCTCGGCGACCTCGTGGCGGCCGGGGTGCCCACCGTCCCCACCCGCTACACGGCCCCCGGCGAGCCGGTCGGCCTCCCCGACGACCACGAGTACGTCGTCAAGCCCGCCTCCGGCGCCGGCGCCCGCTTCGCCGCCCGCTACACGCCCGACGAGCACGCCACCGCCGTACGGCAGGTGGAGCGGATGCACGCCGAGGGCTTCACGGCGATGGTCCAGCCGTACGTGCGCGGCATCGACACCGCCGGCGAGCGGGCGCTGCAGTTCGTCGGCGGGCGCCCGCTGCACGCGAGCCGCAAGGGCGCTGTCCTGACGCCCGGGACGCCGTACGACGCGCGCAAGGTCGCGCATCCGGGGCTGGAGCCCTGGACCCCGACCGCGGCCGAACTCGCCGTCGCCGAGAGCGCCCTGGCCGCCGTGCCGGACGGCCCGGAACTGCTGTACGCCCGCGTCGACCTGGTGGCCGGGGAGGGCGGGGAGCCGCTGGTGATGGAGCTGGAACTGGTCGAGCCGAACCTGTTCCTGTGGCTGCACGAGCGGTCGGTGCCGCGGGTGGTGGAGGCGGTGCTCGACGCGGCGGGTCGGTAGGGCCGGCGGGTCATTGGGGCCGTCGGTTCAGCGGGCGTCGACCGCCGTGCGCTGGAGCAGGCCCCACGTGAACTCCGCGACCACCTCGTGCCGTTCGCCCCGCGCGTCGGGCGCGGTGAAGGCCAGCCCCCAGCGGGTGGGGGCCGAGCCCTGGAGCGGGCGGGCGGGAGCGAAGGCGCGGGCCGCCTCGTCGACCGTGCAGGACCAGGGCGTCAGGTCCTCCAGCGTGCGCAGCCGTGGCCCCTCGGCGCCGGGGGCACGGACCAGCCACTCGTTCCAGACCACGCCCTTGTCGGCGACGAGCACCTCGAAGCGCAGGTCCGGCCAGAGGGGCAGCCGCCACTGCCGGGCCTCGCACTCCAGGTCGCCGACCCTGCGGGGCGCCGCCGACTCGGGCTCGCCCAGGACCGAGCGGTACCGGGAGGCCGCCGAGCGGGAGCGCGGGGAGCGGAGCATCGCCTGCCAGCGCCTGTTGGCCTCGCGCATGTCCGTGAGGGAGGCGCCCAGTTCCCTGCGGGCGTCCTCCACCGGGCCGGGGTTGTGGTCGGCCATGCGGCGCAGCAGCACCAGCTGGAAGTCGCGCGGGGTGAAGGGGGCGGCGGGCCGCTGTCCGGTGGGCATGGGGACCATCGTGGCCCATGGTGAGGGCGAGCATCGCGGGGGCGCTCGCCCATTGCCCCGGCAAACGCGATGTGAGTAGCCTGTGTTCGCTATTCCGACCGCTTGTTGAAATCTCGAACACAGACAGGGAGGGGGCCGGACATGGGGCGTCTCGTACCAGCCGTGACCCGGGCTCTCGACATACTGGAGCTCTTCCTGGACGGGGACGGCACGCTCTCCGCCCCCGACATCGTGCGCCGGCTCCAGTTGCCGCGCACCACCGTGCACGAGCTGGTCACCACGCTCGCCGCCCGCAAGTACATCGTCCCCGTGACCGGGCAGCCCGGACGGTACCGGCTCGGCGTGCGCCCGTACCAGCTCGGTGCCCGCTACGCCGAGCACCTCGACCTCGCCGCCGAGGGCCAGCAGGTCGCCCGGACCGTCGCCGAGACCTGCGACGAGACGGTGCACGTGGCGATCCTGGAGGACACCGACGTCATCTACATCGCCAAGGTCGACTCCACGCACGCCGTGCGCATGGTGTCGGCGGCCGGCCGCAAACTGCCCGCCCACTGCACGTCCGTCGGCAAGATGCTGCTGGCCTCCCTCCCGGAGCCGGAGCTGGCCGCCCGCTTCCCGGACGGCACCGCGCTGGCCGCGATGACCCCGAACAGCATCACCGACCCGGCCGCCCTGCGCGAGACCCTCGCCGGAATCCGGGAGCGCGGCGTCGCCGTGGAGAACCGCGAGTCCAACCCGGACGTCTCCTGCGTGGCCGCCCCGGTCCGCGACCGCACCGGCCGGGTCGTGGCCGCGCTGTCCATCTCCGTGCCCATGATCCGCTGGAGCGAGGAGCGCCTCGCCGAACTGGAGCAGCTCGCCGTCAAGGGCGCCGCCGACCTCTCCGAGCGCCTCGGCCACCGGAGCGCGGCATGACGGCCACCGGTACGGCGTACGAGGTGGCCGTCCGGGCCGAAGCGGCCCTCGGCGAGGGCCCCACCTGGGACCCGGCGACGGGCCGCCTGCTGTGGATCGACGTCCTGAACTCCCGCGTCCACACCTACGACCCGGCGACCGGCCGGCGCACGGTCCGCCGCACCGAGCAGCACGTGGGCGCCGTGAAGCCCCGCGCGGGCGGCGGCCTCGTCCTCAACCTGCGGGACGGGATCGGCCTGCTCGACCCCGACGACACCTTCCGCTGGCTGCACCGGGAGCCCGTCCCCGGCCGCCGCGCCAACGACGCCGCCGTCGCCCCCGACGGCGCGCTGTGGGCCGGCACCATGCGCTACGACGAGGCGCCCGGCGGCGGCACGCTGTCCCGGGTCGCCGGGGACGGCACGGTGACCCCGGTGCTGGACGACGTGACGGTGAGCAACGGCACCGGCTGGAGTCCCGACGGCCGGCTGATGTACTACGTCGACACACCGACCCGCCGCATCGACGTCTTCGACGTCGCGCCCGGTGACGGCCGCGTCTCGGGCCGCCGGGCCCTGGCCACGGTCGAGGAGGGCGCCGGTTTCCCGGACGGCCTGTGCGTGGACGCCGAGGGCTGCGTGTGGGTCGCCCTGTGGGACGGCGGCGCGGTCCGTCGCTACACCCCGTCCGGGAACCTGGACCGGGTGATCCCCCTGCCGGTCCCGCGCGTCACCGCCTGCACGTTCGGCGGGCCGGGCCTGAGGGACCTGTACGTCACCACGGCCCGGGTGGGCCTGCCGGCCCCGCACCCGCTGGCGGGCTCGGTCCTGGTCCTCCCGGACGCGGGCCGGGGGGTGCCCCAGCCGGCGTTCGCGGGCTGACCACCCAGGACGCCCCGGCTCCCCTCCGGCTCACGCCCCCCTCCGGCTCATGCCCCCGTGCGGTCGAGCCCGCGCAGTACCTTCCGCTCGCCCTCGGTCAGCGGGGCGTCGGCCGGCGGGGGGAGCGGGGGGCCGGTGAGGGCGGCCAGGAGCGCGTCGGGGCGGAACATGCGGGTCGCGGGAGTACGCATGCTGGTGACGTCCCAGAGTGCCGAGGCCGCCGCGTAGGACCCCGTGGCCGCCCTCGTCATGCGCCGCGTGTACGCCGTGGCGACGCGGTCGGCGACGCCCGGCCGCCCGCCGCGCACTCCCGGGTACAGGACGTCCTGGCCGACGGCCATGGACCACGCCGCGTCCACCGAGCGCGCCGCGCCCCGCACCACCCGCCGGGCGAGGCCGGGCGCGGCGGGGTCCTGGGCCCGCTCCAGCTCCCGGCGGAGCACCCGCGCGCCGAACGCCGCCACCGACATGCCCTGCCCGTACGCCGGGTTGAACGTGGCCAGCGCGTCCCCGAGGACCACGAGGCCCTCCGGCCAGCGCGGAGCCTTCTCCAGGTACCGCCGCACGTTGCTGGTGGACCGGCTCACGTGCACGTCGGTGAGCGGCTCCGCGCCGGAGATCAGCCGCCCCACGATCGGGTCCGGCAGGCCGAGCGCGTACCGCAGGAAGCCGTCCGGGTCGGCCGGCGGCTCACCGCCGCGCGAGCCGCCGCAGCTCACCAGCCAGCGGCCCCCCTCGACCGGCATGACCATCGCGCTCCGGCCCGGCCGGGACACGTAGGGGTTGGCCTGCACGACCGTCAGCGGAAAGCGCTCCGCGCCTTCCGGCACCCGGTAGAAGCGGGAGGCGTTGACGAGGCCCGAGTCCACGGTCCGCTCCCGGACGCCGGACAGCCCGAGCCCGTCCAGCCAGGAGACGATCCGCGTCCCGCGTCCGCTCGCGTCGACGACCAGGTCGGCGTCCAGGTCCGTGTCCCCGCCGGGCTCCGTGATCCGCACCCCCCGCACCCGGCCCGCGGACCCGGTCAGCCCGACCGCCGTCGCCCTGCGCACCTCGACCGGGCAGTGCGCCACGACCGCGTCCCGGACCGTCCAGTCCAGCAGCGCCCGGGTGCAGGTGACCATGACGGGGCCCTCCCGCCGCCAGCGCCGCAGCCAGCCCTCGGGCGTGCGGGCCAGCATGCCCGAGCTGAGGGACATCTCGTGGGCCCCGGCGTCGAGCAGCCGCGCCCGCAGGCTCCCGCCCGGCACCAGCTCCTCCATGACGTCCAGCCCGCCGGCCATGAGCAGATGCGCGTGCCGTCCCTGCGGCAGCCCACGGCGGTGCTCCGGCCCCCCGGGCAGCTCGTCCCGGTCCAGCACGATCACCTCGTCCACCCCCGCGGCGGACAGGACGGCCGCGGACAGTGTCCCGGCCAGGCCGGCACCGACGACGACAGCTCTACGCGACATGGGGCTCCTCGGGATCGGCCAGGGTCTCGGTCAGGGAACGCGGCGCCGCGCTGTCGGACGCGGCGGTGCGGGGGGCCGGGCGCTGAAGCGCCTGCGCCAGTTCCACCAGCCCGCTCGGGCCCAGTACCTCGGTGGCGTGCAGCCGGTACGTACCGGTGGCTCCGGGCGGTTCCTCGCGGGCGGCGGCCCGGCGCGCGGCGTCGGCGAGCATGGCCGCCTCCGCCGCCAGCCGGGCCTCGTGGGGGGAGCGGCCCGCGTGCAGCGCGCGGTCCCGCACCCGCTCACGGACCCGGTGGTCGAAGTACGGTGCCAGCGTGAGCAGGGCGTCGTGGATGGACACCTCGCGCCACTGGAGCCGGGCCTGCGGGAGCTGCCACCAGCCGGTCGGGGGAGCGGGTGCGGTGGACACCGGCTCCACCAGCGACCACAGCGGCTCCAGCCGCCGGTAGTCGCCCAGCCCCCGCCAGTGGGCGAGCACGGGCGGCAGCAGCCGCGGCAGCGCGAACCCGGCCGAACACAGCAGCGCGGCCAGCGAGGCCATCGGCGGGGCGACGGTGGTGGAGAGGAAGTCGAGGTCGTGGCCCGTCCAACGGGCCCCGATCGCCGCGTACTTGGTCAGCTGGAAACCCACCACGTCCAGCAGCGCCCCCAGCAGGATCAGCCGCAGCCCGGTCCGCAGCAGGCCGCCCACCTCGCGGCCCCACTTGACGCAGACCGCGCACATCACCAGCATCGCCGCGGTGTGCCCGAGCAGGTAGAGCAGGATCATCTCCCGCATGAACGGGGTGCCGGCGTAGTACGTGTCGAGGTCGGTCAGCCGCTCCGTGTCCGCGTCGGCGAGCGCGAACAGCACCACGATGGCGACCACCAGCAGCCCGTAGGCGGCCATGGCGCGCAGCACCAGGCGCCGCACCCGCGCGCGGGAGCCGCCCCGCCAGTTGATCAGCAGCACGAGCACGGCGCAGCTGTACGCGGAGAGCATCCCGTAGGTCAGCGGGGCCCCGAAGTTGGGGACGCCGGTGAGGTCGTTGACGGTGGCGAGGGTGGCCGGGGCGGCGCAGACGAAGACCAGGGCGCCCAGGACGATCGCCGCGCAGGTGGACACGGTCAGCGGGTTGCGCAGGGCCGTGCGCGGGCGGCGGAACAGCAGGACGGAGGTCATCCCGAACACGAGGGCCGCGAGGTACACGACGAGGCTCATACCGGCCGGCTCCCCTCGCCGGCGGTCCGCCTCACGCGGCGCCCGCCGGGGTCCGGCCGCTCGGTACGGCATGGGCGGCCGGCACCGGCGCGGGGCCGGCCAGTACGTCGGCGATCCGGCCGAGGGCGGCCGGGCCCGGTACCCGGTCGAGGCGCGGCCCGGTGCCGGTGCCGGGCTGCAGGGGCCCGCGCGGGTCCGCCTCGTGCCGGGCCGCGGCGGTGATCACCGCGGCCCAGGCGGCGGCCTCGGCCCGCTCCGGATCGCCCGTCGCCGTCAGCACGCCGGTGCGGGTGCGGTCGTACAGGTCCCGGTCGAAGTAGGCGTCCAGGTGGCCCAGCGCGTTGTGGATGCTCGTCTGGCGCCACACCAGGCGGGTCGTGGGCGAGGCGAACCGGGGCCGGGGCAGCCGCTGCCGCCGGCGGGTGAGCAGGTCGTCCAGGGCCCGTTCCAGGGGCGCGAGCCGCGTGTACGTCCGCCGCGCCCGCCGCCACTCGGCGGCCCGGGGCACCACGAGCGGGACCAGCACCCCGACGACCGTGAGCAGGGCACCGAGCCCGGCGGCGGCCGGGGCGACGGCGGTGCCGAGCGCCGACCAGTCGCGTCCGGACCAGTGGCCGCCCACCGCGACGAGCTTGGCGACGCTGTACCCGGCGCCGCACAGCGCCCCGGTGCCGAGCAGGGTCAGGCCCACCCGCAGCCCGCCCCGCACCCGGCCCGCCCAGCGCAGCGACGACACCGCGGTGACGGTCACCGCGGTGAGGTGCGCGACCAGGTACAGCACGATCATCTGGGCGAGGAACGGGGTCGCCGCGTAGTACGTGTCCAGGTCGGTACGACGTTCCACGGGCGCGTCACCGAGGACGAAGAGCACCGCGACGCCCAGGACGACACCGGCGTAGGCGGTCATCCAGCGGCGTGCCGTGCGCCGCACCCGGGGGCCGCCGCGCCAGTGCACGACGAGCACCTGGGAGGCGGCGCAGTACCCGGTGATCGCCGCGTAGGTGAGCGGGGCCGCGAGGTTGGGGACGCCGCTGAGCCGGTTGACGGCGCCGACCGTCGGCGGGGCGCCGAGCAGGAAGCAGAGGCCGGCCAGCCCCAGTACCGCGCACAGGGACCGCAGATACGGGTCGTGCCGGTGGCGCAGCAGGTCGGGGGCCTTCGCGAGCAGGCCGAGCCACAGCACCGCGCAGCTGACGTAGTTGATCAGGCCGTTCATCTCGTGGTCCCGCGGTAGTTGAGCGCGGCGCCGATGCGGCCGGCGAGGTCCTGGGGGTCGTCGGGGTCGCCGCCCTCCGCGGCGAACACCGAGTCGGTGGACGCCTCCAGCCAGGTGCGCAGCCGGCGGCCCATCAGCATGCCGAAGCGGTCCGCCTCCTGCTCCTCGGCCAGGGAGAAGTCGGTGCGCGCGGCGACCGGCCGCCCGCCGGCCGGGTCGGCGTCCGCCTGCCGGCGGCTCATGTGCCAGACCTCGTGGCAGAGGATCACGATCTGGTGCCACACGGCGGCGCGCTCGTCCACGACCACGTCGTCGTGGTGTTCGCGCTCCAGCCACAGTCCGCTCGCGGTGTGCGGCGGGAAGGCGGCCCGGTGGACGAGCACCTCGCGTCCCCGCCAGGCGCTGACGGAGGCGACGAGCGCCTCGAACAGCACCTCGGGCTCCGCCGGGACCGGCACTCGGATGGGGTCGATGAGGGCGTCAGCGAGACGACGCATCTCCTTCCTGGTACGCACCGCTGTCTCCCTGTTCCCCTGGGCGTCGCTCGGTCACCAGTGCAGCATGCCAAGACCGGGGCCGTCCGGGCCAGTTCATGTGCCGGGCCGGCCGTCCGCGAAAAGTCCCCGCCCCGAGTTCTTGTCCGAACCATTGACGCGCACGCGCGGCCCACCTACGGTCCCGTTCGAAGTTACGAGCGAGAGTCGAAATCTCGAACACATTCTGAGCAATTCTGAGCACAGATGGGGCAGGGCATGGGACGACCTGGCCTGAATCGCAGGCAACTGCTCGCCGCGACGGGCGGACTGACGGTCGCCGGGAGCTTCGGCTTCGCGGCGCTCGGGACCGGAGCCGACGCGCTCGCCTCCGGTTCGGACACCCGCGTGAGCTACTGGAACCTCTTCAGCGGCGGCGACGGATACAACATGATCGCGATGCTGGACGCCTTCCGGAAGGAGCATCCCGGCATCGACGTGAAGGACTCCACCCTCCAGTGGGGCAGCCCCTTCTACACCAAGCTCGCCATGGCGGCCGCCGGCAACCGGGCGCCCGACCTCGGCGTCATGCACCTGGGCCGGGTCACCGGCTTCTCGCCCGGCCGCCTCCTGGACCCCTGGGACACCGGCCTGCTCGCCGAGTACGGCGTGAAGGAGGCGGACTTCAACCCCGAGCTGTGGAAGCGCGCCGTCGTCGACGGCAAGCTGTACGCCCTGCCGCTCGACATCCACGTCCAGCTCTGCTTCTACCGCAAGGACGTGCTGAAGAAGGCGGGCCTGCTCGGCGCCGACGGCCGGATGGTCCCGGTCACCTCCCCCGACGAGTGGTTCGACGTGCTCAAGGAGGCCCGCAAGGCCACGAAGAAGGGCCTGCAGACCATCGGCTTCTGGCACAACGACCAGAACTTCCAGTGGTGGTTCTTCGTCGCCTTCTACACCCAGCTCGGCGGCACCTGGTTCGACGCCGGGAACACCGAGGTCACCTTCGACACCGACAAGGCCGCCCAGGTCCTGGAGTTCCTGCGCCGGCACATCACCGACGGCTACGCCGACCCCGGCTTCGGCGGCGGCGCGGGCGCCGAGCAGTTCGTCAACGGCTCCCCCTTCGCCTGGGAGGGCAACTGGTCGGTGCCGGTCTTCTCCGGCGCGAAGCTCGACTACGGCGCGGCCCCGCTGCCGCCCGTCTTCGGCCGGCAGGCCACCCACGCCGAGTCGCACGCCTTCGTCCTGCCGCACCAGGCGGGCCGCGGCGGCGCCGCCGACGAGGCCGCGCACCGGCTGGCCGCCTACGTCGTCAGGCACGCCCGGCAGTGGGCGGCCGGCGGACACATCCCCGCCTACACGCCGACCCTGTCCACGGCCGCGTACAAGGCGCTGAAGCCGCAGAGCGAGTACGCCGGGGCGATGGACCACCAGGCCACCGAGCCCAAGGTGTGGTTCGCCGGCTCCACCGGCATCCTCGCCCAGCGCGTCGGCCCGACCGTCGTCGCCTCGACGACGGGCTCGGCGAAGCCGGAGGCCGCCGCCCGCCGCATGAAGGGCGCGCTCACCGACCTGCTCGGCACGAAGAACCCCATGGACGGCATGACCGCCGCGCAGGGAGGTGCGGCCGCGTGACGACGACCAGCGCCGAGACGATCGTCCGCCCCGCCCGCGCGAGGACCGCCGCGGCCGGCGCCACCGTCCGCCGCAGGCAGGGCTTCCAGCACGGCGGCTGGTTCGTCGCCCCCTTCCTCGCCCTGTTCGCGCTCTTCGTGATCTGGCCCCTGCTGCGCGGCCTCTACCTCTCCTTCACCGACGCCAACATCTCCGGCGACAGCGCGAGCTTCGTCGGCCTGGACAACTACCGCGAGGCCCTCCAGGACCCCGTGATGTGGGACGCGCTCGGCCACAGCGCGTACTTCACGCTGCTCGTGGTGCCCTGCATCACGGTCCTCGCCCTCCTCCTCGCGCTGCTCGCCCACCACATCGAGCGCGGCAAGTGGCTGTGGCGGCTCTGCTTCTTCCTGCCGTTCCTGCTGCCGTCCACCGTCGCCGCCAACCTGTGGCAGTGGCTTTTCAACCCCGGCACCGGCATGGTCAACCACGTCTTCGGCCTCGAAACCCCGTGGCTGACCGACAAGTCGTACGCCCTGCTCGCGGTCGTCATCACCACCCTGTGGTGGACGGTCGGCTTCAGCTTCCTGCTCTACCTCGCCGCCCTCCAGGGCATCCCCGCCCACCTGTACGAGGCCGCCAAGCTGGACGGCGCGAACGCCTGGCACCGCATGCTCCACATCACGCTGCCGATGCTGCGCAACATCACCGGCCTCGTCGTCGCCCTGCAGATCCTCGCCTCGCTCCAGGTCTTCGACCAGGCCGTGGTGATGCAGGACTTCACGCCGGGCCCCGAGGAATCCACCCGCACCTTCGTGCAGTACACCCTCGAACAGGGCTTCACCAGCTACCGCGTGGGCTACGCCTCCGCGATCTCCATCATCTTCTTCGTGCTCATCGCGGCCGTCGCCCTCGCCCGGATGTGGCTGCTGCGCAACCGTGAGGAGGGCGGCCGATGACCACCGCCGCAGCGCCGACGCCCACCCGGACCCGCCGGGCCTGGTCACCCGGTCAGATCGTGCTCACCCTCCTGGGCACGGCCGTCTCCGCGGTCTTCCTCGCCCCGCTCGCCTGGGCCCTGTTCACCTCGCTCAAGTCGGAGACCGAGGCCGTCGAGGTGCCGACGCACTGGCTGCCCGAGGACTGGACGGGCCAGGCGTGGACGGCCCTGTTCGAGACCGGCAACATCACCAACTGGTTCGTCAACTCCCTGGTCGTCTCGGTGTGCGTGACGACGGTCGTGCTGGTGGTGAGCGCCCTGGCCGGCTACGGCTTCGCCCGCACCGAGTTCCGGGGCAAGTCCGTCCTGATGGGCGTGGTGATGGCCGGCCTGATGATCTCCCCGGCCGTGCTGGGCGTCCCCCTGTTCACGACCGTCCAGCAGATGGGGATGGTCGACACGTACTGGGGCATGATCCTGCCGCAGTGCGCGCCCGCCGCGATGGTCTACATCCTCTACAAGTTCTTCCAGGGCGTCCCGCGCGAACTGGAGGAGGCCGCCTTCATCGACGGCGCCGGCCGCTGGCGCGTCTTCTTCACGATCATCGTGCCGCTCTCCCGCCCCTCGCTCGCGGCCGTCGGCATCTTCACCTTCATCAGCTCGTGGAACAACTTCCTGTGGCCCTACATGGTCACCAACAACCCCGACCTGATGACCATGCCGAACGGCATCGCGACCGTCATGAACTCCTACGGCATCCAGTGGGCCCAGCTCATGGCCGGCGGCCTCATGGCGGGCCTGCCGCTGATCGTCGTCTTCGTCTTCTTCCAGCGCCAGATCGTGGCGGGCGTGGCGCACACGGGCCTCGCCGGCCAGTGAACCCGCGGACACCGTACGACCCCCCTCGAAAGGAAAAGATGCGCACCGCCCGCTTCACCCTCGACCCCGCCTTCACCGTCGGCGACGTCAACCCCCGGCTGTTCGGCTCCTTCGTGGAGCACCTCGGCCGCTGCGTGTACACCGGCATCTTCGAACCCGGCCACCCCAGCGCCGACGCCGACGGCATACGGACCGACGTGCTGGACCTGGTCCGCGAACTCGGCGTGACCGCCGTCCGCTACCCCGGCGGCAACTTCGTCTCCGGCTACAAGTGGGAGGACTCGGTCGGTCCGGTGGAGGACCGCCCGCGCCGCCTCGACCTCGCCTGGCGCTCCACGGAGACCAACCGCTTCGGCCTGTCCGAGTACATCGCCTTCCTCAAGAAGGTCGGCCCCCAGGCCGAGCCCATGATGGCGGTCAACCTCGGCACCCGGGGCGTGGCCGAGGCCCTGGAACTCCAGGAGTACGCCAACCACCCCTCCGGCACCGCCCTGTCCGACCTGCGCGCCGAGCACGGCGACAAGGACCCCTTCGGCATCCGCCTGTGGTGCCTGGGCAACGAGATGGACGGCCCCTGGCAGACCGGCCACAAGACCGCCGAGGAGTACGGCCGCCTCGCCGCCGAGACCGCCCGCGCCATGCGCCAGATCGACCCGGACCTGGAACTCGTCGCCTGCGGCTCCTCCGGCCAGTCGATGGAGACCTTCGCCGAGTGGGAGGCGACGGTCCTCCAGGAGACGTACGACCTGGTCGACCACATCTCCCTGCACGCCTACTACGAACCGCACGACGGTGACGTCGACTCCTTCCTCGCCTCCGCCGTGGACATGGAGTCGTTCATCGAGAACGTCGTCGCCACCTGCGACCACATCGGCGCCCGCCTGAAATCCGAGAAGAGGATCAACCTCTCCTTCGACGAGTGGAACGTCTGGTACATGGCTAAGACCCAGGCCGAGGTCAGCGCCCTGGACTGGCCCGAGGCGCCCCGCCTGCTGGAGGACAACTACAGCGTCATGGACGCGGTCGTCTTCGGCTCGCTCCTGATCGCCCTGCTCCGCCACGCCGACCGCGTCACCGTGGCCTGCCTCGCCCAGCTCGTCAACGTCATCGCCCCGATCATGACCGAGCCCGGCGGCCCCGCCTGGCGCCAGACGACCTTCTTCCCCTTCGCCCAGGCGTCCAGGTACGGGCGCGGCGAGGTCCTCGACGTCCGGGTGGACTCCCCGACGTACGAGACGAAGAAGTACGGCGAGACCGACCTGCTGCACGCCACCGCCGTGCGCGCCGAGGACGGCTCGGTCACCGTCTTCGCCGTCAACCGCTCCCGCACCGAGCCCCTGCCGCTCGACGTCGCCCTCAGCGGCCTGGAACTGACCGAGGTCGTCGAGCACAGCGCCCTCGCGGACGCCGACCCGGACGCCCGCAACACGCTCGCCGAGCCCGAGCGGGTCCTCCCGCATCAGGTCGAGGGCACGACGCTGCGGGACGGCGGACTGAGCGCCGTACTGGAGCCGCTGTCCTGGAACGTGATCCGGCTGCGCTGACCCCCGGCCGGCTCAGCGGCGGCGCGGGCCGGGAGAGGCGACCGGTGCCACCGGCACCCCTCCGGCCGCGCTGCCCAGCAGCTCCAGCCGTACCGTCCCCGGTGCCGGGGGCGTCCCGGGGCCGGACAGGACCGCGAGGGCCAGGGTGTTGGCGGCGGCGCGGGTGCGCAGGATGCCGCCCGGCAGGACGAAGGTGCTCGGCCCGCCGGTGCGGCCGGCCACGTGCTCGCCCATGTTCCAGCCGTTGAGGAAGACCTGGACGCGGTGGTCGTCGCCCGGGGCGTCGTCCAGCACCAGCCCGACCGAGGCGTCGACGTCCGGCGGCACGTCCAGCCGGAAGGTGGTCCGGTACCAGGTGACGCCCTGGCGCCCGGCCTCGGGGGAGGCCGTGTCCTTCGGGGGGAGGGACACGGCCTCCCAGCGGCCGTCGTCGTACCCGGGCAGGTGCCAGCCCCACCGCTCCCCGTACAGCCCGCCGTGGTTGAGCGGCCCGCGCACCGGGTCGGGGGCCGCCGCGCCCTGGATCCGCCAGCGCACCTCGGGCGCGGCGGCGCCCTCGAAGGCGGCCGACGTCAGCCCGCGGGCCGCCCGGTACCCGTCCTGGCCGTGCTGCGTGCGCCGGACCAGGACGGACAGGACGGCCGCGGCACCCCGGTCGGGCCGCGCGCGCCGCGCCCCGCGCAGATCCTCCGGCAGCCGAAGGCGGGCCGTGTCGGTCCACGTGCCCGTGCCGTCGTCCTCGCCGCCCATGTGGTGCGTGCCCAGCGGCTCTCCGTCCAGCCAGGCCATCAGCATCCCCCGCGCGCCCGTGGCACAGCCGAGGGACACCGACTCCAGGCCCGCGGCGCCGGTGAGCCGGCCCCGGTACCAGACGTCGCCGTAGTGGAAGCCGTAGTCGTCGGCGAAGAGCACGGGCTGCCCGTCGGGCACGGGTGTCGTGCCGCGCGGGGTCCGCCGGTCGGCGACCGTCCACCCCGAGTCGTCGTAGTCGGGCGCGGACTCCGGGTTCTCCGCGCGCCGCCGCCAGCCGTCGAGCGCGGGCAGCACCAGCTCGGGCACGCCGGGCAGCCGCCAGGTGGCCAGCAGGCTGTGGGCGCGGCTGACCGACGTGCTCACCGCGTCGCCGTTCCAGGTCACGTCGGTGATGCCGCGCGGCGCCCAGACCTCCAGCTCGCATTCCTCGACGGTGTCACCGGTCAGCCGGATCGTGGCGCCGTCCAGGGCGACGTCGCGCAGCAGGGCCGGGCCGTGCACGAGGACCCGGCCCGAGGGGGTCTCGTACGGCCACAGCCGCAGCGAGGCGGCGTCGTCGGCGAAGAGCAGCAGGGTGGTGCGGTCGGACTCGCCGCTGCGGATCCGGACCCGGGTCAGCCGGTTCTCCGCGAGCGGCACGGTGACGTGCAGCTTCCCGTGGTCGTACGCCCAGGCCGCCTCCTCGTCCAGCCGGGTCGGCCACGGCTCGTGCGGGCAGTCCAGCACCAGGTGCGCCTGCTCCCCGGCCCGGCCCACGAAGGCGGCGATGTCCAGCCGTCCGGCGCTCATGGTCAGCATCGGCTGCACGGTGGCGTACGCCAGCTTCCGGCCCGAGCCCACGTGCAGCCCGGTCGCGTACAGCCGGGCGTCCCGGGCGGGGACGGTGACCTCGACGTCGGTGCCGCCCATCGGCAGCGTCGAGGTGACGTCGGCGGCGGAGTCGTTGCGCACGACGTACGCGTGGGTGCCGGTGTCCGGGTTGACCAGGTGCCGTACCCGCAGGCGGGCGTCGGCGGCCCTGACCCCGGGGGCCTCGTCGAGCCGGGTGAAGTCGGGGACGTGGCGCAGCAGGTGCCCGAGCTGGTGGAGCGGGGCGAGCCGGGGCGTGGGCCGGCGGGCCTCGTCGATCGGTGCGGTGGGGTCGTACGCGGGCGTCGGCGCCGAGGGGGCGGACAGCCAGCCCCAGGAGGTGCCGCCGAACGCGGTGCCGGTGTCGTGCGGCGTGACCCCGTCCGCGAGCCGGGCGAGGCGGACCCGCCGCACCTCGGCGGCGTCCCGGGGCCGCTCCCGGCCGTCCCGGGCGGCGGGGCGGCCGGCGGGCAGGAGGGGGACGTCGATGCCGTCGGCGCGGAGCCGGTCGCGCAGGTGGGCGTGGACCGGGGCGTCGGCGCGGTAGAGCAGGACGGTGCCGGTGCCCCGGGTGAACAGGTGCCGGGCGGCCACGGCGTTCACGCGCCGCAGCCACTCGTCGGCGTGGCGGCGGTAGGCGGGATCGCCGCTCCCGGCACCGGCCCCGGTGGCCGTCAGCCAGCCGGGCAGGCCGCCGGCGTCCACGTCCGCGCCGATGACCGGCCCGGGGTCCAGGACGACGTACATCCGCGTCTCGGCGGCCGTGCGCAGGAAGAGGTCCAGGTCGCGGACGCCGGTGAAGTCGTACCGGCCGGGGACGGGGGAGTGCTGGTTCCAGGCGAGGCGGACGCCGACCGCGTTGTAGCCGTACGCCCGCATCTTCTGGAGCACGTCCCGCCACAGGGAGGGGCTCGGCAGCCGGAAGGGGTGCAGCTCGCCCGACCACAGCGCCAGGCGTCTGCCGTCGACCAGCAGGGAGTACCGGTCCAGGGCGACGTGGTGGCGTTCCCCGTCGGCGCCGGGCGGGCCGGGCGGCGGTCCGGTGGGCACGGGGCCGCGGGCGCCCGAGCCGGGCAGCGCCTGGCTGCTGACGCTGCCGCCGAGCGCGAGACCGAGGACGGTGGTGCCCGCCAGGGCGCTGAACGCTCGTCTGCTGAGCCTGCTGAGCTCCAAGGGAGCCTCTCCTGTTGCCGTACTTCGGGTGCCGCGTCGTCTCCGGTGCCGCGCCGGGGCCGACGCCGTGTCGCCGGGCCATTCTCCACAACCGGAGCGGTGATGCGGTAAATGGCCGAAGTGCGACCTGGTGCGCGTCCGGTCGCCGTGCATACGATGCGACCGCGTATGTCCTGAACATGACATGCATGTCGCGCGTTCGCCCGATCCACCGCCTTGCTCGCCCCCGCTCCCGCCCCCGCCCCGGCTCAGCGGGCCCCGGCGCCCCGCGGGGGACCGGTCACGAGCCGCTCGGCCGGCACCGCAGGGGCTTGTCGAGTTCGGCGCAGGGGCGGTGGCCCTGGGAGCGGATGACGTCCTTGCCGACCTCGTCGGCGAGGTAGCGCAGGAAGCCCGCGGCGATCGAGTCCGCCGGGGGTTCGCCGTAGGTGTAGGCGATCTCCGTCTGCCAGTAGGGGTAGGCGCCCTCGTCGGCGCCCTCCAGCGTCGCCGGGTAGCCGTCGATGCGAACGGTCCGGACGTCGTCGCGGGCGGTGGCGGCGCCGACCTCGCTGTGGCCGAGGGCGCCGGGGACCGAGGCCACGGTGTCGAGCAGGCCGGGGGTGTCGCCGACCTCGCAGCGGCCCGGCCTCCTGGCGTCCAGGCTCGTGCAGTCGTTGGCCGTGGTTGCGAGCAGCGGCTTGCCGTTCAGGACCTGCTCCTGGAGCGTGGTGCGGGTGCCGGAGCCCGGATTGCGGCTGACGAGCTGGATGGGCAGGTCGTTGCCCCTGACCTCGCTCCAGTTGGTGATCTCTCCGGCGTAGATCCGCCTGACCTGCTCCAGCGACAGGTCCCGGACCCCGGCGTCCTTGTCGACCACCAGGGTGAACAGGGACAGGGCGACCGGTCTGGGCAGCAGTTGCGGGCGGCCGTCGGACTTGGGGCCGTCGCTGAACGCGAGCCGGTCGCCCAGGCCCTGCCCGTCCTTCGGCGCGGCCTCGGCGCCCGCCGAGGCGAGGGCGTCCAGGCCCGGGACGCTCCCCTTGAAGGAGGTGTCGGTGAGCGGGATGCGGGCGCCGGTGCAGGTCTTCACGTACTGCCGGGCGGCACGCTCCAGCACCGGCCGGAACGCGGTGGAACCGGACAGGTGCAGCGTCCCCTCGGCGCAGTCCAGCGGCGCGGCCCGGGCGTCGTCGTCCCGGGCGAAGGTGGACACGGACTGGGCCGTGCTCACCAGTACCAGCAGGGCGAGCAGCCAGCGGACCGGACGGGAGGCGAAGGGGTAGTACTCGGTCTTCTTGACGGTCCCGCCGCGCACCCCTCCGACGACGCCCGCGGCGATCTCCGGCTCGGGCAGGTCGTCGTCCCCGGGGGTGCCGGGGAGCCGGTCCAGGACCGCCAGCACCTTGTAGTGCGCACGGCGGTTGAGCTTCACCTTGGGCAGCGTGATGACACCGTCGTCCGCCCCGAGGCCCGGCGTGCCCGCCCGGAAGAAGTCGCGCAGCGCGGGGTGGCTGCACTCCGTCACGACCATGCCGACCACGCGGCGGCCCGGGAACGCCGCGCGTACGCCCACCGGGTCGTCCACGGGGGCGACGTAGTCCTCCTCGACGATCGGGCTCCAGCCGATGTTCTCGATGCGCAGCAGGACGACCGACGGGTCCCTCAGGTTGACGCCGTCCCATTGCATGCGCCGCAGCGCCCCGGCCACCGGTCCGGTGGAGGTGCGTGAGTCCCGGACGCTGGTGTCCATCTGGACGCGGTAGCCGAGCCGCTTGCGGCCCGCCAGGAAGAACTCCCACAGGGCGGCGATTACGGGCACGGCGAGGCCGAGTACGGCGATCACCGACTCCCACGAGACACCGTTCATGACCCGACTCCGACTCCCGCGACAGGACGCACATGGATGGGGAGGCCATGTTGTCGGGGCCGGAGTGCCCCTCGGAACACCAGTGCTGACCAGGCGTCAGGAATTCACCGATGTGTCATCTGGGGCCCGGGGTGTTTTCCGGACGTTGGTTGCCGTTGCCGCGCGGACCATTGACGCGCAAGGGGTTCGATTCTACGTTCCCGTCCGAAAAGGCGATCGCTGTTCGAGATACGGAACAAGGAACAGGGAGCGATCGACCGACCCCACGGAATCAGGAGCGCCCCCATGAGTCGCAGAGCCGCACTCCTCGCTCTCCCCGCCGCCGCCCTGCTCGCCCTCGTCCCCACCACGGCGTCGGCCTACCCGGGCCCGGGCCGGGTCACCGGCTCCGTCGTCACGCACGACCCGACGATGATCCGCACCGCGTCCGGGCAGTACCAGCTCTACGCCACCGGCGGCGGCGTCAGCAGCAAGACCTCCGCCGACCGCACCGCCTTCGCCGCCGGCGCGGACGCCTTCGGGTCCCGGCCCGCCTGGTGGTCGCGCTACTCCTCCGTCCCGGAGGCGTGGGCGCCCGACATCTCCTACCACGGCGGCAAGTACCTGATGTACTACTCCGTCTCGTCGTTCGGCTCCAACACGTCCGCCATCGGGCTCGCCGGGTCCACCACCGGGCAGCCCGGCAGCTGGAGCGACTACGGCATCGTCCACGCGTCGAACGCGTCCAGCGACCACAACGCCATCGACCCGAACCTCTTCGTCGACGACGACGGCAAGTGGTGGCTGTCCTTCGGCAGTTGGTGGACCGGCATCAAGATGATCCGGCTCGACCCGTCCACCGGGAAGCAGCACGCCTCCGACACCGCCCGCCGCTCCCTCGCCTCCCGGCCGACCGGCACCAAGGCCGTCGAGGCCCCGTACATCGTCAAGCGGAACGGGTACTACTACCTCTTCGCCTCCTACGACACCTGCTGCGCGGGCACCAGCTCCACGTACAAGGTCAAGGTGGGCCGGGCGACGAGCGTCACCGGGCCCTACCGGGACCGCGACGGCGTCTCGATGATGAACAACGGCGGGACGCCCGTCCTGGAGTCGCACGGCAGCGTCATCGGCCCCGGCGGCCAGTCGATCATGAAGGACGTCGACGGCGACCTGATCGTCTACCACTACTACGACGGCAACGACAACGGGACGTCCAAGCTCGGCATCAACCTCCTGAACTGGAGCAGCGGCTGGCCCGTCGCCTACTGAGCGGGCCTGCCGCCCCGGGCTCATCCGGTACGGGGCATGCCCGCCGGGTCCGGCCAGTCCCGCGGTCCCGGCCAGCCCGTCGCCGGGACCGACTCCAGCCCGTTGGTGCCCCTGACCTGGGCGGCCGTCAGGCCACCGCGGGCGGGCACGCCGGGCGGGGTGGGACCGCCGGGCGCCGGGTACGCCGGGTACGCCGGGTACGCCGGGTACGCGGCCACGGCGGCGGCAGGGGCCACCGGAGCCGGGGCCATGGGAGCCGGAGCAGCCGGGGCGGGTGTGGGTGCGGGTGCGGGCTGCGGGTAGGGCGCCGGCATCGGGCCGAGGGCGGCTGCCGCCGCCGGGGCGACGGGCACCGCGGCGGGGAGCGGCATGCCGGTGCCGACGGCCGCGGCGGCGGCCGGAGCGGCGGCCGGAACGGCTGCGGGACCTGGAGGGCCGGCGGCGGCCCGGTCGGCGAGCGCGCCGAGGCCCGCGCCGTTGGTCCGGCTCATCAGGCGGTCCACCGCCGCCGTGCCCGAGCTGTAGCCGGTCCCCGAAGCGGGCCCGGGCACGGCGGCTCCCCTCCCGGCCCCGTAGAGCACCTGTTCCAGGCCGGACACCAGGCGACGCACGTCGGCCTGGGGGCGCACCACGAGACGCAGGAAGCGGCTGGACGAACCGATCTTGTTGCCGCACTCACGGACCAGGACCCGGTGCTCGGTGAGCATGCGGTCCCGCACGACGGTGCCCTCGGCGCCCACGGGGAGACGTACGAAGAGGAAGTTGCCCTGCGAGGGGTAGACGGTCAGGCCGGGCAGCGCGGCCAGCCGGCCGGACATCTCCAGGCGGTCGCGGCGGACCTGGTGCAGGCTCCGCGCGTACTCGGGTCCGTGGTCGCGCAGCATGAACACCACGTGCTCCGCGAAGGAGTTGAGGTTCCACTTGGGCAGCATGGCCCGCACCCGGCCCGCGAGCGCCGGATTGGCGACCAGGTAGCCGAAGCGGACGCCGTGCAGGCCGAAGTTCTTGCCGAGGCTGCGCAGGACGACGACGTTGGGCCGCAGCATCGCCTCCTGGACCACGCTGGGCTCCGCCTCGGCGTCGGCGAACTCCAGGAAGGACTCGTCGACGACGACCAGGTCCCGGTCGGCCATCGCGTCCATGAACCGCACCAGCGCCTGCTTGTGCAGGTAGCCGCCGTCGGGGTTGTTGGGGTTGCAGACCACCACCGCCCGCGTCCCCCGGGCCCGGACGAACTCCGCGTACCGCGCGAGGTCGAGGGCGAACCCGCCCGCCTCCTGGAGCGGGAACATGTCGACCCGCTTGCCGGTCTCCATCGGCTGGTCGGTCCAGCGGCCGAAGGTGGGCACGGGGACGGCGAGGGACTCGCGGACCAGCAGGTGGTCGAGCCAGGTGATCAGCTCCGTGGAGCCGTTGCCCATCGCCACGCACTGCGGGGGGAGCTGGAGCAGGCCGCACAGCTCGGCGGTGATGGTGTCGGCGCCGCTCGGGTAGTACGTGATGATGTCGCGCAGCCGCCCGGCCATCTCGTCGAACATCGCCGGGGTGGGGAAATACGGGTTGCAGGGGATGCAGAAGTCCACCGGGCCGGCGCCCGCGCCGCCGCCGCTCTCCCGCGTCAGCGCCGCCATCGACGGGCTGTGCGCCGCGGTGCCGCGGAACAGCGAGGTGACGTTGCCGGACAAGGGGACCTCCGTATGTAAGAGCGGCCCGCGCGGGCCGTCCTTACATACGGAGGCGGATGTGACGCCGTTCAACGCGTGTGAAGAAAGTGTGCCCACGGCATGCCGTCAGGCGGCTCTCCCGCGTCGTCGGACGGCTCTCACGCGTCGAACGAGTGCACCGTCGTCGTCCGGTACGTCTGCCCCGGCCGCAGCACGGTCGACGGGAACGACGGCTGGTTCGGCGAGTCCGGGAAGTGCTGCGTCTCCAGGCACAGGGCGTCGCCCTGGCGGTAGAGGGAGCCGCCGGTGCCGGTCAGGGTGCCGTCGAGGAAGTTGCCCGAGTAGAACTGCAGGCCGGGCTGGTCGGTGGCGATGCGCAGGGTGCGGCCCGATGCGCGGTCGCGCAGGGTGGCGATGTGCTCGGGGCGGTCGGTGACGCCCTTGTCGAGCACCCAGTTGTGGTCGAAGCCCTTGGCGGTGACCAGCTGCGGGTGGGCGTCGCGGAGGTCCCGGCCGATCGGCTTGGCCCGCCGGAAGTCGAAGGGCGTGCCGGACACCTTCGCCAGCTCGCCCGTCGGGATCAGGCCCGCGTCGGTCGGGGTGTACCGGGAGGCGGCGATCGACAGCTCGTGGTCCTCGATGGTGCCGCTGCCCTCGCCGGCCAGGTTCCAGTAGACGTGGCTGGTGAGGTTGACGACGGTGGCCTTGTCGGTGGTCGCCTCGTAGTCGATCCGCCAGTCGCCGCCCCGGGTGAGGGTGTACGTCACCTTCGCCCTGAGGGTGCCCGGGTACCCCATCTCGCCGTCGACGCTGGTGTAGTGCAGGACCAGGCCGACGTCCGAGCCCGTGGCGAACGGCTCGACGTCCCACACCCGCTTGTCGAAGCCCTGGGCGCCGCCGTGCAGGCTCTGCTCGCCGTCGTTGACGGAGAGCTGGTACGCCGTGCCGTCCAGGGTGAAGCGGCCCCGGCCGATGCGGTTGCCGTAGCGGCCGATCAGGGCGCCGAAGTAGGGGCTGGACGCCACGTAGTCGTCGAGGTCGTCGAAGCCCAGGGAGACGTTCTCGTAGCGGCCCCGGTGGTCGGGTATCTCCAGGGACTGCACCACTCCGCCGTACGACAGCACCTTCATCCGCGTGCCGCCGTTCTCCAGCGACCAGCGGTACACCTTCGTGCCGTCGGCGAGCTTGCCGAAGAGTTCCTTCACCGGCTTCCTGCCTCCCGTGGCGTGTGCCGTGCCGCCGAGCGCGGAGGCGGTGACCCCCGCCGCCGCGGCGCCCGCGATGACCGTACGTCTGCTCAGCTCCATGTGCGGCTCCTCTACTTCCGTGAAAAGAAGCGGGCCCCGCCTGTCGGTCAGGCGGGGCCCGGAGTGACCTACGAACCGACCCTGCGCTTGTTCCACACGTCGAACCCGACCGCCGCCAGCAGCACCGCGCCCTTGATGACCTGCTGCCAGTCGGTGCCGATGCCGACGAGGTTCATGCCGTTGTTCAGCACGCCCAGGACCAGACCGCCGATGATCGCGCCGAGGACCGTGCCGACGCCGCCGCTCATCGACGCGCCGCCGATGAACGAGGCGGCGATGGCCTCCAGCTCGAAGTTGAGGCCCGCCTTGGGCGAGGCCGCGTTGAAGCGGGCGGCGAAGACCAGACCCGCCAGGGCCGCGAGCATGCCCATGTTCAGGAAGACCAGGAAGGTGACCTTCTTGTCCTTCACGCCCGACAGCTTGGCCGCGGGCAGGTTGCCGCCGATGGCGTAGATGTGGCGGCCGATGATCGCGTTGCGCATCAGGTAGCCGAACCCGACGACCAGCACGCCGAGGATGAGCAGCACGATCGGGGCGCCCTTGTAGCTGGCGAGCAGCAGCGTGACGACGAGGACGGCGGAGACCAGGGCGACCAGCTTGAGCGCGAACAGCTTGGCCGGCAGCACCTCGAGCGCGAACTCCTGCTGCCGCTTGCGGTCGCGGACCTCCTGGTAGACCACGAACGCGATCAGCGCGAAGCCCAGCAGCAGGGTGAGGTTGTGGTAGTTGGTGTTCGGGCCGACCTCGGGCAGGAAGCCGTTGGCTATCTTCTGCAGGTCCTTCGGGAACGGGCCGAGGGTCTGGCCCTCCAGGAAGATCTCGGTGAGACCGCGGAAGAGCAGCATCCCCGCGAGGGTCACGATGAACGACGGTATGCCGAGATAGGCGATGAAGAACCCCTGCACCGCGCCCGCGACCGCGCCGATGGCCAGGCAGAGCACCACCGCCAGCGGCCACGCCATGTCCTGCTCGACCATCAGCACGGCGGCCATCGCCCCGATGAACGCCGTCAGCGAGCCGACCGACAGGTCGATGTGGCCCGCGATGATCACCAGCATCATGCCGATCGCGAGGATCAGGATGTAGCTGTTCTGGAGGACCAGGTTGGAGACGTTGCGCGGCAGCAGCAGGTCGCCTTCGGACCACACGGCGAACAGCGCCACGATCAGGCCGAGCGCGATCAGCATGCCGTACTGCCGCATGTTGCGGCGCATGCCGTCCAGCATCAGCCGCAGCAGGCCGTCGCCGCCGGCCGACCCGCCCTTCCCGGCCGGCGCGGGGGCCGGCGACTTGGCGGTCACATCCGTGCTCATCGGGTTACCTCTTTGTCCTTCGTCATCTGACGCATCAGCGCTTCCTGCGAGGCCTCGGCCCGTGAGAACTCACCCGTGAGCCGTCCGGCGGCCATCGTGTAGATGCGGTCGCACATGCCGAGCAGCTCCGGCAGTTCGGAGGAGATGAAGACGACCGCCTTGCCCTGGGCGGCCAGCTGGTCGATGACCGTGTAGATCTCGTACTTGGCGCCCACGTCGATGCCGCGCGTGGGCTCGTCCAGGATCAGCACCTCGGGACCCGCGAAGATCCACTTGCTGAGGACGACCTTCTGCTGGTTGCCGCCCGACAGCTTGCCGACCGGCTCGAAGACGGTCGGCGCCTTGATGTTCATCGACTTGCGGTAGCCCTCGGCGACCTGCCGCTCCCCGTGCTCGTCGACCACGCCCCGCTTGGCCACCTTGCCCAGCGCGGTCAGCGAGATGTTGCGGTTGATGGTGTCGATGAGGTTGAGGCCGTAGTGCTTGCGGTCCTCGGTGACGTACGCGATGCCGTGCTTCACCGCCTCCGGGACGGTCTTCGTACGGATCTCGGTGCCGTCCCTGAGGACCGTGCCGCCCGCGTACCGGCCGTACGTGCGGCCGAAGACGCTCATCGCCAGCTCGGTGCGGCCGGCGCCCATGAGGCCCGCGATGCCGACGATCTCGCCGCGCCGCACCTCGACGGAGACGTCGTCGACGACCTTGCGCTGCTGGTCGATGGGGTGGTGCACGGTCCAGTTGCGGATCTCCAGGGCCGGCGAGGCCCCCTTCTCCGGCTGGTGCGGGGTGCGGTCGGGGAAGCGGTTCTCCAGGTCGCGGCCGACCATCCCGGAGATGATGCGGTCCTCGGTCGTCTCCGCCGCCTTGACGTCGAGCGTCTCGATGGACTGCCCGTCGCGGATGATCGTGACCGAGTCGGCGACCCGGCGGATCTCGTTCAGCTTGTGCGAGATGATGATCGAGGTCATGCCCTGTTCCTTCAGCGAGAGGATCAGGTCGAGGAGTTTGCCGCTGTCCTCGTCGTTGAGCGCCGCCGTCGGCTCGTCGAGGATGAGCAGCTTCACCTTCTTGGACAGCGCCTTGGCGATCTCCACCAGCTGCTGCTTGCCCACCCCGATGTCGGCGACCCGGGTCTCCGGGTGCTCGTCGAGGCCGACCCGGCGCAGCAGTTCGGTGGCGTGCCGGAGGGTGTCGTTCCAGTTGATCAGTCCGCGCTTGGCGTGCTCGTTGCCGAGGAAGATGTTCTCCGCGATGGACAGATACGGCACCAGCGCCAGCTCCTGGTGGATGATCACGATGCCGCGCTGCTCGCTCGCCCGGATGTCCTTGAACCGGCAGGTCTCGCCCTCGAAGAGGATGTCCCCCTCGTAACTGCCGTGCGGGTGGACGCCGGAGAGGACCTTCATCAGGGTCGACTTGCCGGCGCCGTTCTCCCCGCAGATGGCGTGGACCTCGCCCTGGCGGACGGTCAGTGTGACGTCCGACAGCGCTTTGACACCGGGAAAGGTCTTGACGATCGAGCGCATTTCCAGGACGGGTCCCGCCATGGTCGTGCCTTCCAATCCTTGGTCTCGCCCGGTTACTTGAGGTCGTCCGCGGTGTAGTAGCCGCCCTCGACGAGGACCTTCTCGTAGTTGGCCTTGTCGACGCTGACCGGCTGGAGCAGGTAGGCGGGGACGACCTTGGCACCGTTGTCGTAGGACTTGGTGTCGTTGGTCTCGGGCTTCTTGTCGTTCAGGACGGCGTCGACCATGTTCGAGGCGACCTTGGCGAGCTGGCGCAGGTCCTTGTAGACGGTCTGCGTCTGCTCGCCCGCGATGATCGACTTCACCGAGGCGACCTCGGCGTCCTGGCCCGTGACGACCGGCATGGGCTTGGCCTTGGAGCCGTAGCCGTCCGACTTCAGGGCGGACAGGATGCCGATGGAGATGCCGTCGTACGGCGAGAGCACCGCGTCGATCCGGGCGCTGCGGTAGCTGGAGGTGAGCAGGTCGTCCATGCGCTTCTGCGCGGTGCCGCCGTCCCAGCGCAGGGTGGTGACCTGGTTGAGGGCGGTCTGCTTGGACCGGACAACCAGGTCGCCCTTGTCCATGTAGGGCTTGAGGACGTTCATCGCGCCCTGGAAGAAGTACTTGGTGTTGTTGTCGTCGTTGGAGCCGGCGAACAGCTCGACGTTGAAGGGGCCCTTCTTGCCGTCCTTCAGGCCGAGCTTGTCGACGATGTAACCGCCCTGCAGCTCGCCGACCTTCTCGTTGTCGAACGAGGCGTAGTAGTCGACGTTCTCGGTGCCGAGGATCAGCCGGTCGTAGGAGATGACCGGGATCTCGGCGTCCTTGGCCTGCTGGAGCACGTTGCCCAGCGACTTGTTGTCGATCGCGGCCACGATCAGGGCGTCCACGCCCTGCGTGATCATGTTCTCGATCTGGGAGACCTGCTGGTCGGGGTCGTCCTCGCCGTAGACCAGCTGGGTCTTGTAGCCCTTGGCCTTCAGTTCCTTCTCGACGTTGGCGCCGTCGGCGATCCAGCGCTCGGAGGACTTGGTCGGCATCGCGATGCCGATCGTGCCGCCCTGGGAACCTCCCTTGTCCTCCTCGCTGCCGCCCTCGCTGTTCTGGCCGCAGGCGGTCAGCGTGAGGGCGAGGGAGGCGGCGGAGGCCATTGCGGCGAGTGCGGCTCTGCGGTTGCGCATGGTCATCATCCTTGATGTGGGTGCAGGGCTCGGTCTGGTGGTGCCAGGACGCGAAGGAAGCTGAGGGTGGGGCGACCGAGAGGCAGGTGTGTGGGATTGTGCGCGGTCGTGTCTTCTTTTGTGAAGGGAGTTTCCGGAACGTTATGACGAGATCTCGAACCGGTTGAGCGCTCCCGGGGCCCGGGTGCCGAGCGGCGCCATGTCCCCGTCCGCCCCGTGCCGCGCGAGCAGGTCCAGGGCGAGCCGGCCGCGCCGCACCCGCTCCTTCGCGGTGGCCAGTGTCAGTTCCCGCAGATGGTGGCCGTACGGGTAGAGGCCGGGCGCCTTGGAGAGGCCGAACTTCAGGTACAGCGGGGCGCCGCGCCGGATCAGCTCGGCGACCTCGTACATCCGCACGTAGCCGCCGAGGTCGTCGGGAGCCTCGATGTACATGTCCATGGGCGCGGCCGAAACCCGCCGTATCTCGGTCAGGTGATCCAGCGTCAGGTCGCTGGGCACGTTGACGGAGTCGGCGCCAAGACGCTCGTACACCGCGTACGAGGCCGGGTTGACCGGCCCGACGAGCGCCGACAGCTTGAGGGTGGTGTCCGCCGGGACGATCCCGGCCGCCCGCGCCCGGTGCAGCGTCCACAGCACGCCCTCGTCGGCGACGAGCAGGCACTTGACGCCCAGCTCGGTGGCGCGTACGGCGTCCTCGACGCACCCGGCGACCGCGTCGTGGCCGCGCGCCCTCAGGCCCGCGCCGCCCGAGTCGGTGCGGGTGGAGCCGCCGATGTCCCAGGTGCCGCGCGGGCCGGTGAACAGGCACAGCTCGATGTCGCGTTCGGCGGTGGCCTCGACCATCTCGGTGATCTCGGCGTCGGTCAGCATCCACACGCCGCTGCCCTGGCTGATCCGGTGGATCGGCACGTCCAGCCGCGAGGACTCCTTCAGGACCACCCCCAGGGCCTCCGGACCCTCGCAGGAGGGGATCTCGGTGCGCCAGCGGCCGCCGCCGGGGAAGGAGTGCGGGGAGGAGTCGGCGGGGTCGGGGGCGGGCGCGGCCAGGCCGAGGGCGGTGAGCGCCTGCTCACCGGGCCTGCGTGCGGCGGCCTTGGCGGAAGCGTCGGTCACAAGCTGTCCTTAGTGTTCGATATGTCGGACGAAGTTCGCGGCTTGAGGCGGGAGGAGCCCGCGCCGGTGGGTGTACGCCGGTACGGAGGCCGTCAGGTCGCCCCCGTACCGGCGTACGGCTCAGGGGCGGGCGCCGGGGAGCAGCAGTACCTTGCCGACCTTCGGGTCACCGGACCCCACCAGCTCGATGGCCTCGGAGAAGGCGTCGAGCGGCAGTTCGTGCGTCACCAGCGGCCGGGGGTCGAGCAGCCCGGCCGCGAAGACCCGCACGGTGTGCGCCCAGGCGTCCGGCGGCGCCCCGAAGACGGTGTGCACCTCCAACTGCCGTACCACCAGGTCCGTCGGGTCCAGCCCGTCGGCGCCCGGCGCCGGGATGCCGGTCAGCACCAGGCGCCCGCCCCGGCGCAGCAGCGCGGCGGCCGTGCGGGCGGCGTCGGCTGACCCGGCGGTCTCGATGACCACGTCGAAGTCGTCCGGCAAGGGCTGGTCCTTGGTCCGGAAGCCGGTCGCGCCGTACTGCCGCGCCAGCGCCTCCCGGTCGCCGCGCGTGCCGACGACCAGCAGCTCGCCGGGGGAGGCGGCCCGCAGGAACTGCACGGCGAACATGCCGAGCGTCCCCGTGCCGACCACGGCGACCCGTTCGCCGGGGCGGGCGTTCGCCTTGAGCGCGGCGGCGGCGATGCAGGCGGCGGGCTCCAGCAGCGCGGCGGCGGTGAGGTCGGCGTCGTCGGGCAGCGCGTGCAGCAGGCGGGCGGGCAGGGTCAGCGTGGGCGCCATGGCCCCCGGCCGGGTGAAGCCCGTCTCCTCGTAGCCGGCCGTGCACAGCGTCGTCTCGCCCGCGTGGCAGCGGTCGCACACCTGGCAGTTGCGGAACCCCTCACCGACCACCTTGCGCCCGGTCAGGGACGCCGGCACCCCGGCGCCGACCCGCTCCACGGTCCCCGACCACTCGTGCCCGGGGACCAGCGGGTAACGCACGTACCCCTCGGGCCGGTTGCCCTGGTAGACCTCGCGGTCGCTGCCGCAGATACCGGCCGCGTGCACCCGCACCAGCGCCTCGCCGGGGCCGGGTTCGCGCGGCTCGTGCGGCACGATCCGGTGCTCGCCCGGCGCCTCGACGACGACCGCGCCGCTCATCCCTCGGTCCCCTTGGGCTTGCGCTGCTCCCAGCCCTCGGCCCACAGGTCGAAGCGCGCCTGCTGCTGCGGGAACTCGGCCGCCGCGTCGGTGTCCAGCTCGACGCCGAGACCGGGCGCGTCGGACAGGTGGAAGCACCCGTCCTCCGGGTCCACCTGCGGGGCGCCCTTGACCACCTTCTTGATCTCCGCGTCCGCGAAGTCGTTGAAGTGCTCCAGGATCTTGAAGTTGGGGGAGGTGAAGCCGACCTGGAGGGAGGCGGCGGTCAGCACGGAACCGCCCACGTTGTGCGGCGCGACGAGCGTGTAGTGCGTCTCGGCGGTGGCGGCGAGCTTCCGGGTCTCCCAGATGCCGCCGATGTGGCCGACGTCCGGCTGGATGATGTCCACGCTCTGGTCCTCGAACAGCTCGCGGAACTCGATCCGGTCGTGGATGCGCTCACCGGTGGCGAGGGGCATGTCGACCTTCTCGGCGACCTTCCGCAGCGCCTTGAGGTTCTCCGGCGGCACCGGCTCCTCCAGCCAGGCCGGCTTGAACGGCGCGAGTTCGCGCGCGAGCCGCACGGCGGTGGCGGGGGAGAACCGGCCGTGCATCTCCAGCATCAGCTCGGCCTCGGGTCCGATGGCGTCCCGCACGGCCTCGATCAGCGAGACGGCGTACAGGGTCTGCTCGTGGTCGAGTTCGAAGTGCCCGGTGCCGAACGGGTCGATCTTCAGCGCCCGGTAGCCGCGCTCCATGACGCCCTGCGCGGCCTTGTGGTACGCCTCCGGGGTCCGTTCGGTCGTGTACCACCCGTTGGCGTACGCCTTCACCTTGTCGGTGACCTTGCCGCCCAGCAGCTGCCAGACCGGGACGCCGAGGGTCTTGCCCTTGATGTCCCAGCACGCCATCTCGACGACGGCGATACCGGACATCACGATCTCGCCGGCGCGGCCGTAGTCGCCGTACTTCATGCGGCGGACCAGGTCCTCGACAGCGAACGGATCGGAACCGAGAATGTGGTTGGCCTCGGCCTCCTTGAGATAGCCGAGGAGAGCGTCGGTGTGCCCCAGCATCCGGGTCTCGCCGACTCCGGTGATGCCCTCGTCGGTGTGCACCTGGACGTACGTCAGGTTGCGCCACGGCGTCCCGACCACGTGTGTGCTGATTCCGGTGATGCGCACGGCGGTTGCCCTTCGCTATGTTCGATATTTCGTCACTCGTTCGAAATGCTGGCGTGACAGTAAGGAGGGGGCGGTCGGAGTGTCAATGGGTCGGGCCCATAACGGTTTCGGCAGTTTCGAAAGGGGAGGCGGAGCGGATCCGGCCGCTTTCCCACACAACCTTCACAGCCACGTCTAGGAACGCGCCCGTCGCGGAACTTAACCTTCCCGCGTCATGGACTACTGCGACCCGTGCCGACGGCACCTCAACGGCGCCCTCGCCTGCCCGGGGTGCGGCACACCGGCCGAACAACTCCGCGCGTCCGGCGCGTACTCGGCGGAGAACGAGACGCCCCCGCCGCGATCCCCCGACGAGACGGCCCCACCGGACGGCCCCGGGGGCGACGCCTCGCACGGCCCCGCCCCCCGGGACGACGCCTCCGGCGGCGGCCGGGCCGGCCGCCGCGACCGCAAGGCCGCCGCGCACCGCAGGCGCCGCCGCCGGACCCTGCTCGTCACCGCGGGCTTCGTCCTGGCGGCCGGCGGACTGAGCCTCGCGGAACTCGGCATGGACGCCCCCGGCTCCTCGGCGGCACCGGCGGCCGCCGGAGGCGAGACGACGGACGGCGAGGCGACGCGCGAGGCGGGGCAGGCCCCGGCGGCAGCGGCCGGCGCGGCCCCGGACGGGACGACGCCCTCGCACTCACCGTCCCCGGACGCCTCTTCCTCGGCGTCGCCGTCGCCGTCGGCGTCGCGGTCCCCGCGGGCCGAGGACTCGAAGACGGCGGAACAGGTGGAGGCCGCCTCCTCGGCGCCGCCGGCGTCGGCCCCGGAGACGGCCCCCGGGACGGCCCCGGAAGAGAACCGGCCGTCCACGCCCACCGCCGCGCCACCCCCGCCCACGACCACCGCCCCGACGGCAACACCGGACCCGTCCCCGACGGAGACCTGCGACCGCTTCCTGTGGTGGTGCACGTAGGGGGTGTCGTTCGGACATCGCCCGGGGGCACGGCGCTCATGGAGCGGCGTCGGATCAAGGGCGGTGCACCCGCGCTGCTGGCGGAACTGGGGCACCCCGCGCGCCGCAGCGTGGACCGGGTCTCCGCGCGCATTCCGACCCAGGAGCAGTACCAGGCCCTCCACCTCACCAGCAGCACGCCGGTCCTGCGCACCCTCCGGGTGGTCCACGGGGACGGCGGCGGGCCGGTCGAGGTGACGGTCATGGTGAAGGCCGGGCACCTCCACGAGGTGCGGTACGAGTTCGAAGCGGGATGAGGGTCAGCTCTCCGCCGCATCCTCCCCGAGCATCCTCCGCAGCGCGTCCCGCAGCGCCACCCGTTCCCCCTCCGACAGCCCCGCCAGTGGCTCCCGGGCGAAGCGGAGCGACTCTCGCAGTCCCCGCGCCACCCGCCGGCCCTCCTCCGTCGCCGCCGCCACCTTCACCCGCCGGTCGCCGGGATCTGGACGCCGCTCGACCAGGCCCCGCGCCTCCAGCCGGTCGACGATCCCGGTGACGTTCGACGGCTCGCACTTCAGCTTCTGCGCCAGCTTCCGCATCGGCAGCGGCTCCAGCGACAGCAGGCTCAGCAGCTTGGCCTGCGCCCCGGTCAGGGCGCGTTCCGCCGCCGCCTCCTCGTAGTCGGCGTGGAAGCGGGCCACGACCTCGCCGATCAGCTCGACGACTTCCAGGGTGAGCGCGTCGGGTCGGCGGGTCGTGTCGCGTGGTGTGGCCATGGAATCCAGGGTACCCATTTGTTTGACAAGCTGAAATGTTCAGTCGCATGGTTGTTTCAGAGGCTGAAGCATTTCGGCGTTCCCAGGAAAGGTGCCCCCCATGACCGACTCTCCCGCCCTGCCCGACGTCAACCGCGAATGGCACCTGGACAGCCGCCCGGTCGGCTGGCCCAAGCCCGAGGACTTCTCGCTCGTCGAGGCGGCGCTCCCCACCCCCGGTGAGGACCAGGTGCTCGTACGCAACCTGTACGTCTCCGTCGACCCCTACATGCGCGGCCGCATGAGCGCCGCCAAGTCCTACGTCGCCCCCTACGAGCTGGGCAAGCCCATGCAGGGCGGCGCGGTCGGCGAGGTCGTCGCCTCGAACGCCGAGGGCATTGCCGTGGGCGACCACGTCCTGCACTTCTTCGGCTGGCGCGAGTACGCGGCCGTGGACGCGAAGAACGCCGTCAAGGTGGACCCGGACGCCGCGCCGCTGTCGACGTACCTGGGCGTGCTCGGCATGACCGGGCTCACCGCCTACGCGGGTCTGCTGCGCACCGCCGCCTTCAAGGAGGGCGACTCCGTCTTCGTCTCGGGCGCCGCGGGTGCCGTCGGCAGCCAGGTCGGCCAGATCGCGAAGCTCAAGGGCGCCTCCCGGGTCATCGGCTCGGCCGGCTCGGACGAGAAGGTCAAGCTCCTCGTCGACGAGTACGGCTTCGACGCCGCCTTCAACTACAAGGACGGCCCGGTGAGCGAGCAGCTGCGCGCCGCCGCCCCCGACGGCGTCGACGTCTACTTCGACAACGTCGGCGGCGACCACCTGGAGGCCGCCATCGGCTCCCTCAACCGGGACGGCCGCATCGCCGTCTGCGGCGCGATCTCCGTCTACAACAACACCGAGCCCGCCCCCGGCCCGAAGAACCTCTCCCGCCTGATCCAGACCCGCGGCCGCATCGAGGGGTTCCTGGTCGGCGACCACTACGACCTCCAGCCGCAGTTCGTCCAGGAGGTCGGCCCCTGGGTCGCCTCGGGTGCGCTGAAGTACCGCGAGACGGTCGTCGAGGGCATCGAGAACAACCTGGAGGCCTTCCTCGGCGTCCTGCGCGGCGACAACACCGGCAAGATGATCGTCAAGCTCTGACCCCCGGCACCGGGAGACCTTCACTCGGTTTCCGGCATGCGGTAGCGTCTTTCCGAAATCCGTCGTGGTCGTGGGCGCGAGTCACGGCGGACCGAGGAGGAAGACAACCGCATGCCCATTCAGCAGTCCGAGGTCCTCTACACCGCCGTCGCCACCGCCGAGAACGGCCGTGACGGCCGGGTCGCCACCGACGACGGCAAGCTCGACGTGGTCGTGAACCCGCCCAAGGAGATGGGCGGCAGCGGCGCCGGCACCAACCCGGAGCAGCTGTTCGCCGCCGGGTACAGCGCCTGCTTCCAGGGCGCGCTCGGCGTCGTGGCCCGCCAGGAGGGCGCCGACATCACCGGTTCGACCGTCACCGCCAAGGTCGGGATCGGCAAGAACGACGACGGGTTCGGCATCATCGTCGAGATCTCCGCCGAGATCCCGGCGGTGGACGCCGCCACCGCGCGGTCGCTGGTGGAGA
Source organism: Streptomyces sp. BK79 (assembly GCF_044142145.1). Taxonomy (NCBI): domain Bacteria; kingdom Bacillati; phylum Actinomycetota; class Actinomycetes; order Kitasatosporales; family Streptomycetaceae; genus Streptomyces; species Streptomyces sp. BK79. The sequence goes on from NZ_JBHVOC010000004.1 coordinate 234,350, forward strand.
AGGCCCACCAGGTCTGCCCGTACTCGAAGGCGACCCGCGGCAACATCACCGTGACGCTCGCCTGACCGGCGCGCGGGGTCCGCGCGGGGCGGTGCTCCGGGGCGGCGTCCACACCGTGGGCGCCGCCCCGCGCACCGCCTGCGCCGACCGGTAGAGTGCCGCCCATGCGCGATCTTGGGGCGGGATTCGGTCATCTTCTGAGGGGCCAGCGCTGGGTGGCCCGGCACGGCAGGAGCTACGGCTTCGGGCTGCTCCCGGGCCTGATCACGCTGGTGCTGTACGCGGTCGCGCTGGTGTCCCTGGCCCTGTGGGGCACGGACTTCGTCGCCTGGGCGACCCCGTTCGCCGACGACTGGTCGAGCCCCTGGTCCGGACTGTTCCGCGGCTTCCTCACCGCCGCCCTGTTCGCCCTCTCCCTGCTCCTGGCCGTCCTGACCTTCACCGCGGTGACGCTGCTGATCGGACAGCCCTTCTACGAGAGCCTCTCCGAGCGGGTGGACCGCGACGTCTCCCCGGACGGCACCGCCCCCGAGTCGAACCTGCCGCTGCTGCGCGAGCTGTGGATCTCCGGCCGCGACAGCCTCCGGATGCTCCTGCGCGCCGCCGTGTGGGGTGTGCTGCTCTTCGCCCTCGGCTTCATCCCGGTCGTCGGCCAGACGGTGGTCCCGGTGGTCGGCTTCCTCGTCACCGGCTTCTTCCTGACCGAGGAGCTGACCTCGGTCGCCCTCCAGCGCCGCGGGGTGGAGGTGCGCGACCGCCTCGCCCTGCTGCGCTCCCGCAAGAGGCTGGTCTGGGGCTTCGGCACCCCGCTCGCCGTGTCCTTCCTGGTGCCGTTCGTCGCCGTGTTCCTGATGCCGGGCGCGGTCGCCGGCGCCACGCTCCTCGCCCGCGAGCTGCTGGGCGAGGAGACCCGCGACGGCGACGACGACCGCCCGGACGGCGGCCGCTTCGACGGCGGCCCCGGCGACCCGGCCGTCAGCCCCGGTCCGGCCCCGGGGCCCGGTCCGGCTTCGGCGCACTGACCGCCACGGCCACGATCGCCCGCACCTGCGCCACGATCTCCAGCCGCTCGCGCACGAACGCCGGATCGGTGACCGCCCCGGTCGCGGGATCGGTGTTCCCGGGCCCGAACCGCAGTACCGGCGTGTGGACGTGCCCGCCGGGCAGCCCGGAGCGGAGCCCGAGCCGGTCCCGCAGCAGGGTCGCCCGGTAGGCGATCTCGTTGGAGAGGTAGTCCCCGCCGCCGCCCGCGCGGGCCGTGGAGCCCGGCGTGGGCCCCTGGGGACGGACGACGGGCTCGGTGCCGCCGGCCGGGATCTCGGTCACGCCGGTGTTGTCGTACACGGGGAACGGTCCGGTGTCCGCGGCCGTGATCGCCGCGTACGGCAGGGTGGTCGTCGTCCACTGCGGCTGCGAGGCGGGGTCCGCGACGGGCACCGTCTCCGTGCGGGACACGTTCTCGTTGTCGGGGAAGCCGCCCCGCCAGGCCCCGTTGGTCCGCTCCACGTCGAACCGCCCGACCCGGCCCTGGCTCACGGTGGTGAACAGGTCCACCCTCGGCAGGTACGGCCGCAGGGCCCGTTCCACCTCCCCGGCGGCGAAGTCCCGCCACCGCACCGGGAACACGGCCGTCTCCACCCGCGCGGGCCCGTCCGGCGTGTCGATCACCGCGCCGTCCAGGGCGAGGGCCGCGGCGCCGGACGGGTTGGAGATCCGGATGTCGCGGTCCAGGGTGAAGGGGTCGAAGCCGGTGAGCAGGACCCGCTTGAGGCCCTCGCCGAGCTCGCCGCGGGGGATCCGGAGGTCGTCCTGCCCGCGCGAGGTCCGCTCCAGCTCCGTCAGCAGCGCGGACCGCTGCCGCTCGGGCAGCGCGAACTCCGGGGCGTAGGCGCGCAGTTCCCGCGTCATCGCGAGCCGCGCCCAGTACAGCGGCCGGTCGTCGTCCCGGCTGAGGTCCCCGGCCGCGGGCCCGTGCCCCCGTACCCGGTCGACGGCCCGCCGCCACAGCGCCGAGCCCTCCCGGGCGACGACCCGGCGGGCCTCGCGGTAGGAGTCCGCGCGAGCGAGGCCGCGGGCGAACGCCGGTGCGATGCCGGCGAATCCGGAGCGCCGCAGGATCTCCCGGGGCACCTCACCGTCGAGCCGCCGCTCCTCGACGGTCGGGGCGGGAGGGGGAGCGGGGGCGGCCGCGGGCGCGGTGGCCGGGGGTGCCGCGGTGGCTGTCACCGGGACCACCAGCCCCGCCGCCAGGGCCAGTCCGAGTACGCCGGTCCGAACACATGGGTGTCTCAAGGGGGTTCAGGTCCTTCCGTCGCCGTGGGGTTCGCTGCCGGACGGCGGAAGTATCGCGTGACGGAAGGGGTGTGCGCTACGGCGTACCCGCGGAGCCGGGCTCGCCGAGCACCGTGAGGAAGTCCCGGAAGGCGCCCGCCATGTCCACGGACCCGGGGTCCAGCAGCCACTGATACTGGAGGCCGTCGAGGACCGCCACGACCAGCGGCGCCGCCCGCTCGGGGGTGAGCCCGCCGGGCAGCCGGTCGCCGTACTCGGCGCGCAGCAGCTCCGCCATGGAGGCGCGGACCCGGCCGTAGCGCTCGGTGAAGTACGCGCGCGCCGGATGCCCCTCGGTGACGCTCTCGCCGAGCAGCGCGGAGAAGGTCTGGATGACGCCCGGACGCATCGCGTTGTACTCGACCAGCGAGGCCAGCAGGTCCAGCCGCAACTGCCGGGCGGGCAGCGCGTCCCAGTGGTCGCGCTCCTCCAGCACCGCCACGAGCAGCGCCTCCTTCGTCGGGAAGTGGTGCAGCAGCCCCTGCTGGGTGAGCCCCACCCGCTCCGCGACGGCGGCCAGGCTCGCCCCCCGGTAACCGCGCTCGGCGATCACGTCCAGCGCGGCCCGCACGATCTCCGCACGCCGCTCCCGGCTCCTGGCCGCCCTGGTCGTCATGGCGCCACGGTACGACATGCGAGCACACCATATATAACGACAAGATAACGAAACCTACCACTCACCAGGGATCGGGGCAGGATGGAGACGTCCCACGGTTCTCGACGAGGAGGTTCCGCGATGGCGGACTCACAGGCACAGGAAACGGTTCGGCCACCGGCGGACGCCCAGGCGGCCCGTGAGGCGGCCGTCGAGGCGGCCCTCGCCGCGCTCGACCTGGACGCGAAGGCCCGGCTGCTGTCCGGGCAGGACATGTGGACCCTGCCCGCCCTGCCCGAGATCGGCCTGCGGTCCCTGGTGATGTCCGACGGCCCGATCGGCGTGCGCGGCGTCCGCTGGACCGCCGACGACCCGTCCGTCGCCCTGCCCTCGCCGACCGCGCTCGCCGCCACCTGGGACCCCGGGCTCGCGCACCGGGCGGGCGTGCTGCTCGCCCAGGAGGCCCGCCGCAAGGGCGTCCACGTGCTGCTCGCCCCCACGGTCAACCTGCACCGCTCCCCGCTGGGCGGCCGGCACTTCGAGTGCTACAGCGAGGACCCGTACCTGACCGGACGGATCGGCACCGGCTACGTCGCCGGCGTCCAGTCCGGCGGCGTCGGCACCACCGTGAAGCACTTCGTCGCCAACGACGCCGAGACCGACCGCTTCACCGTGAACAACCTGGTCTCCGAACGCGCCCTGCGCGAGCTGTACCTGGCGCCCTTCGAGGCGATCGTGGAGAACGCCCACCCGTGGGGCATCATGACCGCCTACAACGCGGTCAACGGCCCGACGATGACCGAGCACCACCACCTGGTCAACGAAGTTCTGCGCGGTGAGTGGGGCTTCGACGGCTTCAACGTCTCCGACTGGATGGCCGCCCGCTCCACCACCGGCGCCCTCAGGGGCGGCCTCGACGTGGCGATGCCCGGCCCGCACACCGTGTACGGCGAGGCCCTCGCGCGGGCCGTGCGGGACGGCGAGGCCGAGGAGGCCGAGGTCGACGCGGCCGTACGCAACGTGCTGCGGCTCGCCGCCCGCGTCGGCGCCCTCGACGGCGCCGAACCGGCCGTCACCGACCTGCCCGGCACCGTCGACGGCCCCGCCCTGGCCCGGGAGATCGCCCGCCGCTCCTTCGTCCTCGTCCGCAACGAGCCCGCCGGCGACGGGAACCGCGCGCTGCCGCTGCGACCCGGCACCGTCGCGCTGATCGGCGCCGCCGCCCGCGACGCCCGCGTCCTCGGCGGCGGCTCCGCCACCGTCTTCCCCGCGCACGTCGTCTCCCCGCTCGACGGCCTGACCGCCGCCCTCCCCGAGGGCAGCCTCACCTACGCCGTCGGCGCCGACCCCAACACCGAACTCGCCGTCGCCGACCGCGGCTTCACCCTGCGCGCCGTCTGCCGCGACGCCGACGGGGAGGTCGTCGGCACCGGGTCGGCCCCCAGCGGCCAGCTCCAGTGGATGGGCTCCGACCTCCCCGAGGGCGTCACCCACGACCGGCTGCACACCGTCGAGCTGACCGGCACCTTCACCCCGCGCGAGAGCGGCCCGCACACCTTCGGCGTCAAGGGCGTGGGCGCCTTCACGCTCACCGTCGACGGCACGACGTACTACGACGACGTGCAGCGCCCCGCCAAGGAGGACCCCTTCCTGTCCTTCTTCGGCGCCCCCGAACCCCGCGCCGAGGTGGAACTCACCGCCGGCCAGACGGTCGACGTCTCCCTGACCCACGTCGTCGAGCTGCCCGAGGGCGCGGGCATGAAGGTCATCACCTTCGCCCTCGCCCACGCCGAGCCGCGGCGCGACCCGGACGAGCTGATCGCCGAGGCGGCCCGGGCCGCACGGGAGGCGGACACCGCCGTGGTCGTCGTCGCCACCACCGACCGGGTCGAGTCCGAGGGCTTCGACCGCACCGGCCTCGGCCTCCCCGGCCGCCAGGACGACCTGGTCCGCGCGGTCGCCGCCGCCAACCCGAACACCGTGGTCGTCGTCAACGCCGGCTCCCCGGTGGAACTGCCCTGGCGCGAGGACGTCGCCGCCGTACTGCTGAGCTGGTTCCCCGGCCAGGAGGGCGGCGCCGCCCTCGCCGACGTCCTCACCGGCGACCACGAGCCCGGCGGCCGGCTGCCCACCACCTGGGGCGCCCTGGCCGACGCCCCCGTCACCCGGGTCACCCCGGCCGACGGGCGACTCGCCTACGACGAGGACCTGTTCATCGGCTACCGCGCCTGGGACAGGGCGGGCCGCGCCCCCGCCTATCCCTTCGGCCACGGACTCGGCTACACCGACTGGACCTACGAGGCGGTCGACGTGGAGGGCACCACCGCCAAGGTCCGCCTGCGCAACACCGGCGACCGCCCCGGCCGCGAGGTCGTCCAGTTCTACCTGGCCGCCACCGAGCGCGACGCCACCCGGCCCGTCCGCCGGCTGGCCGCCTTCGCCGCCGCCGAGGCCGCGCCCGGCGAGCAGACCGAGGTCACGGTGGAGCTGCCGCGCCGCGCCTTCGAGGTCTGGGACGAGTCGACCGGCTCGTGGGCGTTTGTGAAGGGTTCGTACGAACTCCAGATCGGACGCTCGATCGCGGACCGCCGGATCACCACGACGGTTAACGTCTGACCCGGGACGCCTTCGCCGGCGTCCCCCGCGAACAGCCCCGGCCCGGGACCTGACATCCGGGCCGGGGCTCAGTACCGCCGCACCGCGCGGCCACCGCGCCGCCTCCGCGCCGCCCCCGTGGGGTCACCGCACCGAGAAGCCGTACACCGTCTCCGAGCGGAACACCTCGCCCGGCCGCAGCACCGTGCTCGGGAACTCGGGCCGGTTCGGGGAGTCCGGGAAGTGCTGCGTCTCCAGCGCGACGCCGTCCCCGGGTGCGAAGGGCTCGCCCAGGTGGTCGGCGGTGTACAGCTGGAGGCCCGGCTCGGTCGTCGCCACCGTCAGCACCCGCCCCGACGCCGGGTCGTACAGCTCGGCGACCTCCTCGGCGGTGTCCGTGACGCCCTTGTCGAGCACGAAGTTGTGGTCGTAGCCCGAGCCCACCTTGCGCGCCCGGCGGAAGTCGAAGCGGGTGTCCGCCACGTCCTCCAGGACGCCCGTCGGGATCAGCCCGGCGCCGACCGGCGTGATCCGGGACGCGGCGATCCGCAGCTCGTGCCCGCCCGCGTGCCCGGAAGCGGTCCCGCCCAGGTTGAAGTAGCTGTGGTTCGTCGGGTTCAGCACGGTCGGCGCGTCCGTGACCGCCTCGTACGCGATCCGCAGCGCGCCCGACCCGTCCAGCGTGTACGTCGCCGAGATCTCCACCCGGCCCGGGAAACCCATCTCGCCGTGCGGACTGACCCGGCTCAGCCGGACCCCGTGCGCACCGTCCCCGACGGGCGCCACGTCCCACACGTGCTTGTCGAAGCCGCGCTCCCCGCCGTGCAGGGAGTTCGGCCCCTCGTTGCGCGACGTGGCGTACGTCCGCCCGTCCAGCGGGAAGCGGCCGCCCGCGATCCGGTTGGCGTACCGCCCGACGAGCGCGCCGAGATAGGGCTCCGGGTGCCGCACGTAGCCGTCCAGGTCCGCGAACCCCAGCACCACGTCGGCGGTGTTCCCGTCCCGGTCCGGGACCTCGGCCGACTGCACGATCCCGCCGTACGACAGGACCCGGACCCGTGTGCCGGCCCGCTCCAGGGTCCAGCGGTGGACGGGAGTGCCGTCGGAAAGTGTGCCGAAGAGTTCGTTCATGTGCGGAACTCTAGGACACGCCGCCCAGGTCAGAAGGGGTCAGGGCCGCTCAGCGGTCACCGCGCGGTAGGCGATCTCCGCCAGCCGGGCCTGCCCGTTCACACTCGGGTGGAACCAGTCCCAGCGGCTCAACTGGCCGGTGCCGAACCGGAAGGCGTGCACCGCGCCGTCGTCGGTGCGGCACCGCTCGTCCTTGGCGCAGACCTCCCGCAGGACCGCGTTGTAGTCCGCCACCCGGTCCCGCACGGTGTTGCGGCGCGACGTGGCCGCCGGAGCCAGGTCGTCCGCGTCGCCCAGCATCGTCGGACACAGACCCAGCTTCCACACCTGCTTGCCCAGCGGGTTGGTGCGCCCCTCGGACCACAGCCGCTTCAGGTCCGGGATGCTCGCCACGTACACCTGGGCCTTGGGCAGCTTCCGGCGCAGGGTGCTCAGGGCCTCCTGGAACTGGGCGCGGAAGTCGGCCACCGGCGTCATCGCCGAGGTCGTCGTCCGGCAGGCGTCGTTGGCCCCGACCATCACCGCGACCAGCTCGGGCCGGTGCGCCGCCGCCCGGGTCATCTGCCCGGTGAGGTCGGCCATCCGGGCGCCGGTGACCGCGTGGTTCCAGCTCCGCTCGGCCGCCTCCGACTTCCCCAGCAGCCGTACGGCGAGACTGTCGACCTCGGCCCTGCTGCCGGTCGCCCACGACACCTCGGGGCAGTCCGACAGGACCGCACAGGCGTCGAAGCCCCGCGTGATGGAGTCACCGACGGCGGCGACGGACGCCGGGCTGGTGTCCCACACCGGGGCGGGCCGCGGCCGCTTCGACGCGTCGGAGGAGGGGCCGTCCGAGTCGCCGCCCACGGCGTCGCAGCCGGTCACGGCCAGGGCGGCGGCGGCCACAACGGCGAGTGCGGCGCGCGAACGGCGGCGGACACGCCGTGCCCCCGCCATCGTGCCCTGTCCCATACCGGCCCCACCCCTCGCCTCGTGCCTCCAGTGTGCTCAACCCATGAGACCGCGCGGGGGTTCCCGAAGGCGGCGATGCGACGGCTCACACCCGCACAGGCGTCCTGCCGGGTGAATGGCGGAAGTTTGTCGCCGCCGGGACCGACGGTACGTCACACTCCGCGTCCCGTCGCACGGTAGCCTCGCCCTCAACGTGGCCTTCCCCGGCCGCGGCCGTTCCACCCGTTCCGAGAAGTCCCGCTCAGCCCGGAGGTTCCGGTGACGACACGTGGAGTCCTGTACGTGCACTCCGCGCCGCGCGCGCTGTGCCCGCACGTCGAGTGGGCCGTCGCCGGGGTGCTCGGCACCCGCGTCAGCCTGGACTGGATCCGGCAGCCCGCCGCGCCCGGCACCTGGCGCTCGGAGTTCTCCTGGCAGGGCCAGGCCGGCACCGCCTCCAAGCTCGCCTCCGCGCTGCGCGGCTGGCGGCTGCTGCGCTTCGAGGTCACCGCGGAGCCGTCCGCCCACGCCGAGGGCGAGCGCTACAGCTGCACCCCCGACCTCGGCATCTTCCACGCCGTCACCGGCATCCACGGCGACATCCTCGTCCCCGAGGACCGGCTGCGCGCCGCCCTGGTCCGCTCCCAGCGCGGCGAGACCGACCTGGAGAAGGACCTCGCCAAGCTCCTCGGCAAGCCCTGGGACGACGAACTCGAACCGTTCCGCCACGCGGGCGAGGGCGCCCCGGTGCGCTGGCTGCACCAGGTGGTCTGATCAGGCGGTCTGATCAGGTGGTCTGAGCGCCGTCGTTCCCGCTCGTGCGCGCCGTACGTACGTGAAGGGCCCCCACCGGCCGGTGGGGGCCCTTCACGTACGTACGGACGCGGCTCAGACCGTGCGGAAGGCCAGCACCACGTTGTGGCCGCCGAAGCCGAACGAGTCGTTCAGCGCGGCGATCCGGCCCTCGACGGGCAGCTTGCGGGCCTCCCCGCGGACGATGTCCGCGTTGGCCTCGGCCTCCGGGTCGATGTTCTCGACGTTGATGGTCGGCGGCGCCACCCGGTGGTACAGGGCGAGCACGGTCGCGACCGACTCCACGCCGCCCGCGCCACCGAGGAGGTGACCGGTCATCGACTTGGTGCCGGAGACCGCCATGTGGTCGACGTCGTCGCCGAGGACCTTGCGCAGCGCCTTCAGCTCGGCGATGTCACCGGCCGGCGTCGAGGTGGCGTGCGCGTTGACGTGCACGATCTCGGCGGGGTCCAGGTCGGTGCGGTCCAGCAGGTTCTGCAGGGCGTGCGAGATGCCGCGGCCCTCCGGCTCCGGCTGCACGATGTCGTGGCTGTCGGCGGAGACGCCCTGACCGACCGCCTCCGCGTAGACCCGGGCACCGCGCGCGGCGGCGTGCTCGGCGGACTCCAGGACCAGGACACCGGCGCCCTCACCGAGGACGAAGCCGTCCCGGCCCGTGTCCCAGGGACGCGAGGCGCCCTGCGGGTCGTCGTTGTTCTTGGACATCGCCATCATGTTGCCGAACGCGGCGATGGGCAGCGGGTGGATCGCCGCCTCCGTGCCACCCGCGACGACGACGTCGGCGCGGCCGGAGCGGATCATCTCGATGGCGTAGCCGATGGCCTCGGCGCCCGACGCGCAGGCGGAGACCGGCGTGTGCACGCCCGCACGGGCGCCCACGGCCAGCCCCACGTTGGCGGAGGGGCCGTTCGGCATCAGCATGGGGACGGTGTGCGGGGAGACGCGGCGGACGCCCTTCTCCTTGAGCACGTCGTACTGGTCGAGCAGGGTCGTCACGCCGCCGATGCCGGAGGCGATGACCGCGCCGAGCCGGTCGGGGTCGACGCCCTCGCCGGACTCCCCGGGCTCACCGGCCTTGCCGGTGAAACCGGCGTCCTTCCATGCCTCCTGGGCCGCGATCAGCGCGAACTGCGCCGAGCGGTCCAGTCGGCGGGCCTGCGGCCGCGGGATGACCTCGGAGGGGTCCACGGCGACCGGCGCGGCGATACGGACCGCCTGGTCGGCGGCCCACTCCTGCTCCAGGGGCTTGACGCCGGACTTGCCGGCGACCAGACCCTCCCAGGTCGAGGCTGCGTCGCCACCCAGCGGTGTGGTTGCGCCGATACCGGTGACGACCACGGTGCGATTGGTCGAGCTCACGGGAATTCTTTCTCCAACGGGATACGGGATTCGTACGGCGCCACCGCCGGGTGGCGGGGCAGTCAGCCCAGGGGCGGTGATCGGGTGATCAGCCCTGGTGCTTGAGGATGTACTCGGTCGCGTCGCCGACCGTCTTGAGGTTCTTGACGTCCTCGTCCGGGATCTTCACGTCGAAACGCTCTTCGGCGGCGACGACGACCTCGACCATGGACAGCGAGTCGACGTCCAGGTCGTCGGTGAAGGACTTGTCCAGCTGGACGTCCTCAACCGGGATGCCGGCGATCTCGTTCACGATCTCGGCGAGACCGGCGACGATCTCTTCCTGAGTGGCGGCCATGATGGCGCTCCTTCGTTGTTTTCCAGAGGGTGTGGCGGCCCGCCGCGTCAGCGGCAGGTGGTGCTGGTCCCCGTCCCGGACCGCATGATCCGGCACGGAGTGCCTAGGGGAGGGTAACGACCGTCGCGGCGTAGACGAGACCCGCCCCGAAGCCGATGACGAGCGCGGTGTCGCCGCTCTTCGCGTCGCCGGTCGCCAGGAGCCGCTCCATCGCGAGCGGGATCGAGGCGGCCGAGGTGTTGCCGGTGGTGCGGATGTCACGGGCGACCGTGACGTGCTCCGGCAGCTTGAGCGTCTTCACCATCGAGTCGATGATCCGCACGTTGGCCTGGTGCGGGATGAAGACGTCCAGGTCGTCCGGGCTGATCCCGGCCGCGTCCAGCGCCTGCTGGGCGACCTTCGCCATCTCGAACACGGCCCAGCGGAACACCGCCTGGCCCTCCTGCGTGATCGCAGGAAACTTGACGTTGCCCTCGGCGTCGAGGGGCAGTTCGGAGACGTCGCCGATCCGGTACCGGTCCCACGGCACCGTCTGCTTGATCGTCTCGGACTTGTCGCCCTCCGAGCCCCAGACGGTCGGGCCGATCGCCGGCTCCTGGGAGGGGCCGACCACGACCGCGCCGGCGCCGTCGCCGAACAGGAAGGCCGTGGCCCGGTCCTCCAGGTCGGTCAGGTCGGAGAGCCGCTCCACGCCGATGACCAGGACGTACTCCGCCGAACCTTCGACGATCATGCCCTTGGCGAGGGTCAGGCCGTAGCCGAAGCCCGCGCAGCCCGCCGAGATGTCGAAGGCCGCGGCCTTGTCCGTGCCGAGCCGGTCGGCGATCTCGGTGGCGATGGCCGGGGTCTGGCTGAAGTGCGACACGGTCGAGACGACCACGGCGCCGATCCGCGAGGCGTCGATCCCGGCGTCCGCGAGCGCCTTGCCGGACGCCTCGACGGACATCGCGGCGACGGTCTCCTCGGGCGACGCCCAGTGCCGCGTCTCGATGCCGGAGCGGGAGCGGATCCACTCGTCGGACGAGTCGATCTTCTCGAGGATCACCTCGTTCGGCACGACCCGGGTCGGACGGTAGCCGCCGACCCCGAGGATGCGCGCGTACGGGGCGCCCTTGCTGGGCTTGATCTTCGACATGCTCTCGGGCTCCTTGTCAGGCCTGCTGGGCGTGCTCGGCGACGAGCTCGCGGGCCGCGTCGAGGTCGGCGGGTGTCTTCAGGGCCAGCGTCCGCACCCCGGGGAGCGCGCGCTTGGCCAGCCCGGTCAGCGTGCCGCCCGGGCACACCTCGATCAGCGCGGTGACACCCAGTTCCTTGAACGTCTCCATGCACCGGTCCCAGCGGACCGGGTTGGCGACCTGGCCGACCAGCCGCTCGAGCACCTCGGTGCCGGAGGCGACGGCCGCCCCGTCCTTGTTGGAGACGTACGTCACCTTCGGGTCGGCCGGCGTCAGCGCCTTCGCGGCCTCGGCGAGCGTGTCCACGGCGGGCGCCATGTGGTGCGTGTGGAACGCGCCGGCCACCTTCAGCGGGACGACCTTGCGCACACCCTCGGGCTTGTCCTCGTTCAGCGCGGCCAGCTGCTCCAGGGTGCCGGCCGCCACGATCTGACCGGCGCCGTTCACGTTCGCCGGGGTCAGGCCGAGCTTCTCCAGGTGCGCCACGCTCACCTCGGGGTCGCCGCCGAGCAGCGCCGACATGCCGGACCCGGTGACCGCGGCGGCCTCGGCCATGGCCAGGCCCCGACGGCGTACGAGGGTCAGCGCGGCGGTGTCGTCGAGGACGCCCGCGAAGGTGGCGGCGGTGATCTCGCCGACGCTGTGTCCGGCGACCGCGCCCGGCGCGATCTCGGACATGTCACCGAGTGCCGCGGCCGAGAGGATCCCGGCCGCGACCAGCAGCGGCTGGGCCACGGCCGTGTCACGGATCTCGTCCGCGTCGGCCTTGGTGCCGTAGTGGGCGAGATCGAGTCCGATGGCGTCCGACCACGCGGCGACGCGGTCGGCGGCGCCGGGCAGGGCGAGCCAGTCAGTCAGGAAGCCGGGGGTCTGGGCACCCTGGCCGGGAGCGACGAGTACGAGCACTCTCACACTCTCTCTTGAGGACGGGCACGGCCGCCCGTGAGGACAGGGACGAAGAACACGAGGGGGTTTTGTGGACCCTCGACAAAAGCCTAGAGTTGCGGATCTCCATCGGCGAGACGCCCCAGGATGAGCGCGATCCGCAGTGTGAACGCAGACCGTACATCAGAGGGTGACCATCCGGTGACGTCAGTCACACGTCGGAGCCGGTAGCGCACGGTGTTCGGGTGAACGAAGAGCATCCGGGCGGCGCCCTCGAGACTGCTCGCCTGTTCGAGATAGACGCTGAGCGTCTCCAGCAGCGCGGCCCCGGCCTCCTCCAGTGGTCTGTAGATCTCCTCCACCAACTGCTCGCGGGCCGAGGGATCGGAGGCGATCGCGCGCTCCGGCAGCAGATCGTCCGCCAGCACCGGGCGCGGGGCGTCCTGCCAGGCGGTGCAGGACTTGAGGCCGGCGGCGGCGGCCTGCGCGGACCGGGTCGCGGCCAGCAGGTCGGGCACCACCGGCCCGGCCACGACCGGCCCCTGCGCGAAGGGCCCGATCAGTGACTTGGCGACGGCCAGCGGATTGTCGCTGCCGCCCGCGATCACCACCAGCCGGTCCCCGAGCACCCCGGTCAGCACCTGGAGCTTGGCGTGCCGGGCCGCGCGCCGGATGGCCTCCACGGTCAGCTCGGAGTCCCCGTCGGGCGCGGTGCCCAGCACCACGCACACGTGCTCCGGCGAGTTCCAGCCGAGCGCGGCGGCCCGCGAGAGGGCGCCCTCGTCGGCCTCCCCGCTGAGCACGGCGTTCACGACCAGCGACTCCAGGCGCGCGTCCCAGGCACCGCGTGCCTCGGCGGCCTGCGCGTACACCTGGGCGGTCGCGAAGGCGATCTCGCGGGCGTACACGAGCAGCGCCTCACGCAGCACCGACTCGTCGCCGGGGGCGGCGACCTCGTCGATCGCGGACTCCATCACCTCGATGGTCGTCCGCACCATCTCCACGGTCTGCCGCAGGGTGATCGCCCGGGTCAGCTCGCGCGGGGCGGTGCCGAAGACGTCGGTGGAGATGGCCTGCGGGGCGTCCGGGCGCCGGAACCACTCGGTGAAGGCGGCGATGCCCGCCTGGGCCACCAGCCCGATCCAGGAGCGGTTCTCCGGTGGCATGGCCCGGTACCACGGCAGGGTCTCGTCCATGCGCGCGATGGCCTGCGCGGCGAGCGACCCGGAGGACTGCTCCAACCGCTTCAGGGTCGCGGTGTGCGGGTGGACGGCGTGCGCCGCGGGCTCGGGCTTGCTGGTTTCGGGTTCGGGCACGGGGACAAGACTGCCTTATCGGGACGGGCACCCGTGTGGCCGGGGCGGTGCTTGACCGGCGGGCCGCCGCCCCGTGTCCCCCGCGGCCCGCGCGGCGGGTCTACGGTGGGCGGCGTGATGGACGTACGGCGCGCCGGCGCGCGCTACCCCGGAGGCGACCCGGCGGCCGGCATCGAGTCGCGGCACGCTTTCTCCTTCGGCCCCCACTACGACCCCGGCAATCTCCGCTTCGGCGCCCTGATCGCCTGCAACGAGGAGCGCCTCGCCCCCGGCGCCGGCTTCGACGAGCATCCGCACAGCCACACCGAGATCGTCACGTGGGTGGTGGAGGGCGAGCTGACCCACCGCGACACCGCGGGCCACGAGACGGTCGTGCGGGCCGGGGACGTCCAGCGCCTCAGCTCGGCGGCCGGCGTCCGCCACGTCGAGCGCAACGACGGCCCGGTCCCCCTGACCTTCGTCCAGATGTGGCTGGCCCCCCTCACCCCCGGCGGCGACCCCGCCTACGAGATCGTCCGCGGCATCGCCGACTCCACCCCGTACGCCGTCCCCGAGGCCGCCGCGATGCTCCACGTCCGCCGCCTGACGGCGGGGGAGCGGACGGCGGTGCCGGACGGGGCGTGGGTGTACGTCCACGTGGTGCGGGGCGAAGTGACGCTGGACGGCGAGGAGCTGGACGCGGGCGACGCGGCCCGGATCACGGACGCCGAGGGCATGGACGCGGTGGCGGTGACGCCGGCCGAGGTGCTGGTCTGGGAGATGGCGCCGCGCCCCTAGGGGCCGGTCAGGACCGTCCCCGGACCTCCGCCAGCACCGCGTCCGTGAAGGCCGGCCATGCCTCCGTGGCCCACGGGCCGAAGACGCGGTCGGCGAGGGCCACGCAGGCGAGCTGTGCGTCCGGGTCGATCCACAGGAACGTGCCCGACTGGCCGAAGTGGCCGAAGGTGCGGGGCGAGGAAGAGGTGCCCGTCCAGTGCGGGGACTTGCCGTCGCGGATCTCGAAGCCGAGGCCCCAGTCGTTGGGGTTCTGGTGGCCGTAGCCCGGCAGCACGCCCTTGGTGCCCCGGTACTGGACCGTCATCGCCTCGGCGACCGTGCGCGGGTCCAGCAGGCGCGGCGCCTGCACCTCGGCGGCGAACCGCAGCAGGTCCTCGACCGTGGAGACGCCGTCCTTCGCCGGGGAGCCGTCCAGCGTCGTGGCCGTCATGCCCAGCGGCTCCAGCACCGCCTGCCGCGCGTACTCGGCGAACGGGATGTCGGCCGCCTTCGCGATGTGGTCGCCGAGCTGCTCGAAACCGGCGTTGGAGTACAGCCGGCGCTCCCCGGGCGGGGCGGTCACCCGGTGTTCGTCGAAGGCCAGGCCCGAGGTGTGGGCGAGCAGGTGACGGACCGTCGAACCGGGCGGCCCGGCCGGCTCGTCCAGCTCGATGGCGCCCTCCTCGTACGCGACGAGCGCCGCGTACGCCGCGAGCGGCTTGGTGACCGAGGCGAGGGGGAAGCGGTGCGTGAGCGGGCCGTGGGTCCCCAGCACCGTGCCGTCGGCGCGTACGACGCCCGCCGCGGCGGTGGGGACCGGCCAGTTCTCGATCGACGCGAGGCTCTTCAAGGACATGCCACCGAGCCTAAGCGGCTCAGAGGTACAGCCTCATCGAGGGGGTCGTGTCCCGCGTGAAGCCCATCGAGGCGTACAGCGGCTCGGCGTCGGGGGACGCGGTGAGCATGACGTGGCTCGCGCCCCGCTCGCGGAACCACACCAGCAGTTCGTCCATGCACGCCCGCGCGTAGCCCCGGCGCCGCGCGTCCGGGTCGGTGGCGACGCTGAAGACGTAACCGATCAGCCCGTCCGGCGGTTTGCCCGGCCCGCCGATCCGGTACTCCAGGGTCCCCACCACCAGCGCCGCCAGCGCCCCGGGCCGGTCGGGGTGGTCGACGACGAACGCCGCGAACTCCCCGTCCGGGTCGGCCAGTCGCGTCCGCAGGGCGGGCAGGGCGGCGGCCTGCCACGCGGTGGGGGATGCGGGACGCACCGAATCGATCATCACCTGGCGCAGGCGGAGCACTTCCTCCGCGTCCTCGGCCACGGCACGGCGTACGAGACTCATGCGTGCACGCTAGTCACCGGGTCCGTCGGCTGTCCCGCCCCTTTCCCACCCTCCGTGCTTGCCTGGAGTGCACTCCAAGGTCATAGCGTGGAGCGCATGACGGTGATGCAGACCACGGCCGGGACGCTCGGGCCGAACGCCACCAGAACGGACATCTGCTCCGCCCCGCCCCGGCGCCACCCGCGCCCGGACGGGCAGGACCGCTACACCATCAGCGAGGTCGTCGCCTTCACCGGCCTGACGGCCCACACGCTGCGCTGGTACGAGCGGATCGGTCTGATGTCCCACATCGACCGCTCCCACACCGGCCAGCGCCGCTACAGCAACCGCGACCTGGACTGGCTCGACTTCGTCGGCAAGCTGCGCCTGACCGGCATGCCGGTGGCCGACATGGTCCGGTACGCGGAGCTGGTGCGCGAGGGCGAGAGCACCTACCTCGACCGGCGGGAACTACTGGAGTCCACGCGCCGCGACGTGCTGGCGCGGATCGCCGAACTCCAGGACACCCTCGCCGTACTCGACCGCAAGATCAGCTTCTACGGGGACGCCGGACGCACCCGTGAGACGGAGGGCACCCGATGACCGACGACAGGATCCCGACGGCGCGGCTCGGCGACGGCGGCCCCGAGGTGGGCGTCCAGGGCCTGGGCTGCATGGGCATGAGCTTCGCCTACGGCCCCGTGGACGCCGAGGCGTCGCGGGCCACCCTGGAGCGGGCCCTGGAACTCGGCGTCACGCTCTACGACACGGCGGACGCCTACGGGGCGGGGGAGAACGAGCGGTTCCTGTCGCCGTTCTTCAAGGCCCACCGCGACGAGGTCGTCATCGCGACCAAGTTCGCCCTGTCGATCCCGCCGGACGACCCGACGAAGCGGATCATCCGCAACGACCCGCCGTACGTCCGCCAGGCCGTCGAGGCGAGCCTGCGCCGCCTGGACGTCGACGTCATCGACCTCTACTACCTGCACCGACGCGACGTGAACGTGCCGATCGAGGAGACCGTCGCCGTCATGGCCGACCTGGTGCGCGAGGGCAAGGTCAAGCACCTCGGCCTGAGCGAGGTGACGGGCGGCGAGCTGCGGGCCGCGCACGCGGTGCACCCCATCGCCGCCGTGCAGTCGGAGTGGTCGCTGTTCAGCCGGGACATCGAGGCGGGCGTGGTGCCGGCGGCCCGCGAACTCGGCGTCGCCCTCGTCCCGTACTCGCCGCTCGGCCGGGGCTTCCTCACCGGTGCCTTCGCCGACGCCGACCGGGATCTCACCGCCGACGACTTCCGCCGTCAGCAGCCCCGCTTCACCGGCGACAACGCGGCGGCCAACGCGGCCCTCCTCGACCCGGTCCGCGCGGTCGCCGACGCCCACGGCGCCACCCTCGGCCAGATCGCCCTGGCCTGGGCCCAGCAGCGGGCACGGGTGCACGGCCTGCCGGTGATCCCCATCCCCGGCACCCGCAAGCCGGCGCGGGTGGAGGAGAACACGGCGGCGACGCGGATCGTCCTCACCGACGAGGAGCTGTCCCTGCTGGAGCCGATCGCGGGCAAGGTCGCGGGGGACCGGTACGCGGACATGACCTTCACGTCCGCCGGACGGGAGTAGCGGAGCGCCCCGAAGAGGCGGAGCCGGACCCGCGGACGCTACAGCTCCGCCAGCAGCTCCGCCTTCTTCGAGGAGAACTCCTCGTCCGTCACCAGCCCCTGCTGGTGCAGCTCCCCCAGGTGCCGGATCCGCTCGGCGATGTCCGCCGGATCGCGCCGGGGCGCCGGCACCGGAACCGGCACCGGGGCGCCCGCGCCCCGCTCCCGCACCGCCGCCAGGACCGCCGCGGCGAACGGCAGTGACTCGTGCACGGGCCCGTACCCGAGCCCGAACACCACCGAGGCGGGGTCCTGGTCGGCCTGCGGGGCGAGTGCCGTGCCGTCCCGGGGCAGCAGCCGCAGGTACCCCTCGAACATCTCGGGGGACCGCCACTCCACTCCGCCCAGGCCGGCGACCGGGAAGTTCTGGTCGCCGGCCTTCCACTTCGCCGACGACGCGCCCGTCCAGAACCACCGGAACGCCACCGACGTCCCGTCGAAGGACGCCTTCCCGTCGTACGCCTTGAAGTGCAGCGGCGCCTCGGGCGCCGCCACCAGGTACCGCTCGGTCCTGCCGGACTCGCTCAGCAGCCCGCGCAGCTCGTCGGCGTAGTACTCCGCGAGCGTCTCCCGCTCGGCGGGCAGCACCAGCCGGTACGGGTCGCACCCTTCCCTCAGCTGCCCGGCGGCCGCCTCCATCAGCGGATCGGCGCCCGGGCGCGGCTCGGCGCGCAGCACGACGGTGCCCCGTCTGCCGGGCGTGAGCGTCACCCCGGCGATCGCCTCCAGGGGCACACGGCGTTCCCCCAGGGCCTGGAACAGCTTGGGTGTTCGAATCCCCCGTTCGTAGCGGATGAGCACGGAGTCGGACTCGAACTCCCAGGCGGCATGAAATCCGGCCAGTACGTCACCCATGCGGCTCATCGTATGCGGCACGAGCCCTTCCGTCCCCTCCCCGCGCAAACCGGAGTATCTGCGCCTCTACGCGCGTCAGGCGGCCGCCGCTCCGGACAAACCCACCCGGCATGTGTCGTTCCCTCCGGCGCAGGCCACCGTGCGGTATGCGCCAACGCCGATCTCGGCGAAGTTCCGCAGGCTCTCCGTGCCCGGCACGAAGTAGCCGCCGTGTCCCTGGGCGCCCCGCGCCGACAGCACCCGCGCGCCGAACGCGGCGGACACCGGGTCGGCGCCGTGCCCGAGGCCGCCGACCTCCA
The DNA here is from genome assembly GCF_044142145.1 of Streptomyces sp. BK79. Taxonomy (NCBI): domain Bacteria; kingdom Bacillati; phylum Actinomycetota; class Actinomycetes; order Kitasatosporales; family Streptomycetaceae; genus Streptomyces; species Streptomyces sp. BK79. The sequence continues at coordinate 252,706 of NZ_JBHVOC010000004.1, forward strand.
GGTAGGGCACGTCCTGGATCCAGTCGTCGGCGTCCCGCATCGCCCACACCCGGGCGGAGGTGCCCAGGTGGCCGGCCTTCTCGACGCGCATGCCGGGGCTGCCGGCCACCGCGATGTCGGTCACCCGGCCGGGCAGCGTCCCGGCGGCGACGCCGCACACCACCGAGCCGTAGCTGTGGCAGAACAGCGAGACGGGGGAGCGGCCGGGCAGCGCCCGCAGCAGCGCGTTCAGCCGGGCGGCCCCGTGCTCGGCGCGGACCGCGGTGGCCGCCTCCATGCCGAGGCCGCTGGGGGAGACGTAGTCGGCCCAGGCGATCACGGCCGTAGAGGTGCCCGGGCTCGCCCCGCGCTCCGCCCGGTACAGCGACTGGGCCATGCCGGCCGGCGCGGTGTACTTGCGGTGGCTGCGCTGGAAGGTGAGCAGCTCGGTGTCCACACCGGGCACCACGACGGACACGCGCTCGGCGCGGGTCAGGTCGCCGAACACCTCGGCGATCTTGCCGGAGCCCGCCGGGTCGAAGGCGAGGATGCGGCGGTCCGGGTCCAGCAGCGAGTCGTAGCGGTGCGCGCGCCGGCCCGCCTCGCGCTGCCCGGAGCTGGACAGGCGGGTGTCGTGCATGCGCAGGCGCTCCGCCGCGCGGGCCTTGTGCAGCGCCGTGCGGTTGGCGAGGTAGCGCAGTTCGACGGGGGCGCCGTTCATGTTGCCGACGGCCAGGGGGTAGCGGCGGGCCAGGCTCGTGCGCTGCCAGTCGGAGAGCGAGGCGAAGAAGCGGGCCAGCCGGGAGGGGGCCGCCTGCGCGTCGGGCAGCCGGCGTCCGTCGATCCGGCCGTGCTCCCAGGCCGTGACCGACGCTTCGAGGGCCGTGGGTCCCCGCTGGTTGCGCAGGGCGGTCCAGCCGGTGGTCGCCAGCATCACGAACACCACGGCCAGGGCGAGCAGGGCGCGCCAGACGTTCAGCTGCGGGGAGGTGTCGAAGGAAGTCACTGGGAGGACACACTAGGAGAACGGGACGGTCTCGCGTGAATCCAGTGACACGGATCACGTTTCGCTTCCGCGTCAGGGGGTTGGGCCCGGCCCGGGCGCGGTCGGGGGCCCGGCGGGCCGCCAGTTTCCGGCCAGCGCGGGTTCCACCTGGTCGAGGTAGACGGCCGTCAGGTCGCGCAGCGCGGGGAGACCGGCGTCGTCCCGTGCCGACCAGATCCGCTCGGTCACCCGCATCACCGCCCCGAAGACGGCCACGACCACGCGGGGCCGCGGATCCGTGTCCACGTCGAGCCCTTCGCGGTCGGCTACGACGCGCGCGACCTCCTCCTCCAGCTCGGTCGCCCGCCGCAGGTGCGCGGCGAGCAGCGCCGGCGTCGACTCGATCACCCGGTAGAAGCGCATGTGCAGGTCGAGCGGGACCAGCCGCTCGACGGTCTCGCCGATCGTGCCCCAGCTCTCCCCGAGGGCCTGGCGCAGCGCGTCCAGCGGCGCCTCACCGGGCGGACGGCGGCGCACGGCGTCGACGAAGTGCGCCTCGGCGAGGCGCGACACGAAGAAGGCCGCCTCCTCCTTGCTGGCGAAGTAGCGGAAGAAGGTGCGCTGCGAGACGTCGGCCGTCGCGGCGATGTCGTCGACGGTCGTCTCCTCGTAGCCCCGCTCCGTGAACAGCTCCAGGGCGGACCGCAGCAGGGTGTCCCGGGTGCGCTGCTTCTTGCGTTCGCGCAGGCCCGGAGAGGAAGCCGTGTCCGCCATCTTCAAAAGGTCGCTCCTCGGGTCGGCTCCGGCGGGTTGCCGCGCTGGTGTTTCCGCAGTTCAGGCTAGCGGCGGATGACGTGTCAGTTACCGACCGGTGAAATGGTTTGTCAACTGTCAGTGGCTGTCACTAGCCTCGAACGTATGACTAGTCAGACCACCATCGACAAGGCGGGACCGGGGGACGGACCCTCCACACCGTCGGGCCCGGCACCGGCCTCGGGGCTGCGCGGCCACCCGTGGGTCACCCTCGTCACCGTCGCGGTCGGCGTCATGATGGTGGCCCTCGACGGCACCATCGTGGCGATCGCCAACCCGGCCATCGGCAAGGACCTGGGCGCCAGCTGGTCCGAGCTGCAGTGGATCACCAACGCCTACTTCCTCGCCCTCGCGGTCTCCCTGATCACCGCGGGCAAGCTCGGTGACCGCTTCGGCCACCGGCAGACCTTCCTCATCGGCGTGGCCGGCTTCGCGCTCGCCTCGGGTGCCATCGGACTCTCGGACAGCATCGCCGCGGTCATCGTCTTCCGCGTCTTCCAGGGGCTGTTCGGCGCCCTGCTGATGCCGGCCGCGCTCGGCCTGCTGCGGGCCACCTTCCCGGCCGAGAAGCTCAACATGGCCATCGGCATCTGGGGCATGGTCATCGGCGCCTCCACCGCGGGCGGCCCCATCCTGGGCGGCGTGCTGGTCGAGCACGTCAACTGGCAGTCGGTGTTCTTCATCAACGTGCCGGTCGGCATCCTCGCCGTGGTGCTCGGCGTGCTGATCCTGCTGGACCACCGCGCCGAGAACGCCCCGCGCTCGTTCGACATCGTCGGCATCGTCCTGCTGTCGGCCTCGATGTTCTGCCTCGTGTGGGCGCTCATCAAGGCGCCGGAGTGGGGCTGGGGCGACGGCAAGACCTGGCTGTTCATCGCCGTGTCGGTGGCGGGCTTCGCCGCGTTCGCCTTCTGGGAGACCCGGGTGAGGGAGCCGCTGATCCCGCTGGCGATGTTCCGGTCGGTGCCGCTGTCGGCGGGTGTCGTCCTGATGGTCCTGATGGCCATCGCCTTCATGGGCGGCCTGTTCTTCGTGACCTTCTACCTCCAGAACGTCCATGGCATGAGCCCGGTCGACGCCGGCCTGCACCTGCTGCCGCTGACCGCCATGATGATCGTCGCCTCGCCGCTCGCAGGCGCGATGATCACCAAGGTCGGCCCGCGCGTCCCGCTCGCGGGCGGCATGGCGTGCACCGCGGTCGCCATGTACGGCATGTCCACGCTGGAGACGGACACCGGCAGCGTCGCCATGTCCGTCTGGTTCGCGCTGCTCGGCCTCGGCCTGGCGCCGGTGATGGTGGGCGCGACCGAGGTCATCGTGGGCAACGCGCCGATGGAGCTGTCGGGTGTCGCCGGCGGTCTCCAGCAGGCGGCGATGCAGATCGGCGGCAGCCTCGGTACGGCGGTGCTGGGCGCCGTGATGGCCTCCAAGGTCGACAGCGACCTCGCGGGCAACTGGACGGACGCCGGTCTGCCCCCGCTCACCCCCGCCCAGGAGGAGCTGACCGCCCAGGCCGTGCAGCAGGGCCTCGCGCCGGTGCCCGAGGGGACGCCGGAACAGCTCGCGACGAAGATCACCGACGTCGCGCACGACACCTTCATCTCCGGGATGAGCACGGCGTCGCTGGTCGCCGCCGGTGTCGCGGTGGTGGCCGTGCTGGTCGCGTTCCTCGCCAAGCGCGGGGAGAACGCGGAGGCCGGCGCGGGCGTCGGACACATCTGACCCGGCGGCGGGCCGGCCGGCCCGTCCTCCGCCTCCGTCGGCCCTGTTCGCCCATCCGGGTGACAGGGCCGACGAACCCTCCCGTCCGAGGGAGCTCGCAGGTCACAGTGGGTCACGTCCTGCGCAGGGCACGGAGGACGCGAGGCTGCGGCGCGCTGCCGGAGGGGGGCAGCGCGCGGGCAGCATGGGCGCGGCAGGCATGAGACGCCGTGCGGGGGTACCCGAACTCCACAAGGAGATCCGGGAGTTGATGATGGCGAGCTTCGGACAGGGATCGCGCAGGCACCCCCGCTCACGTGGCCGGACGTGGTCACGGACCGGGCCGGACCGCGCGACGCTCGGCATCGTCGGACTCGTCTGCGCGATCGCGGGTTTCTTCACGCTGGGGATCGTGCTCGGCCCCGCCGCGGTCGTCTGCGGATGGCTCGCCATGGGCCGCGGCCGGTCGGGCCCTCACCCGGTACCGGCAGTGGTCGCCCTCGTCCTGGGTGCCATCGACACGCTCCTCGCGGTCGTCCGGCTCGCCGGGGCGGGCGCGGGCCACGGCTTGCTCTGAACCGACGCCGCCCGCCCCGCCCGGGGGCGAACGCCCGACGCGCCGGAACCTACTCGGCGCCGGTCTTCGTCGCGGGTGCGGGTGCGGGTGCGGGGCCCGGGACCTGAGCCTGAGCCAGGGCCCGGCCCTGATCCGGTACCGGGGTCTCCTTCAGCTCCGCGACCTGCCGGCGCAGCGCCCGTACCTCCTCCGTCAGCAGCCGGATCGCCTCGGTCTGCCGCCGTTCCGCCACGTCGTCCTTCTCGAACCGCGCGATGAACCACGCCGCGATGTTCGCCGTCACCACACCCAGCAGCGCGATGCCGGAGAGCATCAGCCCCACGGCCAGCACCCGCCCCCACCCGGTGGTCGGCGAGTGGTCCCCGTACCCCACGGTCGTCATCGTCGTGAACGACCACCACAGCGCGTCACCCAGCGTCCGGATGTTCCCGTCCGGCGCGTCCCGTTCCACGGAGAGCACGGCCAGCGAGCCGAACATCAGCAGCCCCACCACCGCCCCGACGACATAGGTGGTCAGCCGGATCTGCGAGGCCATCCGCGCCCGCCGGCCCACCAGCATCAGCGTCGAGACCAGCCGCAGCAGCCGCAGCGGCTGGAGCAGCGGCAGCGCCACCGCGCACAGGTCCAGCCAGTGCGTGCGCAGGAACCGCTTGCGGTCGCCGGTGAGCCACAGGCGCACCAGGTAGTCCACCGCGAACGCCCCCCAGACGACCCACTCGGCCACCGCGCACGCCCGGGTCAGGGACCGGCTCGCGGAGCTGTTCACGATCGGCACCGCGTACGCGACGGCGAACACCACGGCCAGCGCCAGTAGTGGCCGCTGGGAGCGCCGCTCCCACCGTGCCTGTGCCGTCTCTTCCCCGATGCCCGCGTCCATGCCCCGCATCGTAGAGAACCCGGCGCGCGCGAAGGGGCGGCGGAGCCCGAGAGCCCGCCGCCCCTTCCCGTGCGAGGTCCGCCCTCCGCGCGCTACGCGTCACCGCCCGCGACGCCCGGATCGGCCGCCGTCACGTCCAGGAGGCGGTACCGGTCGATCGCCTGCTTCAGCACCGACCGGTCGACCTTCCCCTCCCGCGCCAGCTCGCTCAGCACCGCCACCACGATCGACTCCGCGTCGATGTGGAAGAACCGCCGGGCCGCGCCGCGCGTGTCCGCGAAGCCCCAGCCGTCCGCGCCCAGCGACTGGTACGTCCCCGGCACCCAGCGCGCGATCTGGTCCGGCACCGACCGCATCCAGTCCGACACGGCCACGAACGGCCCCTGCGCGCCCGCCAGCTTCCGCGTCACGTACGGCACCCGCTGCTCCTCCTCGGGGTGCAGCAGGTTGTGCTCCTCGCACGCCACGGCCTCGCGCCGCAGCTCGTTCCAGGAGGTCGCCGACCAGACGTCGGCGCGCACGTTCCACTCCTCGGCGAGGATCCGCTGCGCCTCCACCGCCCACGGCACCGCCACCCCGGACGCCATGATCTGCGCCGGGAGGGAGCCGGAGGTCCCCTCGCTGAAGCGGTAGACGCCCTTGAGGATGCCCTCGACGTCCACGTTCTCGGGCTCGGCCGGGTGCTGGATCGGCTCGTTGTAGACGGTGAGGTAGTAGAAGACGTCCTCGCCGTGCGGGTGTCGCTCGTCCCCGCCGTACATCCGCCGGAGCCCGTCCTCGACGATGTGCGCGATCTCGAAGCCGAACGCCGGGTCGTACGCCACGCACGCCGGGTTGGTCGAGGCCAGCAGCTGCGAGTGGCCGTCCGCGTGCTGGAGGCCCTCACCCGTCAGCGTCGTACGTCCCGCGGTCGCGCCCAGGACGAAGCCGCGCGCCAGCTGGTCGCCCATCTGCCAGAACTGGTCGCCGGTGCGCTGGAAACCGAACATCGAGTAGAAGACGTAGACCGGGATCAGCGGCTCGCCGTGCGTGGCGTACGCCGAACCGGCCGCGATCAGCGAGGCCGTGCAGCCGGCCTCCGAGATGCCGTCGTGCAGCATCTGCCCGGTCGGCGCCTCCTTGTAGGCGAGCAGCAGGTCCCGGTCCACCGACTCGTACTGCTGCCCGAGCGGGTTGTAGATCTTCGCGCTCGGGAAGAACGAGTCCATGCCGAACGTCCGGTACTCGTCCGGCGCGATCAGCACGAACCGCTTACCCAGCTCCTTGTCCCGCATGAGGTCCTTGAGCAGCCGTACGAAGGCCATCGTCGTCGCGATGGACTGCTGACCGGACCCCTTCTTCACGGTCGCGTACGTCTTGCCGTCGGGCATCGGCAGCGGTTTCGACCGTACGACCCGGGTCGGCACGTACCCGCCGAGCCCCAGCCGGCGGTCGTGCATGTACTGGATCTCCTCCGTGTCCCGGCCGGGGTGGTAGTACGGCGGCGGGCCGGACTCCAGCTCCTTGTCGGAGATCGGCAGGTGCAGCCGGTCGCGGAAGCGCTTGAGGTCGTCGACCGTCAGCTTCTTCATCTGGTGCGTGGCGTTGCGGCCCTCGAAGTTCGGCCCCAGCGTCCAGCCCTTGATCGTCTTGGCGAGGATGACGGTGGGCTGGCCCTTGTGCTCCAGGGCCGCCTTGTACGCCGCGTAGATCTTCCGGTGGTCGTGACCGCCGCGCCCCAGGTGCAGGATCTGGTCGTCGGTCATGTTCTCGACCATCGCGCGCAGCCGGTGGTCGTCGCCGAAGAAGTGGTCGCGGATGTAGGCGCCGGACTCGGTGGCGTACGTCTGGAACTGGCCGTCCGGCGTGGTGTTCATCCGGTTGACCAGCACGCCGTCCCGGTCCTGGGCGAGCAGCGGGTCCCAGGTGCGGTCCCACACCAGCTTGATCACGTTCCAGCCGGCGCCGCGGAAGACCGACTCCAGCTCCTGGATGATCTTGCCGTTGCCCCGCACCGGGCCGTCCAGGCGCTGCAGGTTGCAGTTGACCACGAAGGTCAGGTTGTCCAGGCCCTCACGGGCGGCGATGGAGAGCTGGCCCAGCGACTCCGGCTCGTCCATCTCACCGTCGCCGAGGTAGGCCCACACGTGCGACCGCGACGTGTCCGCGATCCCGCGCGCGTGCATGTAGCGGTTCATCCGCGCCTGGTAGATGGCGCCGATCGGGCCGAGGCCCATCGAGACCGTGGGGAACTCCCAGAAGTCCGGCATCGACCGCGGGTGCGGGTACGACGACAGCATCTTCGGCGCCTTCGACTTCTCCTGCCGGAAGCCGTCCAGGTGCTCCTCGCCGAGCCGGTCCAGCAGGTAGGCGCGGGCGTAGATGCCCGGCGAGGCGTGGCCCTGGAAGAAGACCTGGTCGCCGCCGTCGCCCTCGTCCTTGCCCCGGAAGAAGTGGTTGAAGCCCACGTCGTACAGGGACGCCGAGGAGGCGAAGGTCGCGATGTGGCCGCCGACGCCGATACCGGGCCGCTGCGCGCGCGAGACCATCACCGCCGCGTTCCAGCGGGTGGCGTTGAGGATCTTGCGCTCGATCTCCTCGTTGCCGGGGAAGAACGGCTCGCTCTTGGTCGGGATGGTGTTGACGTAGTCCGTGCTGCGCATCTCGGGCACGGCCACGCGCTTCTCGCGGGCCCGCTCGATCAGCCGCAGCATCAGGTAGCGGGCCCGCTCCCGGCCGCGCTCGTCGACGGCGGCGTCGAGGGAGTCGAGCCACTCCTGCGTCTCCTCGGGGTCGAAGTCGGGGACCTGACTCGGGAGGCCGCCAATGATGATCGGGCTGCGATCGCTGCGATCGGATGCGGAAGCCACGCTGTTCCTTCGCTGTCAGAGGGCCACTTTGCCGGGTGTCTGCGCCGATTCCCCGCCGATTCCCCATCGTGTACCTCGCGGGGGCAAACGTCATCTGTACCGTGGGGTAACCGATTCCCCCATGGGAGCCGGTGGCACGTTCATTCGAGTCTCGTACCCACACGTGGTTCCCAAATACGCAAACGGGGCAGATAGGTGTGGTGTACGTCACCTTCGGTCGGGACGGCATGGCTGGAGTTGCGGCGACACGGCCGGGATCGTCACCGTTTCGGCGGTCCCAGTCGCCGGGTACTTGCGCGATCCGTCCCGCCCGTGTGGACTACGGCCAATGCTTCGCGCACGCGCGTGGCTGAGATATTCCCCAAGACATGATCAGGAGGCAACCCGTGAGCGCGACCGCGGACCACGCGGAGGAGCGGACGAACCCTGCCGCCAGGCTGGGTTTCCAGCCCGGGCAGGTGGTCCAGGAGATCGGCTACGACGACGACGTCGACCAGGAGCTCCGCGAGGCCATTGAGGGCGCCGTCGAGGGCGAACTGGTGGACGAGGACTACGAGGACGTGGCCGACGCCGTCGTGCTGTGGTTCCGTGACGACGACGGCGACCTGACGGATGCGCTGGTGGATGCCACCACGTACATCGAGGAGGGCGGGTCCATCCTGCTCCTCACGCCGAAGACCGGCCGTTCGGGATACGTCGAGGCCAGCGACATTTCGGAGGCCGCGACGACCGCCGGACTGACGGCGTCCAAGAGCGTCAGCGTCGGAAAGGACTGGAGCGGCAGCCGGCTGGCGACGCCGAAGGCCGCCAAGTCCAAGCGGTAGCCGAGCGGGCTCCGCAGCAGCCGGAGCCCGGACGGGCCGACCGCCGTCGGCCCGTCCGCGGTTCCGCGACGTCCCGTACGTAGGGTGGTCCCAGCGAACCACCCCCTGAAGGGACGGACAGGACATGGCGATCCAGGTCGGCGACAAGGCCCCCGACTTCGAACTGAAGGACAACCACGGCGCGACCGTCCGGCTGTCCGACTTCCGCGGCCGCGAGAACGTGGTGCTGCTCTTCTACCCCTTCGCCTTCACCGGTGTGTGCACCGGCGAGCTGTGCGAGGTGCGCGACAACCTGCCGCAGTTCTCCGACCGCGACACCCAGGTGCTCGCCGTCTCCAACGACTCCATCCACACCCTGCGCGTCTTCGCCGAGCAGGAGGGCCTGGAGTACCCCCTCCTCTCCGACTTCTGGCCGCACGGCAACGTCTCGCGCGCCTACGGCGTCTTCGACGAGGACAAGGGCTGCGCCGTCCGCGGCACCTTCATCATCGACCAGGAGGGCGTGGTCCGCTGGACCGTCGTCAACGGCCTGCCGGACGCCCGCGACCTGACCGAGTACGTGAAGGCGCTCGACACCCTGTGACCGGCAGCCTGTGACCGACGCGGTGTGATCGACACCGAGTGATTTGTCGGTCCCAGGGCCTGCGGGGGGCGGGAACCCGTCACTAGGATCGGATCGTTGATCCGATATCCACGCACTACGGGGCTCCCCGCCCCTGGACACCAATGGAGGACTCGTGGGAGTCAGCCTCAGCAAGGGCGGCAACGTATCGCTGACCAAGGAGGCCCCCGGCCTGACCGCGGTCATCGTCGGTCTGGGGTGGGACATCCGCACCACGACCGGCACCGACTTCGACCTCGACGCCAGCGCGCTGCTGCTGAACAGCGGCGGCAAGGTCGCCAGTGACGCGCACTTCATCTTCTTCAACAACCTGAAGAGCCCGGACGGATCGGTCGAGCACACCGGCGACAACCTCACCGGTGAGGGCGAGGGCGACGACGAGCAGATCAAGATCGACCTCGCCAACGTCCCCGCCGACGTCGAGAAGATCACCTTCCCGGTCTCGATCTACGACGCCGAGAACCGCCAGCAGTCCTTCGGCCAGGTGCGCAACGCGTTCATCCGCGTCGTCAACCAGGCCGGCGGCGCCGAGATCGCCCGCTACGACCTCAGCGAGGACGCCTCCACGGAGACCGCCATGGTCTTCGGCGAGCTGTACCGGCACGGCGCGGAGTGGAAGTTCCGCGCCATCGGCCAGGGGTACGCCTCGGGCCTGCGCGGCATCGCGCAGGACTTCGGCGTCAACGTCTGAGCGACCTGAACGGTCGGGGCGACAGCCTCGAGAAGTCCGGCGCCGCACGGTTTACGTGCGGCGCCGGACGCGCAGGAAACCCAGGAACCACCACCCGGGGAGGGACATCACGATGGGCGTCACGCTTGCCAAGGGAGGCAACGTCTCCCTGTCCAAGGCCGCACCGAACCTCACGCAGGTCCTGGTCGGTCTCGGCTGGGACGCGCGCTCCACCACCGGAGCACCCTTCGACCTCGACGCCAGTGCCCTGGTGTGCGGCGGCGGCCGGGTGCTCGGCGACGAGTGGTTCGTCTTCTACAACCAGCTCAAGAGTCCGGACGGGTCGGTCGAGCACACAGGTGACAACCTCACCGGTGAGGGCGACGGCGACGACGAGTCGGTGCTGGTCGACCTCTCCGCGGTGCCCGACCGGTGTGACAAGATCGTCTTCCCGGTCTCGATCCACATGGCCGACGAGCGCGGCCAGACCTTCGGGCAGGTCAGCAACGCCTTCATCCGGGTCGTCAACCAGGCCGACGGCCAGGAACTCGCCCGCTACGACCTCAGCGAGGACGCCTCCACGGAGACTGCGATGATCTTCGGTGAGCTGTACCGCTACCAGGGCGAATGGAAGTTCCGGGCGGTCGGGCAGGGGTACGCGTCGGGGCTGCGCGGCATCGCCCTAGACTTCGGAGTCAACGTTTCGTAAAGCCGCGTACGGCGCGGGGGAGCCCCGTACAAACACGATTGGGTAGCCAGTGGTTCTGAAAACCTTCGGGTGGTCGTTCGCGGTCACCGCGCTCGGCCTGGTGGCCGCGGTCTTCTACGGGGGGTGGGCCGCCTTCGGTGTCGTGGCGATCCTGTCCGTCCTGGAGATCTCGCTGTCCTTCGACAACGCGGTGGTCAACGCCGGGATCCTGAAGAAGATGAATGCCTTCTGGCAGAAGATCTTCCTCACCATCGGCATCCTGATCGCCGTCTTCGGCATGCGCCTGGTCTTCCCGGTCGTCATCGTCGCCGTCAGCGCCTCGCTCGGCCCGATCGAGGCCGTCGACCTCGCCCTCACCGACAAGGACCGCTACCAGGAGCTGGTGACCGACGCCCACCCGTCGATCGCCGCCTTCGGTGGCATGTTCCTCCTGATGATCTTCCTCGACTTCATCTTCGAGGACCGGGAGATCAAGTGGCTCGCTCCGCTGGAGCGGGTGCTGGCCAAGCTCGGCAAGGTCGACATGCTGTCGGTCTGCATCGCCCTGATCGTGCTGCTGGTCTCCTCGATCACCTTCGGCGCCCACGCCCACCAGCACGGCGGCACCCACGCCGACAAGGCGGAGACGGTCCTGCTCTCCGGTATCGCCGGTCTGATCACCTACCTGGTCGTCGGCGGTCTCTCCGGCTTCTTCGAGAACAAGCTCGAGGAAGAGGAGGAGCGGGAGCACGAGGCCGAGGAGCAGGCCGAGCGGGCCGGCAAGCCCAAGTCGGCGGTCAAGCTGGCCGGCAAGGCCGCGTTCTTCATGTTCCTCTACCTGGAGGTCCTGGACGCGTCGTTCTCCTTCGACGGCGTCATCGGCGCCTTCGCCATCACCAACGACATCGTCCTGATGGCCCTCGGCCTCGGCATCGGCGCCATGTACGTCCGTTCGCTCACGGTCTACCTGGTCCGCGAGGGCACCCTCGACGACTACGTCTACCTGGAGCACGGCGCCCACTACGCCATCGGCGCCCTCGCCGCCGTCCTCCTGGTGACCATCCAGTACGAGATCAACGAGTTCATCACCGGCATGATCGGCGTCGTCCTCATCGGCGCGTCCTTCTGGTCCTCCGTGCGCCGCAACAAGCGGCTCGCGGCGGCCGGGGAAGGCGGCGGCAAGGAGAAGGCGGAGGTCTCCTCCGGGGTGTGAAACGCTTCTGTTCCCGGGCCGGGTTCGACCCCGGTGCGCCTGTTCCGCTGGTGTGAACACGGCCCGGGCGAGGAACGCTCTGTGCGGGGCGGCCGACGAGGACGACTCCTCGGGGCCGCCCCGTTCGGCGGTCCGCGGTCGATGGTGACGGCCGGTGGTGACGGCCGGTGGACGAGTGGACGTGGGGGCGGGAATGGGCTTTTTCGACGGTCTGTGGCGCAGTCGTGAATCCGAGTTCGACTCGGGCAGCGCGGCGACCAATTCCATCCAGCTGACCAAGCGGCACAGCCAGGTCTCCCTGACCAAGCAGGGCGCGGCGACCGGCAACCTGCGCGTCAACCTCTCCTGGCGGATGCGGACCTCGGACATCATGGGCATGCAGCGCGAGAGCCTGCTCAGACACCCCTTCAAGGCGCTCAAGCCCCCCGAGGTGGTCGGCCACAGCCAGAGCATGGTCAACGTCGACCTCGACCTCGGCTGCCTCTACGAACTCCAGGACGGCACCCGCGGCGTCGTCCAGCCCCTCGGGGGCTTCCTGGGCGACGTCAACGCGCCGCCGTACGTCAAGCTCAGCGGTGACGACCGGTTCGGTTCGGCCTCCGGCGAGACGATCTACATCAACCTCGACCACAAGGACGCCATCAAGCGCCTCCTGCTCTTCGCCTACATCTACGACCAGACCCCGGCCTTCGACCGGACCCACGCCATCGTCACGCTCTACCCGAGCAACGGGCCGCGCATCGAGATAGGCCTCGACGAGCGTCATCCGCAGGCCCGCTCCTGTGCCGTGGTGATGCTCGAGAACGTCAAGGGCGAGATCTTCGTCCGCCGCGAGGTGAAGTTCGTGTACGGCTTCCAGGGCGAGCTGGACCGGCTGTACGGGTGGGGGCTGCAGTGGGGGCGCGGGCACAAGAGCAAGGCGGAGCGCTGAGGCCCCGCCGTGCCGTCGCGGTGGTGCCTACCGGCCGACGAACTGCGGTCCCATCGGCGGCATCCGGAAGTCCGGGTCGGGCGCGCCGGTGACCGGCGGCGGGTAGCCGTAGCCGGACTGCGCGCCGCTCACGCCGGCGGCCGCGGGCGCCTGCGGATAGCCGTACCCGGGCGGCCGCCCGGCCGGCTGCGGATAGCCGTACGAGGGCTGCGCGGCGGGTGGCTGCTGCGGATAGCCGTACGAGGGCTGGGCCGGCACTGCCGTGGGCTGCTCCGGCGGCAGCGGCCGGGAGACCTCCGGCAGGGGCTGGACGGTCGTCGGCTCGTCCGGGCCGGCCGCCGGCGGGGCGGGCGTGGACGGGACGGGCGTGACCGATGCGTCCGGGCGGGGGGCCGGCACCCGGTCGTCCGCGCCCTCGGACTCGTCCACGGAGATGCCGAAGTCGGTCGCCAGGCCCTTGAGCCCGTTCGAGTAGCCCTCGCCCAGCGCCCGGAACTTCCAGCCCTCCCCGCGCCGGTACAGCTCGCCGCAGATCAGCGCCGTCTCCTGGCCCGTCTCCGGCTTGACGTCGAAGGAAGCAAGCGGTTCCGCGTCGGGGGCCGCGGCGTCGTGCAGCAGGATGCGCAGCGACCGGACCCGGTCGAACGGGACGCCGTCCGCCGAGGCGATCAGCAGGATGCGGCCCACCGATGCCTCGACCCCGGACAGGTCTGTCTGGATCGTGTCGGTCAGCGCCTCGGCGACCCGCTTCTTGCCGAGCCGCCAGACCTGGCCCGACGGATGCCGCGGCTGGTTGTAGAAGACGAAGTCCTCGTCGGAACGCACGCGGTCGTCGGGCCCCAGCAGCAGTGCGGAGGCGTCGACGTCCGGGACCCCCTGCCCGGGTGTCCAGCGCAGCACGGCGCGTACCGTGGTGGCTCGCAGCGGGACGTTCGACCCCTTCAGCATCGCGTGCGTCATGCCGTCATCCTGCCCTCTCGGTCCTGGTCACGACAACGCGGGGGGCGGGGTCCCCGGGTCGGATTCCCTCACCTCGGGTCGCCGCCGCCGACACGGCCGGGTTACCTGGAATTCATGCCCGGTGGGAACCTCCGACATGAATGCGTACGTACTATTACCGGCCACCTCGGACAGTTCGCAGGTCGCCCAGACACCACGGGGGAGTTTTGATGCGTCATTTCGGACAGATTGCCCCTGACGTGCGGAAGCGTCTTTTCCACCAGGAGCCGTGCACGTTCACGGCGGACTCCTCGGCGCGGCTGCTGTCCGCCGCCCTGGGCGCCACCCTCTACAGCCCGGCCACCCGGCCCAGGCTCGACGAGGACATCCTCAAGCAGGGCGCCCGGGGCGTGGTCTCCATGGTGCTGTGCCTGGAGGACTCGATCGACGACGCCGACGTACCGCTCGGCGAGGAGAACCTCGTCCGCCGGCTCACGGACCTGGAGAAACGTTCCGACGTGGACGTTCCCCTGCTGTTCGTCCGCGTCCGCACCCCCGGCCAGATACCCGACCTGGTGCGCCGTCTCGGCCCCGCCGTGCGGCTGCTGTCCGGATTCGTGCTGCCCAAGTTCACCGAGACGCGCGGCGTGCCCTTCCTGGAGGCGCTCGCCGCCGCCGAGGCCGCGAGCGGCCGCAGACTCTTCGCCATGCCCGTCCTGGAGTCGCCCGACCTGCTCTACCGGGAGTCCCGCGTGCAGACGCTGGAGGGCATCTTCCGCGCCGTCGACAAGTACCGCGACCGCGTGCTCGCGCTGCGGCTCGGCGTGACCGACTTCTGCTCCTCCTACGGGCTGCGCAGGGGCCCCGACATGACGGCGTACGACGTCCAGATCGTCGCGTCCGTCATCGCCGACGTGGTGAACATGCTCGCCCGCGCCGACGGCACCGGATTCACGGTGACCGGGCCGGTGTGGGAGTACTTCCGCGTCCAGGAGAGGATGTTCAAACCGCAACTGCGGCAGAGCCCCTTCCTGGAGGTGCAGGCCGTGGAGCTGCGCCAGAAGCTGATCGAGCACTCGATGGACGGCCTGCTGCGGGAGATCTCCCTGGACCGGGCCAACGGCCTGCTGGGCAAGACCTGCATCCACCCGTCCCACGTCCTCCCCGTGCACGCGCTGTCCGTGGTCAGTCACGAGGAGTTCAGCGACGCCCAGGACATCCTGCGGCCGGAACGCGGCGGCGGGGGTGTACTGCGGTCCGCCTATACGAACAAGATGAACGAGGTGAAACCCCACCGCGCCTGGGCCGAGCGCACCCTGCTGCGCGCGGAGGTCTTCGGGGTGGCGAACGAGGACATCGGCTTCGTGGAACTGCTCGCGGCCGGCCTGTCCGACTGAACGCCCTGTCCGACTGAACGCCCTGTCCGGCCGGACGCCGTGTCCGGCCCGACGCCCTGTCCGACGGAACGCAAGGAACCAATGACCGACGCAAGGCCCCACGAAGCGGTGGACCACGGGAGGCACGAGTACATGACCGAGAGGGCGCGCGCCGACGGGAGCGCCGGAGTCTGGTCCGGCAGCTGGGTCGCCGAGCGGCTCGGCGTCGAACTGGCGGGCGACGACAGCCTGCCCGGCCTGCTGGGACTCGCCCTGCGCCGCAACCCCAAGCGGGCGCACCTGCTGGTCTCCAACGTGCTCGGCAAGCACGTCCCCCAGTCGCCCGCCGTCGTGTACGGCCACGGTGTGGCCCTCGGCCGCCGCGTCCGCGACCTGCTGGGGGCTCAGGACGCCGAGCGCGCGGTCGTCCTCGGCTACGCGGAGACCGCCACCGGCCTTGGCCACTCGGTCGCCGACGGCCTGGGCCCCGCCCCGTACCTGCACTCCACCCGCCGCCCGGTCACCGGCGTCGCCCGGGCGGGCGGCTTCGAGGAGTCCCACTCCCACGCGACCTCCCACCTGCTGCTGCCCGAGGACCCGGCGCTGCTGGCCGGCGACGGGCCGCTGGTCCTCGTCGACGACGAGTTCTCCACGGGCAACACGGTCCTCAACACGATCCGGGCCCTGCACGAGCGCTACCCCCGCACGCGGTACGTGGTGGTGGCCCTCGTCGACATGCGCTCGCCCGCCGACGCGGGCCGGCTGGAGGACTTCGCCCGGGAGATCGGCGCCCGCGTCGACCTGGTGACGGCCGCCTCGGGCACGGTCCGGCTGCCGGACGGCGTCCTGGAGAAGGGGCAGGAACTGGTCGCCCGCCACGAGACGCCCGCCGCCGAGCCCGACCGGGCCCGCCCGGCCACCTCCGCCGGCTCCGTCGCGCGCGTGGACCTGCGCTGGCCCGTGGGCGTGCCGGACGGCGGACGGCACGGGTTCACGGCCGCCCAGCGGGAGCGCCTGGAGGCCGCGCTGCCCGGCATGGCCCGGCGCGTCGCCGACGCGCTGCCCGCCGGCGCCCGCCGCGTCCTCGTCCTCGGCTTCGAGGAGCTGATGTACGCCCCGCTGCGCCTGGCCCACGCCCTGGAGACGACCACCGGCGCCGACGTGCGCTACTCCACGACCACCCGCTCTCCCGTCCTCGCGGTCGACGACCCCGGCTACGCGATACGCACCCGCCTGGTCTTCCCGGCGCACGACGACCCGGCCGACGGCCCCGGCGAGCGCTACGCCTACAACGTCGCGGGCGCCGGCTTCGACGCCGTCGTCGCCGTCGTCGACTCGGCCGCCGACACTCCCGCGCTGCACGCGCCCGGCGGACTGCTGGCCCGGCTCGCCGCCCACGTCCCGCACGTCCTGCTCGCGGTCGTCCCGTCGTACGTCCCGGGGGACCCCCGGGCCACGCGGGGACCGTACGCCCCGCAAGCCCCGCATGCCCCGTACGCCTCCGAAAGGCCCTCCATGCTGCCCGACCCCCTGCGCGGCCCCGACTTCTCCTCGTACGCGCCCGACGAGGTCGGCTGGCTGCTCCAGGACCTGTCGGACGTGACGCTGGAGGCGCCGACCGAGGAGCGCGAGGAGGCCATCCAGAGCGGCGGCGCCCACTACGCGGAGTCGCTGCCCGTGGAGTACCAGCCCAGCGAGCAGTACCAGGAGCTGTTCCACGCGGCGCTGGAGACCTCCGCGGCCCGGCTCGCCCGCGCCGTCGGCGCCGTCACGGAGATCGTGCTCACGGAGCGCTCACCCCGCCCCGTGCTGGTGTCCCTCGCCCGCGCGGGCACCCCCGTCGGCATCCTGATGCGCCGCTGGGCGCGGTTCCGTCACGGCCTCGACCTGCCCCACTACGCCGTGTCGATCGTCCGGGGCCGCGGCATCGACGCCAACGCGCTGCGCTGGCTCGCCGAGCACCACGACCCCGCCGACGTCGTCTTCGTCGACGGCTGGACCGGCAAGGGCGCCATCACCCGCGAACTCGCCGCCGCCCTCGCCGACTTCGAGGCCACCGACGGCGTCACCGGCTTCGACCCGGAGATCGCCGTGCTGGCCGACCCCGGCTCCTGCGTCCGCACCTACGGCACCCGCGACGACTTCCTCATCCCCTCCGCCTGCCTCAACTCCACCGTCTCCGGCCTGATCTCCCGCACCGTGCTCCGCGCCGACCTGGTCGGCCCGCACGACTTCCACGGCGCGAAGTTCTACCGCGAACTCGCCGGCGCCGACCTGTCGCTCGCCTTCCTCGACGCCGTCTCGGCGCGCTTTCCGGAGGTCGCTGAGGCGGCCGACGCCCACGCCAAGGACCTCCTGGCCGCCGACCGCGCCCCCACCTGGGAGGGCTGGGCCGCCGTCGAGCGCATCAGCGAGGAGTACGGCATCCACGACGTGAACCTCGTCAAGCCCGGCGTCGGCGAGACCACCCGCGTGATGCTGCGCCGCGTCCCGTGGAAGGTGCTGGCCCGGGCCGGCGCCGGCGCCGACCTGGACCACGTGCGCCTGCTGGCCGAGCAGCGGGGCGTACCCGTGGAGGAGGTCGACGGCCTGCCCTACACCTGCGTCGGGCTCATCCACCCCCAGTACACGCGGGGCGCGACCGGCGCCGACGGCAGGGCGGTGGCGCTCTGATGCCGGTACTCGTCGCGAGCGACCTCGACCGCACGCTCATCTACTCCGCCGCCGCGCTCGGCCTGACCATGCCCGACCTCCGGGCACCCCGGCTGCTGTGCGTGGAGGTCTACGAGAGCAAGCCCCTGTCCTACATGACCGAGACGGCGGCCCGGCTGCTGACCGACCTCGGTGACGCGGCGGTCTTCGTGCCGACCACGACCCGGACCCGCAAGCAGTACCAGCGCATCAACCTCCCCGGCCCGCCCGCGAAGTACGCGATCTGCGCCAACGGCGGGCATCTGCTGGTGGACGGCGTCTCGGACCCCGGCTGGCACGCCCGGGTGACCGCGCGGCTGGCCGACGAGTGCGCCTCGCTGGCCGAGGTCCGCGAGCACCTGATGAACACCTCCGACCCCGTGTGGGTGCGCAAGCACCGGGTCGCCGAGGACCTCTTCGCCTACCTCGTCGTCGAGCGCGCGCTGCTGCCCGAGGAATGGGTGAAGGAACTCGCCGTGTGGGCCGAGAACCGGGGCTGGACCGTGTCCCTCCAGGGCCGCAAGATCTACGCCGTGCCCAAGCCGCTCACCAAGAGCGCGGCCGTACGGGAGGTCGCCCGCCGCACCGGCGCCGAACTCATCCTCGCCGCCGGCGACTCCCTCCTCGACGCCGACCTGCTGCTCGCCGCCGACCGGGGATGGCGCCCCGGCCACGGCGAGCTGGCCGACTCCGACTGGACGGCTCCGGCGATCAGCGCCTTGCCCGAGCGCGGCGTGCTGGCCGGGGAGCGGATCCTGAGGGAGTTCCTGAACGCGTCGGCCCCGGCTCGCTGACCTCGCCGTCAGGGCCCTGGGAGCCGCTCCCGGGGTCCTGACGGCCGTCGTCGTCACCGGCCGACGGCCGCCCGGCGCCCTGGCCGCGCCCCCGGCCGCCCCGCCTGCGGTTCCCGCCGCCCGGCCGCAGCAGCCGCATGACGATGAACACCAGCAGCGCCAGGGCGGCGATCGCGAGGATCACCTTCGAGTACGTGGAGGCGATGCCCGACACCGTGGACCAGTTGTCCCCGAGGGCGTAGCCCGCGAGGACGAACACGGTGTTCCAGATGGCGCTGCCGAGCGTGGTCAGGGCGAGGAAGACGGGCAGCGGCATCCGCTCGACGCCCGCCGGCACGGAGATCAGGCTGCGGAAGATCGGGATCATGCGGCCGAAGAACACCGCCTTCGTCCCGTGCTTCAGGAACCAGGCCTCCGTCTTCTCGATGTCGGACACCTTCACCAGCGGCAGCTTGCCGGCGATCGCCACCGTGCGGTCCCGGCCGAGCAGGGCGCCGACCCCGTACAGGGCGAGCGCGCCGATCACCGAACCGGCCGTCGTCCACAGCAGGACGGCGATCAGGTTCATCCGGCCGGAACTCGCCGCGAACCCGGCGAGCGGCAGGATGACCTCGCTCGGCAGGGGCGGGAAGAGGTTCTCCAGCGCGATGGCGAGGCCCGCGCCGGGCGCGCCGAGCGAGTCCATGAGGTCGTTGATCCACTGCGGTGCCGCACCGCTGTCCGCGGCCGCCTGCGCTGCGATGGCTGTCATGACGACCACGCTAGGGAACCGTGGCTGAAGGGAGCCTGAGGAAACCCGTGGCGCGACCGCCGGCCGCGACCGGCCCCGGGCGCGGAACCCCGGAAAGCGTACGGCTGGCTCCTGCTGGACGGCATACACGACCCCGGTTCGTTGTCCTCGGTGGCTCCCGCTTCGGGTACGTCGGGTTCCCTCACCGCGCGGACACTATGCGGGGTCAGCCGCAGCAGCCTCCGCCGCAGCAGCCGCCCCCGCCACCCGGCGACGGCGCCGGGGCGGCCGGGGACGCGGAGGCGGAGCCGCCGACCGCGACCGTGGACAGCAGCTTCACCGTGTCGTCGTGGCCCGCCGGGCAGGCGGCGGGAGCGGAGGACTCGGCCATGGGACGGCTCAGTTCGAAGGTGTCGCCGCAGGTCCGGCAGCGGTACTCGTAGCGAGGCATGGGCACAGGTTAACCGGACCGGCCGACAGCCGTACGGCGCTGTGCGGTACTCGTCGCACGGTCCTCGCCGCGCGGTCCTCACCGTGCTCAGTGCCCGGCGCCGCGCTCCTCGCGGATCCGGCCGACGACGCCGGCCACCGTCTGCCGGACCGCTTCCGTCTCGGTCAGGAAGTGCCAGTAGTCGGGGTGCCGGCCCTCCAGCGTGGTGATCGCCCGCTCCAGCCGGGCCACGGCGTCGTCCAGCGGACGCGCGTGCGCGGGGTCGGGGGTGTTGCGGCCCGCCATGGCCAGGCGCTGGGCGTCACGGATGGCGAAGCGGGTGCGCTCGATCTCCTGCTCGGGGTCCTTCTGCACGGCGTTCAGCTGCCGCAGCCGGTCGCCCGCGGCCGAGACGGCCTCGTCGGTCGCGTTCAGCAGCGCCCGTACCGTCGACAGCAGGGCGGTGGCGTCCGGCCAGCGCTGGGCGTCGCGGGCGGCCCGGGCCTCGGCCAGCTTCCCCTCGGCCTGCCGGACGGACTCGGCGGCCTGGTCCGGGACGTGCTGGAGGTCCTGCCAGCAGGCGGCGGTGAACCTGCGCCGCAGCTCGCTCAGCACCGGCTCGACCTGCGCGGTGCGGGTGGTCAGGGCCTGGGCGCGGGTGCGCAGGGAGACCAGCCGCCGGTCGATCTCGGCGGCGCGCTCGGGCAGCCGCTCGGCCTCGGCGCGGACGGCACCGGCCTCCCTGGTGACCCGCTCGGCCCGCTCCAGGGTCTGGGGCACGCCGTGCTGCCCGGCGCCCTGGTTCAGCCGGGTCAGTTCCGGGCCGAGGGCGGCGAGCCGGGCCGCGAGGTCGTCCGCGACCAGGCCGGACTCCCGGGCGGCGTCCAGGGCGTTGGAGGCGGCGAGCAGGGTCTGCCGGGCGCGTTCCACGGCGGGGGCCAGCCGGGCCAGCTGGGTCTCGGCCTTGCCGAGCAGGGGGCCGAGCCCTTCGGCGAACCGGTCCAGCTCCTGCTTGACCCGGCCCAGCTCGGTCTTGGCGGCGGTCAGTTCGGTACGGGCGCGGGCGGCGGCCGACGCCTCCAGGTCGTCCCGGTCCAGGTCGTGGGCGTCGACGGCGTCGATGTACTGGTGGCTCACCTCGTCGATGCGCCGGCCCAGCGCCTCGAAGTCGGTCACCGCGCGCCGCGCGGCGGGGGAGGCGTCGACGGCCGCGATCGTCTCTATCGAGATCCGCAGGTCCCGCTGCGCGGTGTCCAGCTCGTAGAAGGCGGCCGCCGCGTCGTCCTTCGCGGCCTGCGCCTCGGCCCGCTGGCTCTCGGCCCGCCCGCCGAACCAGCGCCGGGTGCCGCCCTGGGCGAACGCGGCGGGCAGCGCGAGCACCGCGAGGAGCGGCAGGCCCACGAGGGTGAGCACGTCACGCACGGCGCCGGGCGTACGGCGTGTGCGGGCGCGCGCACGGCGTGGGTGGTCAGGCGTACGGCGTGGCCGGCCGGGTGTACGGCGTGGGTGGGAGTGGTGCGGCAGGCGCGGCGCGCGCGGCACCATCGGCGAGTCCGGCTGCGATGGTGTCGCCGTCACATCCCTCTCCCGTGTCGTCCGTCCTGCCCGGGTTCATTCTCCCACCCGTTAGGGACGAACACACGGGCCGGTCAGTTCGCGGTTCGGACCGTGACTTTCCCGTCCTGGGTCCGGGCGTTCACCACGTGGGCGCTGGTGTCGTCGTGCGGCACGGACACGTCGACCGATCCGTCGTCGCTGTCGGCGGACACCTTGTACGTGGCCCGGGGCAGGGAGACGGTCACGGAACCGTCGTCGCTGCGGGTCTCCACCCGGTCGGGGACGACCCCGAGTCCGAGCCGGACCGAGCCGTCCTTGGTGGACGCGTTCACCCGGCGGGAGGAGACGTCCGCGCGCAGGGACCCGTCGTCGCTGTGCAGTTCCAGCGGCCCGGTGGAGTCGCTGACGCGCACGGACCCGTCCGCCGTACGCACCTCCAGCGCGTCCCTGAAGCCCCGCGCCCGCACGCTGCCGTCGTCGGTCTCCGCCTTGACGGCGATGCCCCGCGGCACCTCGACGCGGTGCCTGGCCGCGCAGTCGGCGACCACACCGGAGCAGTGCATCCGCAGCACCAGCCGGTCGCCGTCCATCGTCCAGGTCACCTCGGGGTCCGAGCCGACGGCGACCGACCCGGAGAACCACCGGGTGACCTCGATCTTCCCGGACGCGTGGTCGTCGGAGGCGACGATCTCCAGGGCGGAGTCGTCCGAGTCGACGGTGAGCGTGCTGCCCTTCAGGGCGAAGGACCGGTGCTCGGGATCGTTGTCGTCGTCGGCCGAGGCGCACGCGCCCAGTCCCGTGACGAGGAGGGCGACGGCGCCGGCGACGGCGAACGCGCGAGCGGGAACGGTACGGGCGGCCATGACGATCTCCCCCTGGGACGGACGACGCGGTGCCGCGGCGGAGGCCCTCGCGGTGTGCGGGGCCCTTCTCGTCGAGGCTCTTCGACCGTACGGAGCGCGGCCCCGCGCGGGGATCCGGGCCGCTCCCGGATCCGGGGTGGGGTTAACCCCCGTACGGCGGACCGGGGTCCCGTTTTGCCGGGCGGCGCTCCGGGCCATGTAGGCTGTCCACTCGTCCCGGGTGCGTAGCTCAGGGGTAGAGCGCCTGCCTTACAAGCAGGATGTCGGCGGTTCGAAACCGTCCGCGCCCACCAGGACCCGGCGCCGGTGTCGCCGGTGCGAGAGGCCCCCGGAATCCTTCCGGGGGCCTCTCGCGTGCGCTCGCCCGGGGCCTTCCTAGGATGAGGTCCGTGACAGATCCCGAGCAGCACGTCCGGCGGCCGCCCGTGCGGTGGTGCCGGGCCGTGTGTCTGCTCGGGCTGCTGGCCGGGCTGCTCGGCATGCACGGGCTGGCACCCGGCGGGGGCCTCGGGGAGCACCGCTCCGGGCACCACTCCGGGCACCACTCCGCCGGGCACCCGGACCCGGGGGCCGCGCGGTCTCCCTCCTCGCCCTCCTCGCCCTCCGTGCTCTCCGTGCCCTCTGTGCCGGTGACGGCCGGGGCGGCGCACGCCGGGTGCGGGCAGGGCGACGGTTCCTGCGGTGGCGGGCACCTCCGGCACGCCGACGCGATGTGCGCGTCCGGCGCGGTGAGCGACGGGCCGGTGCTGCCCGCGCCCGTACCCGACCCGGTGCCCACCGCCGCGTGCGACGCGGTCGTACGCGCGTACGCGGCCGACGCGTCGGGCGGCGGGCGGGCGCCGCCCTCCCTCGCCGAACTCCAGCTCCTGCGGATATAGACGCCGCCTCCCGCACCGCGCCGCCCGGGCGCGACGCGGTGCACCGGCATGTCGATCACCCCTCTCACAGCAGGAGTTCACGCATGAGCAGCATCCGTACCCTGACGCGCCGTACCGTCCTGGTGGCGGTGTCGGCCGGCGCCGCACTCGTTCTCGCCGCCTGCGGCGGTGACGGCGACGGCGGCAGCGGTCACGAGGGCCCGCACGGCTCGGCGTCCGCGAGCGCGGAAGCGGGCCGGGAGCCGGGCCGGGAGGCCGACCCGGAGTCGGACCCGGGGGCGCACAACGCGCAGGACGTCGCCTTCGCGCAGGGCATGATCCCGCACCACCGGCAGGCGCTGGAGATGGCGCGGCTGGCCGAGGGCCGGTCCGCGTCGGCCGGGGTCGAGGACCTCGCCGCGCGCATCGAGAAGGCGCAGGAGCCGGAGATCACCACCATGACGGGCTGGCTGAAGACCTGGGGCGAGGAGGTGCCCGAGTCGATGCCCGGCACGCATCACTCGGCGCATTCCGGCATGCCCGGGATGATGGACGGCCAGGACATGGCGAAGCTGGAGCGGGCCTCCGGCGAGGCGTTCGACACGATGTTCCTGACCATGATGGTCGAGCATCACGAGGGCGCCGTCGAGATGGCCGAGGCCGAGAAGGCGAAGGGCCGGTACGCACCCGCCAAGGCCCTGGCCGACGCCGTCGTCACCGCGCAGAACGCCGAGATCACCGAGATGAAGGAGCTCCTCGGCGAGGACTGACCCACCCGGCGGGTCCCCGCCCGGGCGACGCCCCTCAGGCGTCCTCGGGCGGGGCCTGCGGGGCCGGGGGCTCGTGGGCGTGTTTCAGGGCGGAGCGGGCGGTGACCTGGTCGGGGCCGGTGATCTCCGTCCAGTAGCGATGCGTGCTGACGAACACGGCCAGCTCGCGCTCGCGCTGCCGGAGCTTCTCCACCTCGGCCTGTTCGTCCGCCGACCAGCCGGGGGAGGCCGGGCGCTCGACCTTGCGCCAGCCGTGGTCGTCACTGAAGCCGTCGAGCGGCTCGACCGACCAGGGAAGCCTCTTCAGCAGGGCCGACAGCTCGGCCCGGACCTGGTGCAGTTCCTCCTGACCGGCGAGGAGATCACTGGGGAAATCGTAGGTCGTAGCCACATCACAATGATACGCCTGTTCGATTTCGAGGCGCGCGTTCCCTTGCGTGGTTCACGCGGAAGGGTGAGGCGTGCGGCGGGGGCCGACTGTCAGACCCCTGCCCTACCGTGAAGGACATGGACGGCGTGGACGGACGGGGCGGTCGAAGCGGCGGGCGGGTGCGCCTGGTCCCCTGGGCGGACGGGGACCTGTGGCTGCTGCGCGAGACCAACAGCCCGGAGATGACCGCCCACCTGGGCGGCCCCGAGACCGAGGAGCAGCTCGCGGCCCGGCACCGGAGGTACGGGGGATTGGCGCCGGGCCGGATGTACCGGGTGGTGCTGGCGGAGGGTGGCGAGACCGTCGGCTCGATCGGGTACTGGCAGCGGGGTTGGCGGGGCGCGGAGGTCTGGGAGACCGGGTGGGCGGTGCTGCCGCGGTTCCAGGGGCGGGGGCTGGCGTCGGACGCCGCCCGTGCCGTGGTCCGGGAGGCCCGGGCGGCCGGCACCCACCGGTATCTGCACGCGTTCCCGAGCGTCGGCCACGCCGCGTCCAACGCGGTCTGCCGCAGGGCCGGGTTCGTCCTGCTCGGGCAGGCCGACTTCGAGTATCCGAAGGGCCACTGGATCCGGTCGAACGACTGGCGGGTGGACCTGGAGAGAGGAGACTGACGTCATGTGCCGCAGCATCAAGACGCTCCGTCCGCCCGTGCTGGCCGAGGAGGCCACGGAGGACGAGATCAGAGCCGCCGCCCTCCAGTACGTGCGCAAGGTCTCCGGGTTCCGCGCGCCGGCCGCGCACAACCGGGAGGTCTTCGACCGCGCCGTGGACGCCGTCACCGAGGCGACGGCCACGCTCCTGGCCGACCTGGAGGTACGGGGAGGCGCCGGAGCGCGGCGGGCGTCGTGACACCGGGAGCGTCGTGACACCGGCGGGGTGAGACCCGGTCCGGGGTGCGCCCCCGGCCCTCGTACGCCCCTCGCACGCCACCGCCCGGTCCCGCGCCCGCCACCGGTTCATGGGACGCCTGTCGACGGGCTCGCGGGCTACGAGGCTTCCGTCGGCCGGGGGCGGCGGCGCATCAGGTACGCCGCCAGTGCGCCCGCGCCGAACAGGGCCACCAGCGACACCGCCGCCCCCAGCCACGTCGCGCCCAGCCACTGGCCGCCGAAGTAGCCGAGGGCCACGCTGTACGCGGCCCAGGCCAGGCCGGCGATGACCGACCAGGGGAGGAACTCGCGGACCCGGCGGTGGGCGGCCCCGGCGACGAGGGAGACGACCGAGCGCCCGGCCGGGGCGAACCGGGCCAGCACGACGAGGGCGCCACCCCCACGGGCGAGGGCGCCGCCGAGACGTTCCTGCGCGCTGGTCAGGCGACGGGAACGGGCGATCGCGCGGTCCAGACGCGGTCCGCCGCGCCAGGCCAGGCGGTAGACCGCCAGGTCGCCGAGGACCGAGGCGGTCGCGGCGCACAGCGTCAGGACCAGGAGGTCGGGTACGTCCTGCGGAACGTGGCCGGCGGCCGCGGCCCCCGACCCCGCTGCCGCCGCCGTGGCCGCCGTGATCACCAGGACCCCGCTCGGCAGCACCGGGAGAAAGATGTCGAGGAGCACCGAGACGGCCACCAGCACATAGATCCATGGGCTGTTGACCAGCGAACCGATACTCCCGAGACCGTCGACCACCACAACTCCCCGTTACTCCCCCGTGGGCCGGGCCTTGCCGCGAGACGCGGGGACGGCAGGAGCGGCCGATGACAGCCATACAGCGTACGCCGAGGGTGTGACAGAGGATTCACAGGGGGCTCGTGTGTTCGGCACGAGGCGTTCACCGGGGCGGCACCCGGCTGCGAGCGGCGCCCCTCCTGTGCGAAGGGGCGCCGCTCGCGGGCGGATCAGGCAGCGACCGGCGTCTGCCGCTCCGCGGCGGTCTTCTCCTGCTCGGCCGCGCGCCGGGCGAACAGCCGGTCCAGGCCGAAGGCGCCGGAGCCGGTGAAGGCGAGCAGCAGGAAGGCCCAGCAGAACATCGCGGAGGCCTCGCCGCCGTTCTCCATCGGCCACAGCGCGCTCGGCTGGTGCACCTTGAAGTACGCGTAGGCCATGGAGCCCGAGGCGACGAGCGCGGCGGCGCGGGTGCCGAGGCCCAGCATCACGAGACCGCCGCCGACCAGCTGGATCACGGCCGCGTACCAGCCGGGCCAGGTGCCCGTCTCGACCGTGCCGCCGCCGCCCGACGCGCCGCCGAGGACGCCGAAGAGGGAGGCGGCGCCGTGGCAGGCGAAAAGCAGGCCGACGACCATGCGGAACAGGCCGAGGGCGTAGGGCTGGGCGCTGTTGAGGCGTCCGGACATGTGGGGGGTGCTCCTTCGGTCGGGCCGGCCCGACGGGGCCGGTGGGGGACGGAACCGAGTGGGCTGCCCACGTTAGGTGACCCTAACGAGTACTTGCAAGTTCAACATTTGGCCATGACGTGGCGTGCGGTCACGCTTCTCGCGCGGTGGCCGTCGCAGGTGGGAGCGCTCCCACGGTTGCGGCGGAGCCTGTCGGCGTGACCGGATCCATACCCGCCGCCCCCCTGCACCGGCTTCCTTGCGTCGGCTTCCTGCGTCGGCTTCCTGTGCCGGCTCCCTGTGCCGGCTCCCTACGTCAGCTCCCTGTCGGCGACCACCGCCAGGACGGGCGTCCCGCCCTTCTGTGCCCGTGCCTGCTCCAGGCGCAGCCGGGCCGACCGGCCCCGCAGCGTCAGTGTCATGAGCTGGTTGCCGAACCACGGCCCCCCGGTCTTGCGCCACCCGACCGCCGCCGGCGCGCACCGTCCGTGCCGGGCGATACGCCGCCCGAGAGCCCGCGCCACGGCGCTCCAGCCGAAGCGGAAGCCGAGGCGGATGGAGAGCGGCACGGAGTTGTGGACGGGCGAGCAGGTCAGCTGCGCCACCCGGGCGTCGGGCGTGCGCCCCGCCGGCCAGGAGGGCTCGGCCACGTAGGCGTGGTGGACGTCGCCCGACAGCACGCTCACCGTCGCCGGCGCGCCCGGTCCCGTACCGGCCTCGGCGATCAGGTCCGCGAGCGCGTCGAAGGAGGAGGGGAAGGCCGACCAGTGCTCCAGGTCGGCCCCGCGCCTGATCTTCTCCCCGCGCCGCGCCCACCGCGCGCCCCGTTCACCGGCGCACATGGCGGCGTTCCACGCCTCCACGTCGTGCACCAGATGGGGCAGCAGCCAGGGCAGGGAGGTGCCGATCAGCAGGTGGTCGTAGGGGCCCTCCCGCCCGCCGTCGTCCCGCCCGTCCATGACCTGCTCGCGCAGCCAGGCGGCCTCGTCCGGGTCGAGCATCGCGCGGCTGTCCTCCCTCAGGACGCGGGCGGCGCGGGAGTCCACCATCACCAGCCGTACGCGGCCGAAGTCGCGGCGGTAGCTCCAGCGGACCGAGGCGGGGTCGGCGTCGGCCCGGGCGGCGAAGGTGCGGAGCACGTCGGTGCCGTCGGGGGCCTCGCGGACGGCGGCGTAGAGGGGGTCGGCGGCCAGCTCGTCCGGGGAGAGGTTGCCCAGCTGCTGGTACACCCAGTAGGACATCAGCCCGCTCAGCAGCCGCTCGCGCCACCAGTCGGTGGCCCGCATGTCGGCGAGCCAGGCGGCGGAGGTGTTCCAGTCGTCGATGACGTCGTGGTCGTCGAAGATCATGCAACTGGGCACCGTGGACAGCAGCCAGCGCACCTCCGGGTCGAGCCAGGACTCGTAGTAGAGGCGGGTGTACTCCTCGTAGTCCGCGACCTGCTCGCCCGGCGGTTCGTCCAGGTCGCGGCGGTCGGCGATCCAGCGGCGCGTGGCGTCGGAGACCTCGTCGGCGTACACCTGGTCGCCGAGCAGGAGCAGGACGTCGGGCCGCGCGCCCCGGGGGGCGGCCGCGATGCGCGCGGAGAGGGTGTCCAGGGCGTCCGGGCCCACCGGGTCGTGCCCGCCGGCCGGCGGGGCGGCCCAGCGGCAGGAGCCGAAGGCGACGTGCAGTTCCTCGCCGGGCGGGGACGTGGCGATCACCGAGGGCGGGAAGGGCGAGTCGGGCGGCGGCCACGCGCGCGTGCCGTCGAGGAACACCTCGTACTCCGTCGCCGTGCCGGGTGTCAGGCCGCTCACCGGGACGAGGGCGTAGTGGTGCCCCGCGATCTGGAAGGTGCGCGTCGTGCCCTCGGCGCCGTCGGCGCAGCGCACCTCGGCGGTGCAGGGGCGGCTCGTCTCGACCCAGACGGTCGCGCACGAGCCGTCGGTGTATCTCAGCAGTGGTCCCAGGCGCAGTCCGGCCACGGTGATCCTCTCCTCCGTCGCCCCGTACGGTACGGAACGACGGAGGCCGGCGGGGAGGTTCCGCGCCGAACGTGTGACGGAGGATGCGTCAGCAGTTCGCGAGGTGACTCTGGAGCGCGGACTTCTCGGCGGAGTCGACCGAGAGGCCGTAGTAGTACTTCACCTGGACCCAGGCGCGGACGTACGTGCAGCGGTAGGCGGTGCGCGAGGGCATCCAGGTGGCCGGGTCCTGGTCGCCCTTGGACTGGTTGACGTTGTCGGTGACCGCGAGGAGCTGGGGGCGGGTCAGGTCGTTGGCGAAGGACTGGCGCCGGGAGGTCGTCCAGGAGCCGGCGCCGGAGTCCCAGGCCTCGGCGAGCGGGACGAGGTGGTCGATGTCCACGTCGGCGGCGGCGGACCAGGTGGCGCCGTCGTAGGGGGAGTACCAGCTTCCGCTGGTGGCGGCGCAGGCGGAGTCGGTGACGACGCCGGAACCGTCGCGCTTGAGGACGGTCTCGCGGGTGTTGCAGGCGCCGGACTGCGTGATCCAGTGCGGGAAGAGGTCCCGGTTGTAGCCGGTGCGGTTCTCGGTGGCCACGGTGAGGGAGGCGAGGTAGGAGCGGGCGGTGGCGCCGCTGACCGGGGTGGGGAGGGCGGCGGAGGCGGCCGGGCCGTTGAGCAGCCCGGCCGAGGCTATGAGCCCGGTGAACGCCGCGAGGAAACCGAGCCGTCGACGCGCGTAGAACTTCGGCATGCGAACTCCCTTGGGTGGTGGGGGTGTTGGGGCGCGGGCAGGGGAATGCTCGCGACGCCGCATGGCGTACAGGTGTGCGGTCGGTAAGAAGTTAGTGACGTGTGCATGGCACGTCTATAAGCGCGACGGGAATTTCGCCCTCCGGGGCGTCCGGACCTTCGGCCCTTCGTGCCGCCCGGGGGCTCGCGTACTATGGACGGCGCAGAAGGGGAGTAGCTCTTCGCCGGACCGTCGACACACTGCTCAGCTCGTCTGAGCCGGCGCCCGGAGGCAGGTCCCGTACGCGGGGCCGGCCAGCGAGACCTTCGGCAAGCAGTGCACGCCCGTGCCGTACGGCGGGGGCGACCGTGTGCTGCCGTGCCGAGGTGTCCGCAGCGCAGGACCAGCACTCTCGGCGGGGCGGCCCCGACCGATAGAGGAACCCTTGATCAGCCTGACCGTGACGGCCGTCGTCTTCGGCGTCGTCTTCCTCGCCGAACTGCCGGACAAGACCGCGCTCGCCGGCCTCGTCCTCGGCACCCGCTACCGGGCCTCGTACGTCTTCGCCGGCGTGGCCGCCGCCTTCCTGCTGCACGTCGTGCTCGCGGTCGCGGCGGGCAGTGTGCTGACGCTGCTGCCCCAGCAGATCGTGCACGCGATCACCGGCGTGCTGTTCCTGGGCGGCGCCGCCGTGCTGCTCATGAAGAAGGACGACGGGGACGAGGAGATCCGCAAGCCGCAGGACCAGTCCTTCTGGAAGGTCTCCGGGGCGGGCTTCATGCTCATCCTGGTCGCCGAGTTCGGTGACCTCACGCAGATCATGACGGCGAACCTCGCCGCCCGCTACGACGACCCGCTCTCCGTCGGCCTCGGCGCGGTGCTCGCGCTGTGGGCGGTGGCCGGGCTCGGCATCGTCGGCGGCAAGGCCCTGATGAAGCGGGTGCCGCTGGCGCTGATCACGAAGGTCGCGGCGCTGCTCATGCTGGGCCTCGGGGTCTGGAGTCTGTGGGAGGCGGTCGCCGGCTGAGCGGCGGCCGCGTGCGTGTGTGCGGGCGGGGCGCGGGCCGACGGGGTGGCGGGGGCGCGGGCCGCCGGGGGGGGGGGGGAGTGCGAACTGAACGGTGCGTGAACGTTCCGGCGGGGTGGTGGCGCGAAGCCCCCTCTTTTTTGTACCGTGGATGAACAAAGTGGTCCCCGCTCGTTCTCCCTGACCGGCGGGCGGGGCCACCTTGTTTCCTCCCCGCGCCTTGGAGTCTGCCGATGACGGCCACCACCACCGTTCTCACCGCCCGTGCCCTGCTGCTCGACATGGACGGCACCCTCGTCAACTCGGACGCCGCCGTCGAGCGCGTCTGGCGGCGCTGGGCCGACCGGCACGGTCTGGACGGGGACGAGGTCATGAAGGTCGTCCACGGACGACAGGGCTACGCCTCGATGGCGCTGCTGCTGCCGGACCGCCCCATGGAGCAGAACCACGCGGACAACGCGCGCATGCTCGCCGAGGAGACCGCCGACACCGAGGGCGTCGTCGCGATCCCCGGGGCGCCGGAGTTCCTCGCCTCGCTGCGCGGGCTGCCGCACGCGCTGGTGACCTCGGCCGACGTGCCGCTGTCCACCGCGCGGATGGCCGCCGCCGGGCTCGCGCAGCCCGACGTCCGGGTCACCGCCGAGTCGGTCGGCGCCAGCAAGCCCGACCCCGAGGGCTTCCTCAAGGGGGCCGCCGAACTGGGTGCCGCCCCCGCCGACTGCATCGCCTTCGAGGACTCCGGCGCGGGCATCGCGGCCGCCAAGGCCGCCGGGATGCGGGTCGTGGGCGTCGGCCCGCGCGCCGGGTTCCACGGGCCGGACGTGGTCGTGGAGGACCTGACCCGCGTACGGGTGGAGTCCGGCGCCGACGGGACGCTGCGGCTGCACATCGGCTGACGACGCGGCGCTGCGCGGCGCGGCCGCCAGGTGCCGCCGGTGGGCGGGTACGCGGTAGGCCGCCGGCGCGCGGGAGAACGCCCGCCTACGGCTGCCGGGTCTCCGCCTCCAGCATGCGCCGGGTGTCCGGGCCGTAGACGCCGAGGTCGTCCGTGCGGATGCCCCGGGCCCACTGGTAGGTGCGGACCGAGTCCTCGACCTGGTGGTTGTAGTTGCCGTTGATGTCGCCGGTGTAGAGGTACAGCTGGGCTAGGCGCTGCTGCAGCTCGGCGACGTCGGGGCCCCGGTCGCCGCGGTGCAGTGCCGGACCGCCGCCGAGGTCGTCGTCGCGGCCGTCGTCCTCGGACTCCTGCCCGGGGTCGCCGGACGGGGTCGCCGTCGCGGTCCTCGTCGGTTCGGCCGACGGGGACGGCGTGGGCGAGGCGCTCGACGCCGACGGGGACGGCGAGGGCGACGGGCTCGCACTCGCGGACGCGGTGGCGGACGGGGACGCGGACGCGGAGGTCTCGGGGGCGGAGGGCGTGCTCGGCTTCGGGGTCGCGGAGGGCTCGCTGACCGACGGTTCCGGCACGCCGGCCCGGACCTCCTGCGGCAGGGCTCCGTCCCGCGAGGGCGTCTCGTAGGAGAACAGCCCGCTCGCGTATCCGGCCGCGCACACCACGGCCACGACCGCCGCCGCGGCACTGAGCAGCACGCCCCGGCGCCGCCCGCGCGGCGGGCGCCCTCCAGTGCCGCCCGCGCCGGATCCGACGGGCCCCTCCGGCGCGTCGGGCGCGGTGGCCGAGGTCTCGAACAGGCGCAGGTCGTGCGCCCTCGGCGCGGCGGCCGAGGGTGCCAGCGGCGTGGGCAGCGTGGACGTAGCCTCCGGCGTCGCCGCGGGGAGCGGCTCGGTCGGTGGTCCGGCGGGCGGCTCGGTGCCGACGGCGCGCAGCGTCATGGTGGCGTCGGGGTCGGACGGGGCGGCCGAAGCGGACCCGTGCGCGGCCGGCGCGGACCCGTGCGCGGCCGGCGCGGAGGCGGGCGCGGTGGAGGCCGGATCCGCGCCCGCTGGTGGGCCGGCCGAGGGCGCCGGGCTCGCGCCGGGCGGTGCGGGCTCGCCGACGCGGTCCAGTTCGACGTACGGCCGGATGCGCAGCGGGTCGAAGTCCTCCGCCGCTGCCGCCTGGGCCGTGCGGGCGTCGCGCAGGGCGTCGGACGCCCGTGAGCCGCAGGCGCAGGAGGGCGTGTTGTCCGCCTCCCTGGGCGTGCCGCACTCCGGGCACGCGTGCCCCCGGGGCCCGTGCTGCGACGGCCGCCCCTGCGACCGCTCCCGCGACGGATCGTTCCGCTGTTCCACGTGTTCGTCCCTCCCCTCGCGACTCCCCTCGCGAACTCCAGAGATTATGCAGATCTTCTCCACAGTTCCGCGCGCACGCCCCCGGAATACGGGCTTCCCGGAGGGCTGAAGCGGGCATAACGGGCCACACCGACCAGGACTCCCGTCCGGCGTCAGGCGGCCGCCAGGTCCTTCGCGAACCAGTGCTCCGCGTACGGGCCCGCGTTGTACGCCTCCGTCTCCCGGTAGCCGAGCCGCGCGTACAGGGCGCGGGCCTCGACCAGGTCGCCCCGCGTGTCCAGGACCATCCGCGAGGCGCCGAGGGCCCGGGCGGCGTCCTCGGCGGCCCGCACGAGCAGCGCGGCGCCGCCCCGGCCGCGCATCCCCTCGACCAGGAAGACCCGGGTCAGCTCGGCGGTCGTGCCGTCCAGCAGCCGTACGCCGCAGGTGCCGGCCGGCGCGCCGGCGTACCGCGCGACCAGCAGCCGCCCCCGGGGCGGCGCGAGGCCGGCGCCGGATTCGGCGGCGATCTCCCGCTCCAGCTCGGCGGGGTCGGTGCGCCGCCCCTCGCGCAGCAGGTACCAGCGGTCGCTGACCTCCGTGTAGTAGGCACGCCACAGGGCGGCGGCGACGGGGGAGTCGTACGGTTCCGGGGCGACGGTCCAGGTCATGACCGGCATTGTCGGGACGGGCGGGCCCGGGGCGCGAGCGTATTTTCCCACCGGTGCGCCGTCGGCGCTCGCCGAGCACCGTTTGAGGGCGCTTTCCGGGGCAACCCGAGGGGCGAACCGGCCCATTCGGAGAGCAGGCGGGGCCGACGAAACCGGAAGGCACTCATGTCCACAGGCGTGATCATCGCTTTGATCGTGATCGTGGCGGTCGTGCTCGTCGTCGCGGCCGTACTGGCTCTGCGCGCACGGGGCCCCCGGCACGGCGGAAGCCTGAAGCGGCGCTTCGGGCCCGAGTACGACCGGGCCGTGGCCCGGCACGACGGCGACACCAAGGCGGCCGAGCGCGAACTCGCCGAGCGCGTGGAACGGCACGGGGCGCTGCGCGAGCGGCCGTTGGAGCCCGCCGAGCGCGAGCGGTACGAGGCGCGCTGGACGGCGGTCCAGGAACGCTTCGTCGACTCCCCGCGCGAGGCGGTCGGCGAGGCGGACCGGCTGATCGCCGAGCTGGCCGGCGTCCGGGGCTTCCCGGACGGCGGGCAGTACGAGGAGCAGCTCGCGGCGCTGTCCGTGCACCACGCCCACCACATCGACGGCTACCGGCGCGTGCACCGCGTGACGCACGCCCGCGCGGACGGCGCGCAGGACGCCGGCGCGGGTACGGAGGAGATGCGCGAGTCCCTGGTCGCCGCCCGCGCGCTGTTCGAGGACCTGGTGGGCCCGTCCCGCCACGAGAGCGGCCGGCAGCGTGTCGGGGCGGACGGCGAGGGCCGCGCCCCGGCCCGTGCGCCCCACTCCTGGTCGTTCGGCAAGCACCGGCCGAAGGAGAGCTGAGACAGATGTCCGACGTGACCCGCAAGCCCGGCGGCGTCCCCGCCGAGCCCGACAGGCAGACACCCGACGCCCGCGGCGGCACCACCCCGGATCCCCTCCGCGGCGGCACCACCCCGGACCCCGTCCGCGGCAGGACCGCCCCGGATCCCGTTCGCGGCGGCACCGCTTCGGACCCCGACCGGACGGACGACGCGTACCCGGTGCCCGGCGCCCGCGCCGACCACGCCGCCGGTACCCGTGCCGACGTCACCCCCGGCCTGCGGACCGATGGTCCGGGCACTCCGGGCGGAACGACCGCGGACACGGGCGGGGCCGGGAGCGCCACCACCGAGGGCGTCCACGACGAGGCGCTCCTCGCGCACGAGGAGTGCGACCGGCTCGGGCAGCGGCTGCACCACGCGGTGGCCGGCTTCGTCGACGCGCCGCGCGCCTCCGTGGAGGAGGCCGACCGCGTCCTGGAGGAGCTGACCGCCCGCTTCACGGACGCCGTGGCACAGCGCCGCCGCACCCTGCGCACGTCGTGGCGGGACACCGACGCCGACGACCGCGCCACGAGCACCGACACCGAACAACTCCGCCTGGCCCTGCGGGACTACCGCGAGCTGGCGGACCGCCTCATGCGTGTCTGACACGCGGGCGTCAGCGTTCCGCCCGGCCCTCCCGCCACCGCCGTACGACCTCTTCGACGTCGTAGGGCTTCAGACCCAGCGGGGGGCCGGGCGGAGGCTTGAACATGACGTCGCGGATCTTGACGTTGATCTCCTCGACGATGCGGCGCACCACCCGCTCCGACGGGGCCTTCGCCGCCGCCTCGAGGGCGTCCTCCGCCTCCTTGCGCAGGGCCAGCGTCGGCGGCAGCATGGAGAAGCCCTCGCGGGCCATCTTCCGTCTGACCCACCACAGTTCGTCGTAGGCGCCGTCCACCTCGGGCGGCAGGGGCTTTCCCGCGCCGGGCAGTTCGTCGAACTCGCCGCGCGCCTGCGCGTCACGTACCTGCTTGTCGACCCAGCTCTCGAAGGGCACGCCGGGTGGCTTCCGCTCGGTCATGCCCCCATTGTGCCGGACACCGCGCCACCGGCCGATCTATCATGCGGCGGCGGTACGTCACCCAGGACGTCTCTGAAGGAGCGCGCGTGCTCGAACTCACCATGGCCGCCGTCACCGCCGCGGACGCGGGTGCCACGGCCGGCATGCAGATGGCCGACGCGCCCAGCGAGCCGGGGGCGGTGCTGCGGGTGGGCCGGGACAAGTCCGTGTGCCGGCTCTCGACGCCGGACGACTGGCTGTTCGTCTCCCGGGTCCACCTGGAGTTCCGCTGCGGCCCCGACGGCACCTGGGGGCTGACCTGGCTGCGGGGCTCGCAGCCGGACCCCTCCTCCGAGGTCCGGGTCACCGTCGCCGGGTACGCGCGGTCGCTGGCGTACGGCGGCACCCTGCCGCTGCCCAGGGGCGGCAGCGGCGAGATCGTGGTCCAGGACCGCACGGGGCCGCGCAGCGTCAACGTCGGCTTCTACCACGAGGTCTGAGACCGCCGTCCGAGCCCCTGGCGCTCATGCCGGCGCTCACGCCAGGACGCGGGCGAGGGCGAAGCCGTCGTAGCCCTTGCTGCCGACCGTCTGGAGCGCCGTGCCGCTCAGCCGCGGATGGCTGCCGATCAGCTCGATCGCGGCGCGGGCCCCGCGTACGTCGTCGGCGGTGTCCTCGGCGTCGGCGACGCGTCCGCCGCGCACCACGTTGTCGACGACGATCAGGCTGCCGGTGCTGGTGAGCTTGAGGGCCCACTCCAGGTAGCGGACGTTGTTGCCCTTGTCGGCGTCGATGAAGACCAGGTCGAAGGGGGCCGGGTTCTCGTCGGCGAGCTTCGGCAGCGACTCCAGGGCCGGGCCCACGCGGACGTCGACCAGGGCGTCGAGGCCGGCGCGGGCGATGTTGCGGGTGGCGACCTCGGCGTGCCGGGCGCTGTACTCCAGCGTGACCAGGCGGCCGTCGGAGGGCAGGGCGCGGGCCAGCCAGATGGTGCTGTAGCCGCCGAGCGTGCCGATCTCCAGGATGGTGCGGGCGCCCTGGATCCGGGCGAGGAGGTGGAGGAGTTTGCCCTGGTTGGCGGTGACGCTCACCCGCGGCAGCCCGGCGGCCTCGCTGTCCCTCAGGGCGGCCTCCAGGGGGCCGTCGCCGGGGGCCAGGTGAGCGGTGAAGTAGGCGTCGACGTCGTCCCAGAGCTGCGACTCGCTCATGACCGGGGCCTCCCGTGTGCGTCGTTAGCTTTTCTAAGTAGGTGCGCTAACGAAGATAGCCCGGGTGTGCGGGCGCGCGGGCGTGTTCCGGCGGGCGTGTCCGGCGGCCGGAACCGGCGGCGCCCGTCCGCCGGCGTCGCGTGATCAGTCGACGGTCCGGCGGAAGAGCTGCCGGGAACCGCCCTCCGGGCCGGGGGCGACGGTCTCGGCGGGGGTGAAGCCGAGGCGCTCGTAGAAGACCCGTGCGCCGCTCAGGAGCGCGCCGGGGTGGTCGGCGCCGAAGGTGACCACCTCGATGGTGCCCGGCCCCCGGACCCACCTGCGCGTCGCCTCCGCCATCAGCGCGCGCCCGGTGCCCTTCCCCCGTGCCCGCTCGGACACGACGAGCCAGTGCACGTGGTGGACCGGCGGCCGCGCTCCGAACAGGAGCCCGCCGAGGAGGTCCGGCCCCGAGTCGTCGGCGACGAGTGCCGCGGAGCGGCGGACGTGCTCGCGCACGGCGTCGTGGAAACCGGCTTCCCCGACCATCGGGCCGAACCAGTGCTCGACCTGGGCGGCGAGGGCGAGGAAACCGGGGAAGTCCCGTTCCTCGGCGAGTCTGATCGTCATCCGGGCAGTCTGGCAGGGACGGGCCCGGCCGTGCGTGCCCGGGGAGGAACGGGCCGGTCAGCGGCCGTCGGACGCCGGGGCCGAGCCCGGCAGCGGGCGTCCCGCCGACTCCGACATGAACCACACCGCCACGCCGCCGACGACGGCCGCCGCCATCATGTAGTACGCGGGCATCATCATGTCGCCCGTCGCCCCGATCAGCGCCGTCACCACCAGCGGCGTCGTCCCGCCGAACAGGGACACCGAGACGTTGAAGCCGATGGACAGGGAGCCGTAGCGCACCCGGGTGGGGAAGAGCGCGGGCAGCGCGGACGGCATGGACGCCGTGAAGCAGACCAGCAGCAGGCCCAGCGCGGCCATGCCCAGCCCCACCGCGAGCAGGCTGCCCTCGCGGATCAGCAGCAGCGCCGGGACGGACAGGAGCAGGAAGCCCGCGCACCCGGCCGCGATCACCGGCCGCCGCCCCACCCGGTCGGTCAGCGCGCCGGCGAACGGCTGGACGACCATCATCAGCGCCATCACGCCCAGCACGACCAGCAGCCCGTGCGTCTCGTCGTACTTCAGCTCGCTCGTGAGGTAGCTGGGCATGTACGACAGCAGCATGTAGTCGGTGACGTTGAAGACCAGGACCAGGCCCACGCAGAGCAGCAGCGCCCGCCACTGCCCGGTGATCATGTCCCGCAGCGGCACCTTCGGCCGCTCCGCCTCCGCCTTCTCGACCTCCGCCGCGAACGCCGGCGTCTCCTCCAGCCGCATCCGCAGGTACAGGCCGATGATGCCCATCGGCCCCGCGATCAGGAACGGGACGCGCCAGCCCCAGGACGTCAGGTCGCCGTCGGACAGCAGTGCCGTCATCAGCGTCACCAGGCCCGCGCCGGCGATGTACCCGGCGAGCGTGCCGAACTCCAGCCAGCTGCCGAGGAACCCGCGCCGCTTGTCCGGCGCGTACTCGGCGATGAAGGTGGACGCGCCCGCGTACTCGCCGCCGGTCGAGAAGCCCTGCACCAGCCGCGCGACCAGCAGCAGCACCGGCGCCCACACGCCGATCGACGCGTACGACGGGATCAGGCCGATGGCGAACGTGCCCGCCGCCATCATGATCATCGTCAGGGCGAGGACCTTCTGCCGTCCGACGCGGTCGCCGAGCGGGCCGAAGACCATGCCGCCGAGCGGCCGGACCAGGAACGCCGCCGCGAACGCGCCGAACGTGGACAGGAGCTGGGCGGTCGGGTTGCCCGACGGGAAGAAGACCTTGCCGAGCGTCACGGCGATGTAGCTGTAGACGCCGAAGTCGAACCACTCCATCGCGTTGCCCAGCGCCGCCGCCTTGACGGCCCGCCTGACGAGCGCGGGGTCGGTCACGGTGGGGGAGGGCTCGGACCCGGACCCGGACCCGGACCCGGCCCCGGGCGGCGGGGAGGAGTGCGGGTTCGTGCGGGACGGGTGCGCGGCGACAGGGGCAGCCGACAAGACTTCGCTCGCCTACTTTCGACGGGGACGGGGACACCACGACCCGCACGGCGGCGCTGTCGCCGGGCCGGAAAACGCCCGCGGCACTCGGCCACGGGCAGAAAGCGACCATAGGCGCTGATGCGCCGCTTACGCCCGGTATGCTTTTCGTTGCACTGTGCACCGAAAGGGCGTGCACGCAGGGACGTCAGCGCGCCGCGGGACGTTCCCCGCGCCCCTGACCTGTGATCCTTATCGCTCCTCCGGGAGGCGTCGCGACACCCGCCGGACTATCGTCGTCCGAACAAACGGCCGGAAGGCCGGGAGAAAGACGGGGCGAAATGCGGGCGGCTGTCAGGTTGAGCGGGGGTTGCCTGCGTCTCCCCCCGGGGGTGGTGCGAGCCTCATAGGGTTCGCAGGGACAGCTCTCCGCGTACACGGACGCGGACGAACGGGGCGGGAGGCCGACGAGGCGTGGCGAATGCGGAGCACAGTGGGCGACCGGCGGAGGCTTTCGGACCACCGGCCGTCGACGCGACCAGAGCAAGGCTGCGCGCCGCGCGCTTCGGACTGTGGCTGATCGCCGCGATCCTCGCCGTACGACAGATGGCGACGGTCCTCAGCACCCCGAGCGGGGAGCGGCTGACCGACCTGGAGACCTGGGTCGGGGAGCACGGGGTCCTGCACGTGGAGGGGTCCCTGTACGACTCCACGCGGTTCACCGGCACGCCGTTCGTCGGCCTCGTCCTCAAACCGTTCACCCGCGCCGCCGAACAGGCCCTCGGCTGGGGCTGGACCTTCGGCTCGCTGCTGCTCGTCGTGGCCCTGGGCCTGGTCGCCGCCCGCGCGCTGCCGCAGCCGGTGGGGCGCCGCACCGCGCTGCTGGCCGCGCCGGTCGCGGTCAGCCTGCTCATGCTGTCGCTGCCGGTGCGCAACGCCCTGTGGCTCGGCCAGACCAGCGTCATCCCGGTCCTCCTCGTCTTCCTGGGCTGCTTCGCCGTACGCGGGACCAACGGCGACCGCGTCGGCGGTGCGCTCATCGGTGTCGCCGCCGCGTTCCAGCCGACCGTCCTCCTCTTCGTCCCGCTTCTGTGGTTCACCGACCGCAGACGGGCCGCCGTGTCCACGGGCGTCACCTTCCTCGCCTGCACCGCCGTCGCCTGGGCGGCGATGGCGCAGGACTCCTACACCTACTGGGTCCACCACATGGCCGGCGTGGGCCTGGGCGGCGAGGCCGACGACCTCGCCAACCAGTCGCTGCACGGCGCCCTGCTGCGCCTCGGCCTCAACGGCCCGCTGGAGATCGCCCTCTTCCTCCTGCTCGGCGCGGCCGTCGCCGTCCTCGCCCTGCGCCGCGCCGTGCGCTACGCCCGCGACGGGCAGTTGCTGCTCGCCGTCGCCATCACCGGCTGCGCGGCCGTCGTGGTGTCGCCGGCCACCTGGCAGCACCAGCTGCTGTGGGTGCTGCCCGCGCTCGTCGGCCGGGTCGGCAAGAAGGCGTCCGACCGGTACGTGTGGCCGGTCGCCGTCGTCCTGGTGATGACGCTGCCCGCGAAGATGATGCTGCCGAACATGGCGGCCCTGTACCCGCTGCGGGACAACGTCGTGCTGCTCGCGGCGCTGGCCGCCGCCGTCGCCGTGCCGTTCCTGTCCCGCACGTCGCCGTACTTCGACTCACCGGTCCCGACGAGCTACGCGCCGCCGGTCCCGACCCGCTTCAAGCACGTCCCCCTGCTGCCGTTCCTGCGCCGCGTCCTGACCCGCCCCAACCTCCTCCTCGAACTGCTCCTCATCCGCGTCACCTACGCCGCCTACTCCCAGGTCCGCCTCGCGGCGACCGGCGGCAGCAACTCGGCGGGGCGGGCGCGGGCCGAGGAGCACGGCCGGCAGATCCTCGACATCGAGCGCTTCCTGCACCTCGACATCGAGCACGGGATCAACCACGCCGTGGTCAAGATCGGCTGGCTGCGGGACTTCTTCGACTTCTACTACACGTCGTTCCACTTCGTCGTCCCGCTGGCCGTCCTCGGCGTCCTGTACTGGCGCCGCCCGGTCGACTACCGCTGGGCCCGCGCCTCCCTCGGCTTCACGACGCTGCTGGCGCTGGTCGGCTTCTGGCTGTACCCGCTGGCGCCCCCGCGCCTGATGCCGGGCCTCGGGATCATCGACACGGTGCACGGCGTGCAGGACTTCACGCAGCCGGACTACGGCACGCTGACGCACCTCACCAACCAGTACGCGGCGATGCCGTCGCTGCACTTCGGCTGGTCGCTGTGGTGCGGTGTGGCGATCGCGATCATCGCCCCGAAGGCGTGGATGAAGGCCCTCGGCCTCCTCCACCCGCTCTTCACCGTCGCGGCGATCGTGGCGACCGGCAACCACTGGATCCTTGACGCGGTGGGCGGCGCGGCGGTGGTCGCGGCCGGATTCGGCCTGGCGTACCTCTTCCAGGGCCCGAGGGCCCGGACCACGACGGCGGCGGCTACGGCGGCGGTGCCCACGACGGCTGTGCCCAGCAAGGCGGCGGCCGCGTCGTCCGGGACCGCCGCCCCCGTCCCGGCCCCGGGCACGTCCGACGAAGGGCTCAGCAGCGATCCCCCGGCCCCGGCGAAGGACCGTACCGGGAGCTGAGCCGGTACTCGCCCGGCGCCTGGACGGTCAGGCGGGTGAACTCGCCGTCCCGGGCGAGACACCCGCCGTCGGACCGCAGCCACGGCGACCAGGCGACCCGCACCGTCACCGCGCCGGGCCGCTCTACGCGCAGGACGAGGTCGGTAGGGGTGGTCGTCACGACGGCGCCGGGCGCGGAGACCAGCGGCACGGCGTCCCGCACCCGGTAGATCCGCCAGTGCTCGTCCTGCCAGACGGGTTCCAGCCAGGCGGGCCGCAGGCTGTCGTCCCGCACGAGCCGCGCCTCCTGCTCGGCGAAGCCGTCCGGTTTGCCCAGCGGCAGGACGACGAGGCCGACCGCCCACCGGTCCAGCCACGCCCGGTAGGTGGCCGCCGAGAAGCTGCCGTCGTAGAAGAGGCGGGCGCGTTCCATGTCGAGCTGCCGGTTCCAGCCGCGGGCCATGTTGACGTGCGGGGCCAGCCCGGACGCCTCGCGGTGGTTGCGGGCGGGCACCACCTCGACGCGGGTGCGGTCGGCGCCGAGCCCGTCGAGCGCCCGCACGACCCCGTCGGTCTCGGTGGCCCAGGCGGGCACCACCGTGTACTCCTTCACGTCGTCGACGGTCTTCTTGACCGTCCAGCCGACGGAGAAGACCAGGGCGACGACCAGCAGCGTGCGCGCCGGCCGCCGCAGCGGGGGCGCGGTGAGCAGGGCCGCGAGCAGCACGGGCGGCGCGAAGTACTCCGCGAACCGCTCGACGTTCGTGCCGATGGGCGAGGGTATGAGGTACGCCAGCACCGTCCCCGCCGCGTACACGGCCCCGCTCCACCGGGCGACCCGCCAGTCGCGGGGGGTCAGCGCGGTGACGGCGAGGCCCAGCACGACCGGCGGCCATATCCGGCCCGCCGGCATCAGCTGCTCGCCGTGGAAGGGGAACAGCACCGTGGTCAGCCCGACGACGGCGGCCGGCGGTACGAGCAGCACCAGGGCACGCCCCCGCTCCCGCACGAGCAGGTACCCGGCCCCCACGACGGCCAGGAACAGCCCGGCCACCGGCGAGGCCATCGTCGCCAGGGCCGCGTACCCGGCGGCGAGGACGAGCCGCCGCTCCCGGACCAGGTGCACGCACGCGGCCAGCCCGAAGGCCAG
This sequence comes from Streptomyces sp. BK79, assembly GCF_044142145.1. Classification (NCBI taxonomy): domain Bacteria; kingdom Bacillati; phylum Actinomycetota; class Actinomycetes; order Kitasatosporales; family Streptomycetaceae; genus Streptomyces; species Streptomyces sp. BK79. The sequence continues at coordinate 294,612 of NZ_JBHVOC010000004.1, forward strand.
GCCGAGCGCGAAGGTCGTACGCCCCGAGACGACGTTGCACCACAGGGCGAACGAGGCGAGCGACGCGACCCACAGCGGCCCCCGCACGCCGGTCCGTACGACGAGCACGGCCGCCAGCCAGGACGCGGCCAGCCCGGACAGCGCGGTGACCGTGCGCACGCCGAGCGCGGCCATCAGGTACGGCGAGATGACGCTGTAGTTGGCGGTGTGCACCCCGCCGTACCAGAACAGCCCGTACGGCGAACCGCCGTGCCGGGAGACGAAGTCGGTCCACGCCTCCTGAGCGGCGAGGTCACCCCCGCCGGTGGCGAGAAACGCCCACCACACCGCGTACAGCGGGAGGGTGGGCAGGGTGGCCAGCAGCGGCACGCGGTGCCGGTGCGCGAAGGCGCGCAGGGCACCGCGCGGCGGTCTGTCCGTACGCCCTTCGGGGCGGGCGACGGTGAGTTCGGCAGGGACCACGGTCGGGGAATCCGTTCGGTTTCATCGGTGCACGGCGGGGGGCACGTGCGGAGACGAGAAATCGAACAGATTAGTTGATCGGTCCCGGTCAGATCACTCCGGGGTGGAGGTCCAGCCGACGAAGGCGGTGAAGGCGGCGGGCGTCAGGGTGAGGACGGGTCCCGCCGGGGTCTTGGAGTCGCGGATGGCGACGGTGGCGTGGGGGAGCAACTCGGCGACCTCGACGCACTGGCCGCCTTGGTCGCCGCTGTAGCTGGACTTACGCCACTGGATCCCCGTCGAAGTCGCGTTGCTCTCCATAGCGTTCCTCCATCAAGCGCCGGATCAGCTCCGCCGATTCCCGGAGGGAGAGTGCGGATGCTTGGAGATGATCGTATCGGAGTGAGCAGTCCTTGACGGTGTCCGGATTGGCGGTCGGATGTCCGCTGCCGTACCCCTCGGTGTAGATGATGGGCGGGTCCCCTGCGAAGCGGTAGACGTCGAACGAGCCTTGCAGTCCCGCGTGTGCCCCCGCCTCGAAGGGGAGGATCTGAACGTTGATCCGTGGGTTGGTCTCGAAGGTCAACAGGTGGGCCAGTTGCTCCCGCATGATCTCCTGGTCGCCCATCTTCTGGCACAGCGCGCTCTCGCTGAGCACGGCCCAGAAGACCGGTGGTTCCTCCTTCTCGAAGATCTTCTGGCGCGCGACTCGGACCGACGTGCGGTCGTCGAGGTTGTTCTGGTCCAGGGCCCCGAGGACGGCACGTGCGTACGCGGTGGTCTGCAGGAGTCCGTGGATCATGTGCGTGTCGAACGAGTAGATCTCGGTCGCCCGCACCTCCAACTCGGCCACCTGTTGGAACCAGGCGGGGACCTGACTGCGCATCACCAGGTCGACCAGCCGCGACAGCAACCCGCCCGTCCCCAGCGCCGCGTCCACCCGTTCGCTGAACTCCGGTGTCGGCAGCTTGCGGGCGGTTTCGATCTGGCCGACCAGGGAGCCGGTGTAGTTGACGATGTCGCCGAGCTGCCGTTGGGTGAGGCCGGCCGCCTCGCGGTGGCGGCGGAGTTCGAAGCCGTAGTAGTCGAGCGGTGAGGCGCCCGGGTCGAGGGCGTTGACGTGGGTCATGTGGAGAAGTCCCCTCGCGCGCAACTCGGTCCACTCCGGGACCGGTTGTATCCGTCCGGTAGCCCACGGTAGTCGTCCGACGTCAGGCTCGTGCCGTGAACGAATACTTTCCCTCGGTCCTCGTGGGCCACCGTCCGGACCAGTACCGGATGTGCTTCACCGCCGGCGCCCACTCGGCCCGGCACGTGCGGCGGATCATCCGCTCCTACCTGCGCGAGTGGGACCTCGGCGAGCTGGCCGACGCCGTGGAACTGGCCGCGACCGAGCTGCTCGCCAACGTCGTACGCCACGTCCCGGACCGCCGCTGCACGCTGGTGCTGCTGCGGCAGGCGGGCGGCGGCGGTGTCCGGGTGGAGGTGGCGGACGGCAGTCCGCGCCTCCCGGTCCTGGCCGGGGAGGTGCGGGACGACGCCGAAGGCGGGCGCGGGCTGGTGCTGCTGGACGCCGTGGTGGACAAGTGGGGGGTGGGACCCGGCCCGGGGGACGGCAAGACGGTGTGGTTCGAGTGCTCGCCTCAGGTCAGGGACGACTGCGACGGGACGACGACGCCGTAGAGGTCGGCGACGGTGGCGAGGGCGCTGTGGTGCACCTGGCGGGCGTCCACTTCGAGGCCGGTGACCGGCAGGGCGCGGGTGGCGCAGGCGTCGGCGACGACCGTGGGGCGGTTGCCGCGCAGGAAGGCGCCCTGCGCGGTGAAGGTCACGCACATGTGCGTCATGAACCCGATGACGACGAGGTCGTTGTTGCCCGCCGCGTCCACGTGGTCGCCGAGGTCCGTGCCGACGAAGGAGTCGGGCGCCTGCTTGACGACGACGGGCTCGCCGTCGGCCGGCGCGACGCTCCGGTGGATCTGCCCGATCTCGGCGCGGATGTCGTACGGGGTGCCCGGGCCGCCGTCGTGCATGACGTGGATGACCTTCGCGCCCTCCTCGCGGGCCCGGGCCAGCAGGCGGGCGGCGGCGTCGAGCGCGTCCTGCCAGCCGTCGAGTTCCATCACGCCGGTCGTGTACGTGTTCTGGTAGTCGACGAGGACGAGGGTGGAGTCGGCGAGCTTGGCGGGGGTGTCGTCGAGTCCGTTGAGGTGGCGGAGCGTGGTCCTGGGCATGGGGAACCCCTCGGTGGTCGGGATGGGTGAGCGGACGGTGATCCGCGCCTACGACGCTACGGTCGGCCCGGCCATGTCGGCAATGTCGTCTAACCTGCAGATACCGACATGACCGCCGAGAGTGCCGAAGGGTCGAGGGACTCGTGAACTCCGTGGAACGACTGATCGTCGTCGTGCTCTTCGAGGGCGTTGACCTGCTCGACGTCACCGGGCCGCCGGAGGTGTTCGCCCTCGCCCGGCGCGAGGCGGAGGAGGCGACGGGTTACGACGTCGTCCTCGCCGCCGAGACGAGGGACCCGGTCACCACCGGCGCCGGGGTGCGCGTCCTGCCCGACGCGACCTTCGAGGAACTGGCCGCGCGGGGCATCGACACCCTGATCGTGCCCGGCGCGGTGGAGGTCGACGAGCGGGGCCGGGTCCACGCGCTCACCGACCCCGCAGTGGTGCGGCGGGTCGGGGAACTCGCCGCCCGGACCCGGCGGGTCACGTCGGTCTGCGTCGGGGCGCACGTGCTGGCCGCCGCCGGGCTCCTCGACGGCAGGCGCGCCACCACCCACTGGTCGACCGCACGGCAGCTCGCCGAGGAGCATCCGGCGGTCGAGGTCGACGCCGACCCGATCTTCATCCGCGAGGGCGACGTGTGGACGGGCGCGGGCATCAGCTCGTGCCTCGACCTGTCCCTCGCCCTCGTCGCCGACGACCTGGGGGAGGCGGTGGCGCTGCGCGTCGCCCGGCAGCTCGTGATGTACCTGAAGCGGCCGAGCGGGCAGAGCCAGTTCAGCGTTCCGCTGGAGCAGGTGGCGTCGACCCGGCGCGTGGAGGACCTGCGGCACCACATCATGCGGCACATCGCCGAACCGCTGACCGTCGCGGACCTCGCCGCGCACCTCCACGTCAGCGACCGGCAGCTCACCCGGATCTTCAAGACCGAGCTGGGCACGACCCCGCACGCGTACGTGGAGTCGGCCCGCGTCGAGGTGGCGCGCCACCGGCTCGAGTCCACCGACGTCACACTGGAGCGCGTCGCCTCAGAATGCGGCTTCGGCACCGTCGACACGCTGGTCCGGGCGTTCCGCCGCCGCCTCGACACGACCCCGACGGAGTACCGGCGCCGTTTCCGCACCGGCGCCGGCCTCCACGGCGACCCGCCTCCGCCCCACCGGCTCAGCCCGAAAGCGTGAACACTTCACCGCCCCCTGTCCTCGAAGCGCTCATCTGCGCACCCCGAGGACACATGCCCCGCGTGTGTTCACGTTGCGGAGAAGGACACACGTCCCCCGCGAGCCGACGGACGACGCCGCGTGAAGGCGGCGGTCCCGGGTCAGTACCAGCCGTTGGCCTGCCAGAAGCTCCAGGCGTCGCAGGCGCTGCCGTAGCGGTCCTTCATGTAGTCCAGGCCCCACTCGATCTGGGTGGCCGCGTTGGTCTTCCAGTCGGAGCCGGCCGAGGCCATCTTCGAGCCCGGCAGGGCCTGGACCAGGCCGTAAGCGCCGCTGGAGGAGTTGGTGGCGCTGACGTTCCAGTCGCTCTCGTGGTCGACGATCTTGGCGAAGCACTGGTACTCGGCCGCGTCACCGATCATCTTCTTCGCGGTCGCCTGGGCCGAAGAGGCGGGCGTCGCGGCCTGGGCGGGCGCGGCGGCGATCAGGGAACCGCAGGTGGCCACGGCCAGCGCGGCACCGGCGAGGGCCTTCTTCGGGGTGGCGGCACTGCGGAGGAGGGAGACGGCGGTCAACGGAGGGCCTTTCTTCGGGGACAGGGGCGTCGGCGCGCGCCCGGCCGCGTGGTGCGCGGCCCCGGCGTGCGTCGGCGCCGCGCCCCGTGAGGGCGTCGGCGCCTGGCGACTCGTCCCAGAGAAACAGCCGGGAACCCCGTCCGCAATCACCCCTTTTGCTAGTGGTGGTCGTATGTGGGGTTGGTGGGGCTGGTGTGACGGGGGCCGCAAAGACCAGGTCAGAGCGGTGCGCGGGGCGTGTCCGGACCGGCGTGCGGTCTACGGCCCGGCTTCGTAGGTGAGGCCGGTCACGTGGGGCGGCTCACCTCGTCGCCCGTCTCGAACGTGACCGGCGCCTCGAAGGCCGCCCGGCGCGTGGCCCGGCGCAGCGCCTTGAGGACCGGGGCGCCGAGAGTGAGGGTCAGCACGACGGTCATCACGGCGCGGCCCGCGTCCCAGCCGAGGGAGGTGGCCAGGCAGTAGGCGACGAAGCGGGCCAGGTTGGCGGCGACACCGGCGTCCCGATCGAGGCCGATCGTCGAGCCCTCCGGGTCCAGGAAGGGCCAGCCCTGCATATTCATGATCGTGCCGTAGGCGAAGGCGGCCACGAAGCCGTACGCGGCCAGCATGAGCAGTTCCCCCCGGCCGCGCAGGCGGTCGGGGAAGGGCAGCAGGCCCGCCCCCATCGTGAACCAGCCCATCGACAGCATCTGGAACGGCATCCACGGACCCACCCCGCCGGTGAGCAGCGCGGACGCGAACATGGTCACCGAGCCGAGGACGAAGCCGAAACCGGGGCCGAGGACCCGGCCGCTGAGCACCATCAGGAAGAACATCGGCTCCAGGCCGGCCGTCCCCGCGCCGATGGGCCGCAGCGCCGCGCCCGCCGCCGCCAGGACGCCGAGCATCGCCACCGCCTTGGGCCCGAGACCGGACTCGGAGATGGTCGCCGCGACCACGGCCACCAGCAGCACCAGGACGCCCGCGAACAGCCACGGCGCGTCCTGCGCGTGCCCGTTCAGCGAGGCGTCCGGCGGGGCGAGGAAGGGCCAGCCGAAGCCCGCCACGCCCACCGCGCTGACCAGCACCAGGGCGGCTGTCGAGCGGGGCCCGAGACGGACCGCGCGGGCCTGGCGCTGGGGGGTGCCGGGGCTGGTACGGGGGCTCGCGCCGGACTTCGCGCCGGACTTCGCGCCGGTCATGACAGCGCCTCCCGAACCTGTGCGACCGTCAGCCACATGCCGGGGGCCAGCACCTTGGCGACCTGCGGTGCGAAGGACGGCGAGGCGACGACGACGTCCGCCGCCGGGCCGTCGGCGATCACCTCGCCCTCGGCGAGCAGCACGACCCGGTGGGCCAGCTCGGCGGCCAGTTCCACGTCGTGCGTGGCCAGCACGATCGCGTGGCCCTCGGCGGCCAGCCCGCGCAGGACGCCGGTCAGCCGGGCCTTCGCCGCGTAGTCCAGGCCGCGCGTCGGCTCGTCCAGGAGGAGGAGCGGCGGGCGGGCGGTCAGCACGACGGACAGGGCGAGGGTGAGGCGCTGGCCCTCGGAGAGGTCCCGGGGGTGGGCGTCGTCCGCGACGCCGGGCAGCAGCTCCGTCAGCAGGGCACGGCAGGTGCCGGGGGCCGCCTCCGCGTCATGGTCGGCGGCCCGGCACTCGGCGGCGACGGTGTCGGCGTACAGCAGGTCGCGGGGTTCCTGCGGGACCAGGCCGACACGGCGCACCAGGTCACGGGGGGACGTGCGGTGCGGCACGGCGTCGCCGGCCCGGACCGAACCGGCGGACGGTTCGACGAGGCCGACCAGCGCGGAGAGCAGCGTGGACTTCCCGGCGCCGTTGCGGCCCATCAGGGCGATGGTCTCGCCGGGTGAGACGGTGAGGTCGACGCCCCGCAGGGCCCGCACGCGGTCGCGGCGCACGGCGAGGGAGCGGACCTCGGCGGCGTACGGGGTGGGGGCGGAGCCCGTCGGCGCGGGGGACTTCCCGCGCCGCCACCGGCGGGCGGTGGCGGGCCTGAGGGCGGGAGGGGCGGGGAGCGTGGCGGGCGGCGGGGTGTGGTCCGGGACCGGCCGGTCGGCCAGCCGGTCCCGGAGACCGGCGGCGCGGCGCCGGGCGTCCCGGACGGTCAGCGGCAGCGGGGACCAGCCCGCCAGTCTGCCCAGGCCCACCACCGGCGGGTACACCGGGGAGACGGCCATCACGTCCGCCGGGGCGCCGAGGACGGGCGCCTCGCCCGGGGCGGGGAGCAGGACGACCTGGTCGGCGTACTGGACGACCCGTTCCAGGCGGTGCTCGGCCAGCAGAACCGTCGTACCGAGGTCGTGGACCAGGCGCTGGAGGACGGCCAGCACCTCTTCCGCCGCCGCCGGGTCCAGGGCGGAGGTCGGCTCGTCCAGGACCAGCACCTGGGGGTGCGGAGTGAGGACCGAGCCGATCGCCACCCGCTGCCGCTGGCCGCCGGAGAGCGTGGCGATGGGGCGGGCCCGCAGGCCGGACAGGCCCAGCAGGTCGAGGGTCTCCTCCACGCGGCGGCGCATCACGTCCGGGGCGAGGCCGAGGGACTCCATGCCGTAGGCGAGTTCGTCCTCGACGGTGTCCGTCACGAAGTGGGCCAGCGGGTCCTGGCCCACCGTGCCCACCACGTCGGCGAGTTCGCGCGGCTTGTGGGTGCGGGTGTCGCGGCCGGCCACGGTGACCCGGCCGCTCAGCGTGCCGCCGGTGAAGTGCGGCACGAGGCCGCTCACGGCACCGAGCACGGTGGACTTGCCGACCCCGGACGGGCCCGCGAGCAGCACGAGTTCGCCCTCGGGGACCTCGAAGTCGATGCCCCGGACGGTGGGTTCGGCCGCTCCGTCGTACGTCACGGAGACATCCTCGAAGCGGATCACGACGGCTCCTTGCCGGGTGCGGGGTGGGGGGCGGGGGCGACGAACGCCGGGAGCAGGCCGAGGAGTACGGCCGCCGCCGGCCACAGCGGGAGCGTGGGGGCGACCAGCGGGACCACGCCCGGGTGCAGGGCCGCCGGGTCGCGGGCGGCGGCGAGGAACATCACCGCCGCGACCACCGCGCCGGAGGCGCTGACCAGCCAGGTGCGGGCGTCCCAGCGGTCCGGGCGGTAACGGGTGCGGACGGTCCGGCGACCGCCGAGCCACAGTCCCGCCAGCGCGGCGGCGAGGCCGGCCAGCAGGACGGGGATGCCGTAGGAGCCGCCGGCGGCGGTCAGCAGGCCGTACGTTCCTGCGCAGACGCCGAGCAGGCCGCCCAGGGTGAGGGCGGCGGTGGTGCGGCGTACGCGGGCGGGGACCTGGGCGGTACGGCCGTAGCCGCGGGCGTCCATCGCGGCGGCGAGGGAGACGGAGCGCTCCAGGGCGCCCTCCAGCACCGGGAGCCCGACCTGGAGCAGGCCCCGTACGCCCTTGTCGGGGCGGCCCCGCAGGCGGCGGGCGGCCCGCAGGCGCTGGACGTCGGCGATCAGGTTCGGGGCGAAGGTGAGGGCGACGACGACGGCCACGCCCATCTCGTACAGGGCGCCGGGGAGGGACTTGAGGAGGCGGGAGGGGTTGGCGAGGGCGTTCGCGGCGCCGACGCAGACGAGGAGGGCGGCGAGCTTCATCGCGTCGTACAGGGCGAAGGCGAGGCCCTCGGCGGTGACCCGGCCGCCGAGGCGGATGCCCTGCGCCCAGTCGGGGAGCGGGACTTCGGGGAGGGTGACGAGGGTGTGGGTGCCGGGGATGGGGGAGCCGAGGAGCGTGGTGAAGAGGAGGCGGATGAGGAGGACGGCGAGGGCGAGCTTGACGAAGGCGCCGTAGGAGCGGGACCAGGGGGCGTCGGGGCGGCGGGTGATGACGACGTAGGCGGAGACGGCTATGAGGAGGGTGAGGAGGAGAGGGTTGGTGGTGCGGGTCGCGGCGGTACCGAGGGCCAGCGCCCAGAGCCACCAGGCACCGGGGTGCAGGGACTCGGGTCGGTGGCGGGGGGTGGGGGCGCTGGCCCGCGCCGGCGGGGCGCCGCCTGCGCCCACCCTCCCCCACTCTCGGCTTCGCTCGAGCGGGGGGACCCCCATCGCCCCAGCGGCACGACTGCCCGCAGGATGGGGGATCGCCGGGTCAGTCGGTCGCATTCCTGCGCCGCCTTGCCTGCCAGGCTGTCGCGGCGGCCAGGGCTGCCACGAGGGCGATGCCCGCGTAGAGGCCGACCGAGGGGCCGTCGTCGTCCTGCGTGTCCTTCGGGGCCGGGGCTGCCGTTCCCGTCGGCTGTTGCTGCTGCGGCTCCTGCCCGGAGACCTGCTCCCCGCAGCCCGCGCTCGGGTAGCCCGCGATGCCGCAGAGCATGGCGCTGGTGTTGTAGCGCAGCGGCTCCGCCACGGCGGCCAGGGCGTCGGCCGTCGTGGCGTCGGGGGAGACCCGGGCGCACGCCGTGCGCGGGGCCGGCGGGGTCTCGCCGGACGGGGCGTCGGACGCCGTACCGAAGTCGAGGACGAGGGCGACGCGCTTCTTGCCGTCCTCGGCCGGCGTCTTCGCGCAGATCGTCGCGAAGTCCGCCGTGCCGCGCGGCTTGGCCGCGTCGCCCGAGTTCTCGCTGACCGAGAAGCGGAAGCCCTGGACGTCCCCGTCGGACGGGCGGACGAGGGACGGGCCCTGGGTGGCGTAGGTCCAGCTCTCGCCGTCGCGCTCCCAGTAGGACCAGTAGCGGTAACCGGCGGCCTGCGCCTGGCCCGCGCTCCCGATCAGCAGGAACGCGGCCAGGAAGAGGAGGACGACGCGGCGGGTCACGGCTGCCGCTTCTTGTTGCGGCCGCTCAGCAGGAAGCCGACGCCGATGCCGAAGACCAGGCAGACGCCGACGAACCACCAGACACCGAAGCCGGAGTCGTCCTTGTCGTCCTTCTCCTTGGCGTCGTCGGCGTCGCTCGCGGCCGCGCTGTCCGTCACCTTGCCGCCCTGCGGGCTCGGCCCGGTCGCGTTCAGGGCCGCCACCAGGTCCGTGCCACCGAAGTCACGCGGGTCGGCGCCCGTGGCGTGGGCGGCGAGGATCAGCTGGGCGTAGGCGGCGGGGCCGCTCTCCCCGGCCCACTTCGCGGCGTTCTTCTCCAGCCAGGCCAGCGGCCCGGCCGCCTTGTCCGCGCCGCCCTGCGCGGCGAGGGCGACGACCGCGTCGGCGGTGTTGCCGTAGTCGGGCTGGTCGGCGGAGCCGCCGAGGGCCGACTTGAGGTGGCCGTCCTCGGCGAGGGCGTCGGCGAGGTGGGCGGCGCCGTTCGCGGCGGCCTGCTCGCGGGTCGGCTTGCCGGCGTCCGTGCAGGTGGCCGCGCCGGACTTCGCGCCGGCCTCGGTGACCAGGCCCTTGCCGAGCGCGCCGAGGACGCCGGCGGCCGTCGCGTCCGCGTTGGCGAGCAGCTTGCCGTCCTTGTCGGGCTGGAAGGCGAAGGCACCGGCGCCCTTGTCCTTCGCGCAGGGCAGGGCGAACGTCAGCAGGGCGTCGTACGGGTCCTTGCCGTCCTTCGCGACCTGCTCGGGCTTGCTTCCCGTGGCGGTCAGGGCGCCGATGACGACGGCCGTGGAGTTGGCGTCGCTGGGGCCGCCGGGGGTGTAACCCCAGCCGCCGTCCTTGTTCTGGACGGACTTCAGCCAGGTGAGGGCGGACTCGACGACGTCACCGCGCCCGCCGAGCGCCCACAGCGCCTGGACGGCGGCGGCCGTGCTGTTGGTGTCGACCATGGTCTTGGCGTCGCACGGCTTGGCGGTGTCGGCGCGGAACGGGGCGAAGGCGCCGTTGGCGCACTGCTGGCCGGTGAGCCAGTCCACGGCCTTCGGCGACGGGGTCACGCCCGCGGTGTCCTGCGCGAGCAGGGCGAGGGACTGGCGCCAGACACCGTCGTACTGGGGGTCGGCGGTCCCGTACAGCCCGGAGGACCCGGGGGACTTGGCCGCGGGCGCGGACGGGGAGGACGACGGATCGGCGGCGGCCGCGGGCGCGGCGGCGGCGCCGATCACGGCTATAGCGGCCAGGGCCGCGGCGCTGCTGCGACGGCGGACGTTCATGAGCGGCGGGTGCCTTTCCCTGCGCGGAGTCGGGCAGCACGGGCACCCCCGGGCGGCTCGGCCCCGTATGCCTCGACGGTGCCCGTGCGCCGGCGGGTGCCGGGCACGTGAGCCGGTCACGTCCGCGCGGGGCAGTCCGGCTCACCGGCCGCGCGGCCACAAGGGCTTCGGCGGGCGGTTCACGGTTGCGGGTCAGCGCCGGAATTGCACCGGCTTCCCCCCGTACGGGTGTGATGACGACGCCGCCACTTTACCCGCAGGCAACCGGGCCGCTCCGGGGCGCCCGCCCGCTCACCCGCGCTCCGTCAGGTCGATCAGCCGGCACGCCGTCTCGATGTCCGCCCTCACCTGGTCGAGCGACGCGCGGCCGGAGAGCCAGGCGATCAGGGTCGAGTGCCAGGTGTGCTCGACGACGCGGACCGCGGAGAGCTGCGCGCCGGTGGGGTCCTCCAGGCCGCCCATCGCGTCCAGGACGATCGCGGTGGTCTGCCGGGAGACCTGGTCGACCTCCGGGGAGACACCGCGGTCGGCGAAGGTCAGGGCGCGCACCATCGCCTCGGCCAGCAGGGGTTCGCGCTGGAGGGCGGCGAACGCCCGCATCAGGGTCTCGGCCACCCTCTCCGCCGCCGTCTCGCCGGCCGGCGGGCTCTCGCGCAGGGTGTCGTGCAACCGCTCCAGCTGGTCCCGCATGGTCGCGACCAGCAGATGCACCTTCGACGGGAAGTAGCGGTACAGCGTGCCCAGGGCGACTTGGGAGGACTCCGCGACCTCGCGCATCTGCACCGCCTCGAAGCCGCCCCGGCAGGCGAGCCGGGCGGTCGCGCGCAGGATGCGGCGGCGGCGCGCCCGCTGCCGCTCGGTCAGGGGCGGGGCGGCGGGACGGCGGTCGTCCACCTCGGTCACCTTCTCCCCGTCGCCGTGGCGTGAATCACCTGATCCACTCGTCACAGCACTCCTACCTGCCGGTAGATTCGGAGCCTCCGAACGATCAAGTCTGAAACTTGTTCTAGATTAACGTCCCGGCGTACTGTCGCGGGACAGTGCAGTGAGAAGGGGGCCCGGAGTGACCGCTGAGGCCAGTCGGACGGGTCCCCGTCCCGAGCCCGCCGCCGACGGCATGCGACCGCTGCGCATCGCACTCCTCACCTACAAGGGGAACCCGTTCTGCGGCGGCCAGGGCGTCTACGTCCGCCACCTCTCGCGCGAACTGGCCCGCCTCGGCCACCGGGTCGAGGTCATCGGCTCCCAGCCCTACCCCGTGCTCGACGAGGGCCTCGCGGACCGGCTGTCCCTCACCGAGCTGCCCAGCCTCGACCTCTACCGCCAGCCCGACCCCTTCCGCACCCCGAAGCGCGGCGAGTACCGCGACTGGGTCGACGCGCTGGAGGTCGGCACGATGTGGACCGGCGGCTTCCCCGAACCGCTGACGTTCTCGCTGCGCGCCCGCCGCCATCTGCGCGCCCGCCGCGGCGACTTCGACGTCGTCCACGACAACCAGACGCTGGGGTACGGGCTGCTGGGCGACGTCGGCGCCCCGCTCGTCACCACCATCCACCACCCCATCACCGTCGACCGGCAGTTGGAGCTCGACGCCGCCGACGGCTGGAAGCGCCGGTACTCCGTGCGCCGCTGGTACGCGTTCACCCGCATGCAGAAGCGCGTCGCGCGCCGCCTGCCCTCCGTGCTCACCGTCTCCGGCACCTCCCGCCAGGAGATCGTCGACCACCTCGGCGTCCGGGACGACCGCATCCACGTCGTCCACATCGGCGCCGACACCGACCTGTTCTCGCCCGACCCGTCGGTGCCCGTCGTGCCGGGCCGGATCGTGACGACGTCCAGCGCGGACGTGCCGCTCAAGGGCCTGGTCTTCCTGGTCGAGGCGCTCGCGAAGGTGCGCACCGAGCAGCCCGACGCCCACCTCGTCGTCGTCGGCAAGCGGCCCGCCGAGGGCCCCGTCGCCCAGGCGGTCGAGCGGTACGGCCTCGAAGGCGCCGTCGAGTTCGTCAAGGGCATCTCGGATGCCGAACTGGTCGACCTCGTCCGATCGGCCGAGGTCGCGTGCGTGCCGTCGCTGTACGAGGGGTTCTCGCTGCCGGCCGCCGAGGCCATGGCGACGGGCACGGCGCTGCTGGCCACGACCGGCGGGGCGGTCCCGGAGGTCGCCGGACGCGACGGGGAGACCTGCCTCGCGGTGCCGCCCGGCGACGCGGGCGCGCTGGCCGCCGGACTGAAGCGGCTGCTCGGCGACCGCGAACTGCGGGCGCGGCTCGGCGCGGCCGGACGCGAGCGCGTGCTGCGGCACTTCACCTGGGCCCGCGCCGCCGAGGGCACGGCCGCCCGCTACCGCGAGGCCATCGGCGCTGCCTCCCCGAGCGCCCCGGGCACCCCGAGTGCCCCGGTCACCCCGAAGGCCGTGCCCGCCACCCCGGCCCCCGCGACCCCGACCACCAGTGACACCGGCGTCTACCCCGAAAGCAGGGCCACGTGCTGACCGTCGACTTCTCCCGGTTCCCGCTCGCCCCCGGCGACCGCGTCCTGGACCTCGGCTGCGGCGCCGGCCGGCACGCGTTCGAGTGCTACCGGCGCGGCGCCCAGGTCGTCGCGCTGGACCAGAACGCGGAGGAGATCCGCGAGGTCGCCAAGTGGTTCGCCGCGATGAAGGAGGCCGGCGAGGCCCCCGCCGGCGCCACCGCCACCGCGATGGAGGGCGACGCGCTCGCCCTGCCCTTCCCGGACGAGTCCTTCGACGTCGTCATCATCTCCGAGGTGATGGAGCACATCCACGACGACAAGGGCGTCCTCGCCGAGATGGTCCGCGTGCTGCGGCCCGGCGGGCGCATCGCCATCACCGTGCCCCGGTACGGCCCCGAGAAGGTCTGCTGGACCCTGTCCGACGCCTACCACGAGGTCGAGGGCGGCCACATCCGCATCTACAAGGCCGACCAGCTCCTCGCCCGCATCCGCGAGGCCGGCCTCAAGCCCTACGGCACCCACCACGCGCACGCGCTGCACTCGCCGTACTGGTGGCTGAAGTGCGCGTTCGGCGTCGACAACGACAAGGCGCTGCCGGTGCGGGCGTACCACAAGCTGCTGGTCTGGGACATCATGAAGAAGCCGCTGGCCACGCGCGTCGCCGAGCAGGCGCTGAACCCGCTGATCGGCAAGAGCTTCGTCGCCTACGCGACCAAGCCGCACCTGCCGCCGGTGGACGCCGCGTGACATCGCCCCGCAGTCCCCGCACTCCCCGCACCGAACACCTGGTCCTGCCCGGCGTCCTCACCGACGCCGAGGCCGCCGCCACCGTCCGCGGCATCCTCGCCGTACAGCGGGAGGACGGCGCGATCCCGTGGTTCCGCGGCCACCACCTCGACCCGTGGGACCACACCGAGGCCGCGATGGCCCTGGACGCGGCCGGCGAGCACGAGGCCGCCGAGCGGGCCTACGTGTGGCTGGCCCGCCACCAGAACCCGGACGGCTCCTGGTACGCCGCCTACGCCGACGGCGACTTCGCCGACGTCACCGACCGCGGCCGGGAGACCAACTTCGTCGCCTACGTCGCCGTCGGCGTCTGGCACCACTACCTCGCCACCGGCGACGACACGTTCCTGGACCGGATGTGGCCCGTCGTCCACGCGGCGGTCGAGTTCGTGCTGCGGCTCCAGCAGCCCGGCGGTCAGATCGGCTGGCGGCGCGACGACGACGGCACGGACACCGCGGACGCGCTGCTCACCGGCAGCTCCTCCGTCCACCACGCGCTGCGCTGCGCGCTGGCCATCGCCGAGCAGCGCGAAGAGCCGCAGCCCGACTGGGAGTTGGCGGCGGGCGCGCTCAGGCACGCCATCCGCCGCCACCCGGAACGGTTCCTGGACAAGGGCCGCTACTCGATGGACTGGTACTACCCGGTGCTGGGCGGCGCCCTGACCGGCACGGAGGCCAAAAGCCGCATCGCGGAGAGCTGGGACCGCTTCGTCGTCCCGGACCTCGGCGTGCGCTGCGTCGTCCCCAACCCGTGGGTGACCGGCGGCGAGTCGGCCGAACTCGCGCTCGCCCTGTGGGCGGTCGGCGAGTCCGACCGCGCCCTGGAGATCCTCCAGTCCATCCAGCATCTGCGCGACCCGGACAGCGGCCTGTACTGGACGGGCTACGTCTTCGACGACGACGCCATATGGCCCCGCGAACTCACCACCTGGACGGCCGGCTCCCTGCTCCTCGCCGTCGCCGCGCTCGGCGGCCACGAGGCGACCTGCCAGGTGTTCTCCGGCGACCGGCTGCCCAGGGGCCTGGACCCCGACTGCTGCGTCTGAGCGCCCGGGGGGCTGGGAGCGGGGGTCAGCGGCGGCCGAGGCGGTTGGCGACGGCGTGGCCGACGAAGAGGTAGACGACGGCTGCCAGGCCGTAGCCGGCCACCACGCGCGCCCACGCCTCGTCGAAGGTGAACAGGTCACGTGACCAGCCGGCGAGCACGTTGGCCACTTCATGGACGAACTGCACCAGGTCGTTGGCCCGGTTGGCGTCCAACAGGTACATGAGGATCCACAGTCCGAGGATGACGGCCATGATGTCCGCGATCACCGCGATGGCCGTCCCCGCACTGGATCCGCTGCGACTTCTAGGGGACATGCCTTCCGTCTGGCCCCGGATGTGTGTTTGAAACCTGCGGCCCGTCCTGCGCACGGCGACGGCCCCTCGCCCGGAAGTACCGGTGGGCGAGGGGCCGTTGACGTCGTACGGGGCGGGCGCGGTCAGCCGCGCTGGATGCCCGAGGTGTCCTGGAGGACGCCGCGGCGGCCGTCCTGCGTCTGGGCCACCAGATTGGCGCCGCGCTGCTCGACGGCGAGGTACCAGGTGCCCGGCGCCAGTTCGGCGATCGGCGTGGGCGAGCCGTCCTCCGCGAACAGCGGACGCGGCACCGGCACGGCGAACCAGAACGGCGAGAAGTCCCCGGCCGGCTGCGCCTGCGCCTGCTGCGGCTGCGGGGCCTGCGGCTGGGGCTGGCCCGGCTGCGGCTGACCGCCGCCGAAGGACTGCCCCGGGTGCCCCGGCTGACCGGGCTGGCCGGGCTGTCCCGGCTGACCGCCGTACGGCTGCTGCTGCGCGCCCGGGTAGCCGTAACCACCCTGGGGCTGGCCGCCGTAGGGCTGCGGCGCGGCCGGACGGGAGGCCGGGATCAGGGAGCCCTTGAGGGCCGGGACCAGCGGGGTGGCGATGGCCGCGGCGGCCATGAGCACGGTGGCGACGAGGGCCAGGATCAGGCCCGTGCCGGCCCCGATGTTGTCCACGCCCCCGTCGTTGTCGAAGGCTCCGGCCGGGTCGAAGATGTTGCCCAGCGCGCACCAGGCCGCGAAGACCGTGAACGCCACGCCGAACTGGCCGAGGTCGAGGCCGGCCACCTTCCTGGGCTGAGGCAGAGCGCGCGCCACGACGATGAGCGCGGCACCGATGACGCCCGCCAGGACGACACCGAGCACGACCGACCCACTGCCCCACAGGCTGGGGATTTCGGCGCTGTCCGGAGCACCTTCGATCGAGTAGATGTCGAGGAACGACGCGATGAACAGCAACACCGCTGCTCCGATCACCACGCCGTCGCCTCGAGTGAGGGAGCGGATATTCACTTCAGGTCCTTCGTAGGTCGTCTCGTCGTCGGTAGAGGCGTCGCTGTCACGATGTCGCCGAAAGGTTCCGGTGTGAAGCGCGGGGGTGGCCCCTCATCGTACGGATGACACTATCGTCCGCACGTCGGGGCTGTCCGCAGGGTTCAGCGCGCTGATCGTCACCCGCGCAGGAAACTCACGATTCCCTCAGACATCCCTTGCGCCGCTTTCTGCCGCCAGGCACCGCTGGTCAGCAGCGCCGCGTCCTTGCTATCGCGCATGTTGCCGCACTCGATGAACACCTTGGGAACCGTTGACAGATTGAGACCGCCCAGGTCCGTGCGCGTGACGAGACCGGTGCCGCCGCCCACGTAGTTGGAGGGCGCGCTGCCCGTGACGCGGACGAAGTTGCCCGCGATACGCCGGCCCAGCTCGGCGGAGGGGCCGACGATGGCGCGGGTGTCGGCCTCGCCGTCGTGCACCGGCCCCGGCAGGATCACGTGGAAGCCCCGGTTGCCGGTGCCGGACCCGTCGGCGTGGATCGAGATCGCGGCATCCGCCTTCGCCTCGTTGCCGATGCGGGCCCGCTCGTCCACGCAGGGGCCGTAGGGACGGTCGTCGTCCTGCGTCAGTTCCACCGTGGCGCCCTGCGCTTCCAGGAGGGAGCGCAGCCGGTGGGCCACGTCCAGGGTGAACGTCGCCTCGGGCCAGCCGGAGTTGGTGGCCGTGCCCGTCGTGTCGCACTCCTTCCAGTGCGTGCCGACGTCCACCTTGCGGTTGATCTCGGAGGTGTGCCGAGAGTTGCCCGGGTTGTGCCCGGGGTCGATGACGACGACCTTGCCCTTCAGGGGGCCGTTCGCAGCGGCGGGCGCGGACTTCGACGCGGAGGGCGACGGCTTCGCCGAGGTGGGCGAAGGAGAGGCGCCCGTGGGCGGCTTGGCGTCGGCGGTCGGGGAGGCGGGACCGTCCGAGGGCGGCGCCGAGGACGTCCGCGCGCCGTCCGCGCGGTCCGTACCGCCCCCGTCGTCCGGGCCGCCGACCGCCGCGTAGACGCCCCACCCGAGCAGCGCCCCGGGCACGAGCGCGGCGATCGCCACGGTCAGCGGACGGCGCAGCGGGGAACGCCGGGGCTGGGGAGGATCGAAGTCCGGGCCTGTGTACGACACGCGGCGACTCTAGTCCGCGCCCTCAGATCCCCGCGCCCGTTCGCCGCAGGACGCGCAGCGAGTCGGTCACCGAGACCTCCGTGAACGCGCCGGACGCGAGGGCCCTGAGGTGGACGCGGTACGGGGCCTGGCCGGTGAACTCGTCGGCCGGGTCCGGGAAGACGTCGTGGATGGCCAGCAGGCCGCCCTCGGCCACGTGCGGGGCCCAGCCCTCGTAGTCGGCGTTCGCGTGCTCGTCGGTGTGGCCGCCGTCGACGAAGACCAGGCCGAGAGGGGAGTTCCAGACCGCCGCCACCTGGGGCGAGCGGCCGACCAGGGCGACCACGTGCTCCTCCAGTCCGGCCCGGTGCAGGGTGCGGCGGAAGGTGGGAAGGGTGTCCATCACGCCGAGTTCGGGATCCACCGTCTCCGGATCGTGGTACTCCCAGCCCGGCTGCTGCTCCTCGCTGCCCCGGTGGTGGTCGACGGTGAGCGCGGTGACCCCGGCCCGGCGGGCGGCGTCGGCGAGCAGGACGGTGGAGCGTCCGCAGTACGTGCCGACCTCCAGCAGCGGCAGCCCGAGCCCGCCGGCCTCCACGGCCGCCGCGTACAGGGCGAGGCCCTCGTGCGCGGGCATGAACCCCTTCGCGGCCTCGAAGGCGGCCAGGGTGGCGGGGGTGGGTGCCGCGGGCATGAGCGTCCCTCTCGGTGGTGCGGGCGTACGGCGCCTTATGCTGCCGCACCCCCGGCCGCGGCATGCGACAGGGGGTGCGGGAACGGGCGGGCCGGGGTCAGGCGGTGACCGTCTCGCCCGGCAGGGACAGGTCCAGGTCGACCGGCCGGTCGCCGGTGTGGGTGGCCGCGTGGGCGAGCGGACCGTGGCCCGTGGCGCGGGCGGCCAGGACGTACGGGCCCTGGCCGGGGACGGCGAGGGCGTACCCGCCGTCCCCGGCGGAGAGGGTCGCGCCGGCCTGGCGTCCGTGCCGGTCGATCAGCGTGACCTTGGCGCGGGCGACGGGGACGCCGTCGGCGGTCAGCACCCGGCCGCGGAAGCCGGACAGCTCCGCGTCGGACGGGAACCCGCCGGCCAGCGCCTGCTCGGCGCGGGCCAGGTTCGCGTCCTCCTCGCTGCTCGCGCGCAGCCGCGTGGTCGTCTCCGGGCGGCGGCGGGGGAGGAAGAAGGCCAGCGCCAGGCCGACGGCGACCGCGCCGGTCGCGATCAGGAACGAGACGCGGAAGCCCTCCATGGTGGGGACGGCCACCCCGCCCACGTCGTCGGCCGTGTTGGCGAGCACCATGCCGATGACGGCGCTGGACACCGACGTGCCGATGGACCGCATGAGCGTGTTGAGGCCGTTGGCCGCGCCCGTCTCCGAGGCCGGCACCGCGCCGATGATCAGCGCGGGCAGCGAGGAGTAGGCCAGGCCGATACCGGCGCCGAGCAGGACCGAGGTGACGACGGTCTGCCAGGCGGCGCTCATCAGTCCGAGGCCGCCGCCGTAGCCGAGCGCGATGACCAGCAGGCCGATGATCAGGGTGGTGCGGGGGCCGTAGCGGGCCGACAGGCGGGCGTACACCGGCGCCGTGAACATCATCGTCAGGCCCAGCGGGGCCACGCACAGGCCCGCGACGACCATCGACCGGCCGAGGCCGTAACCGGTCTCCGAGGGGAGTTGAAGGAGCTGCGGCAGGACCAGGGAGACGACGTAGAAGGCGACGCCGACCATGATCGAGGCGAGGTTGGTGAGCAGGACCTCGCGGCGGACCGTGGTGCGCAGGTCGACCAGCGGGGCCGCGACGCGCAGCTCCATCAGGCCCCACAGGAGCAGCACCACGACGGCGGCGGCGAACAGGCCGAGCGTGGTGGGCGACGACCAGCCCCAGTCGCTGCCCTTCGTGATCGGCAGGAGGAAGAGGACCAGGCCGGCGGTCAGGCCGAGCGCGCCCGGCAGGTCGAAGGAGCCCTTGGCGCGCAGCGGGGACTCCGGTACGGCCAGGAGGGTGAGGGCGATGGCCAGGACGCCGAGGCCGGCGGCGCCGTAGAACAGGGCGTGCCAGTCGGTGTGCTGGGCGACCAGGGCCGCGGCGGGCAGCGCCAGGCCGCCGCCGACGCCGATGGAGGAACTCATCAGCGCCATCGCCGAGCCGAGCCGCTCGCGGGGCAGCATGTCGCGCATCAGGCCGATGCCGAGGGGTATCGCGCCCATCGCGAAGCCCTGGAGGGTGCGGCCGACGATCATCGGGAGCAGGGCGTCGGTGAACGCGCTGACCAGCGCGCCCACCACCATCACCGACAGGCTGGCGATCAGCATGCGGCGCTTGCCGAACAGGTCGCCGAGCCGGCCCATGATCGGCGTGGCCACCGCTCCGGAGAGGAGCGTGGAGGTGAGGACCCAGGTGGCGTTGCTGGGCGAGGTGTCCAGGAGTCGGGGCAGGTCCTTGATGACCGGGACGAGCAGGGTCTGCATCACCGCGACGACGATGCCGGCGAAGGCGAGTACCGGGACGGTGGCCCCGCTCGCCTTCCGGACGGGTTCGTCGGTCGTCGTGTGGGACATGGGGTGAGGCCTCCAGGCCGGGTCGGTCGGCGAGATGCGGTGCGTGGTCGTGACTGTGTGCAGGGTGAACCTCGTGCGCCGGGGCAACTATTCCGTTGCTTCGAGTCCCTAAGTAATTCTTGACCTTCTCTTGGGCCGGGCGTCGGAGGGTGCCGGGCTCCGGGGTTCCGGGGCTCCGGGGCTCCGGACGGTGTCGGGGTCGGGGTCGCGTCTACGTCCCGGGACCTAGGGCGCCCGGGGACCAAATACCGATGCAAGGGGTGCGCCCGGGTTGAGACCATGACACCCATGCTCGAAGCCACCGGTACCTCCGCCACCCGGACCGCCCCGCGCCGTACGCCACCCACCTGGCTGGTGGTGGCGCTGGCCTGCGCCGGCCAGTTCCTGGTCGTGCTCGACGTGTCCGTCGTCAACGTCGCCCTGCCGTCGATGCGGGCCGACCTCCACCTGAGCGCCCAAGGACTCCAGTGGGTGGTCAACGCCTACGCCATCGCCTTCGCCGGCTTCATGCTGCTCGGCGGACGGGCCGGCGACCTGTACGGGCGCAAGCGGATGTTCCTGATCGGGCTCGGGCTGTTCACGCTGGCCTCGCTGGGCGGCGGGTTCGCCCAGGAGGGCTGGCAGCTGCTGCTCGCGCGGGCGGTGCAGGGACTGGGCGCCGCGGTGCTGGCGCCGTCGACGCTGACGATCCTCACCTCGGCGGTGCCCGAGGGCGCGGCGCGGGCCCGGGCGATAGCGACCTGGACCGCCGTCGGCGCGGGCGGCGGCGCGGCGGGCGGACTGGTGGGCGGCATCCTGGTCGACGGGCTGTCGTGGCGCTGGGTCCTGCTGATCAACGTGCCGGTGGGAGCGGTCGTGCTGGCCGGCGCGGTGCTGTGGCTGACCGAGAGCCGGGCCGGTGAGCGCCGGCGCCTCGACCTGCCCGGCGCGCTGCTGGTCACCGCCGGTCTGGCCACGCTGGCCTACGGCATCTCACAGACCGAGTCCGAGGGCTGGGCGGCGACGGCGACGCTGGTGCCGCTGCTGGCCGGGGTCGCGCTGCTCGCGCTGTTCCTGCTCGTCGAGGCGCGGACGGCGGCGCCGCTGATGCCGCTGGGGCTGCTGCGGCTGCGGTCGGTGGCGTCGGCGAACGTGGCGATGCTGGTGTCCGGCTCGTCGATGTTCGCGATGTGGTTCTTCATGACGCTGTACGCGCAGAACGTGCTGGGCTACTCCCCCCTGGAGGCCGGTCTCGCGCTCGTGCCCAGCTCCCTGGCGGTGGTCCTCGGGTCGAAGGCGGCGCCGCGGCTGATGCGGGTGGTCGGGGCGCGGAACGTCGCCGTGCTGGGCACGCTGGTGGCGGCGGTCGGTTTCGGCTGGCAGTCGACGATGACCGCCGACGGGGGTTACGTGACCGCGATCATGATCCCCGGGGTGCTGATGATGGTGGGCGCGGGGCTGGCGGCGACTCCGCTGGCGTCGCTCGCCATCTCGGGGGCGGCGGCGGGGGACGCGGGACTGGTCTCCGGGCTGATCAACACCTCCCGGACGATGGGGGGTTCGCTGGGACTCGCCGTGATGTCGACGATCGCGGCGGCCCGGGCGGGAGGGGAGCATGCGGGGCCCCGGGAACTGACGGACGGGTACGCGCTGGTGTTCCGCACGGGGGCGGTGGTGCTGGTCGGCGGGGCGTTGCTGATGCGGGCGTGGCTGCCGGCCGGGAAGCGGGGCGAGTAGCGGGTCCGGGGCCTCAGCCCCTCAGTCCCTCAGTCCCTCACACCCATCCTTGGCGGCGGGCTTCGCGCAGGGCCTCCGTGCGGTTGCGGGTGGCGGTCTTGCCGATGGCGGCGGAGAGGTAGTTGCGGACCGTGGACTCGGACAGGTGCAGGGACCCGGCGATGTCGGCGACGGTCGCGCCGTCCGCGGACGCCCTGAGCACGTCGCACTCGCGGGGGGTGAGCGGGTTGGGGCCGGCGCTGAGCGCGGCGGCGGCGAGCGCGGGGTCGACGACCGTCTCGCCGGCCAGCACCCGGCGGACCGCGCCGGCCAGCTCCTCCACGGGGCCGTCCTTCACGAGGAAGCCGGCGGCGCCGGCCTCCAGGGCCCGCCGCAGGTAGCCGGGGCGGCCGAACGTGGTCAGGATCAGCACCCGGCACCCGGGCGCCCGCTCCCGCAGCTCGGCGGCGGCGTCCAGGCCGCTTCTGCCCGGCAGTTCGATGTCGAGGAGGGCCACGTCGGGGCGATGCGCCAGTACGGCGCCGACGATCTCGTCGCCGGCCGGTACCTGGGCGACGACCTCGATGTCCTCCTCCATCCCGAGCAGCAGCGAGAGCGCGCCGCGCATCATGCCCTGGTC
Source organism: Streptomyces sp. BK79 (assembly GCF_044142145.1). Lineage (NCBI taxonomy): Bacteria > Bacillati > Actinomycetota > Actinomycetes > Kitasatosporales > Streptomycetaceae > Streptomyces > Streptomyces sp. BK79. The sequence continues at coordinate 316,672 of NZ_JBHVOC010000004.1, forward strand.
CTCGGCCAGCAGGACGCGGATGGGGCGGGGGTGTGTGTCGGTCACGGGGTCAGGGTAGGGGGGCGGGGTGCCTGCGGCGGCCTGTGCGGGTTCGGTGGGGGTGCGGGTAGCGCGTTCGGTTGTGTGGGGGTCGGGGCCGGGCCGGGGGGTGTCCGTCCTCGGAACGGCGCGGAATCGGTCGGCCACAGAAGTGGGTGGCGTTGACGCGCCAACCGCTGCGGGCGGACACCCCCCAGCCCGTCCCCTTCCCGCCGTACGCGGCTTTCCGTCCGGTCCCGCTTCCGCTGTACGCGGCTGACGGTTCGTTCGTTGTACGTCCCGTTTCTTCATCCCCGTACCGGCAGTTCCGCCGTCACCGAGAAGCCGCCCTCCGTCCGCGCCTTCGCCGTCAGCGTGCCCCCGGCCGCCGTGAGGCGTTCCGTCAGGCCGGTCAGGCCGGTGCCGGGGCCCGAGGTCGCGCCGCCGGTGCCCGGCCCGTCGTCCGTGACCGTCAGCCGGACCCGCTCCGCGCTGCCCGACACCGCGATCTCGCACCGGCTCGCACCGCTGTGCCGCATGACGTTGGTGACGGCCTCCCGCACCACCCAGCCGAGCAGTGCCTCGGTCCGCGGCGGCAGTGGTGGGCCCCGGTGGTGGACCACCGGCGCGATGTCCGCGGCGGTCAGCACCGAGCGGGCCCGGTCCAGTTCGGTGCCGAGGCTGCCCTCGCGGTAGCCGGTGACGGCCTCGCGGACCTCGGTCAGCGCCTGCCGGCCGACCGCCTCGATGTCGGTGATCTGGGTCAGGGCCGCGCCCAGGTCCCGGGGCGCCAGCCGGCGGGCGGCCTCCGACTTGACCACGATCACCGAGAGGGTGTGGCCGAGGAGGTCGTGCAGGTCGCGGGAGAAGCGGAGGCGTTCCTCCGCGACCGCGCGGGTGGCGAGTTCCTCGCGGGCGGCGCGCAGTTGCCGTACGGCGTCGGACAGGCCGAGGATCGCGGCCGTCACCATCGTCGACAGGAAGGTGCCGTAGGCGATGTTCAGGCCGGTCCAGCCGTCCTTGGCGCCGGCCACCCCGCCCGCCAGCGCCGCCAGCGTCCAGCCCCACCGGGCGAGCCACCGGCCGCGCAGCGCGGCGCCCGCGGCGAGGCCGAGGAGGGGGAAGAAGAGCAACCAGGTGCCGCCGTAGGCCAGCGAAAGGCCGCACGTCAGCAGGGTCATGGCGGCCAGGGCCAGGCGGGTCGGCGCCGCTTCGCGCCGCTTCCTGTCGAAGGAACGGAACGACACGTAGATGTAGAGGGAGTTGAAGAGGAGCAGGCCCAGGCCGCCGATCCAGGGGTTGGAGGTCCGGCCCTGGAAGATGTTGGCGAGGCTGCCCAGGCCCATCAGGAGCCAGGGCAGGAGCGCGAAGCCGGTGGGCGGGGGGCCGATGTGTTCCGCCGGTGGGCCGGCAGAGGGGTCGGACGTCCGCGCCAGCTGCCAGGCGTCCAGTCGGCACGAGAGGCCGCGCAGCCGCCCCGTGGCCCGGCTCGTGCCCGTCGGCTTCCTGTCCGGCACGTCCCACGTCCGTTCGTCCACCGGCTCCGGGAGCCGGGCGGCCACCTCGTCCGTACGAGAATCGCACCCGCGGGCGGCGCGTGTCCCGGGGTGGTCCGGCGTGTACGTCCCTCCGGGGGGCGAGGGCGGAGCGGTGGGCGCGGGGCAGGGTGTGGGTTCCATGCGGACGACGCTACGGAGCCGTCGGCGGCCCGCGGCAGATCCGGTTGTCCGAAGTCCGGGAGTACGAATGTCACGGTCACCGGTGTCCCGTAGGGTCCTGGCAGTCCGTGACGGGAGTGAGGAGGGCCATGCCCATCGACGCAGCGGTGGCGCTCGCCGCCCCGGCCCGGGTCCGCGAGATCGCCTGGGACGACAGGGACGTGCGGCTCTACCACCTCGGCATCGGCGCCGGCCGCCCCGCCACCGACCCCCGCGAGCTGCGCTACACCCTGGAGTCGCGGCTGCACGTCCTGCCCAGCTTCGCGACGGTCGCGGGCGGCGGCCCCCCGGGTGTCATCGGCGGGCTGTCCACGCCCGGCGTCGACGTGGACCTGGCCCTCGTGCTGCACGGCGGGCAGCGGCTGCGCCTGTACCGGCCCGTCCCGGCGCGGGGGCGGGCGAGCGCTTCCTCGCGCGTCGTCGCCGTGCACGACAAGGGCACGGCCGCCGTCCTGGTCCTGCGCACCGACGTCACCGGCGCGGACGGGCCGCTGTGGACCGAGGAGGCCGAGATCTTCGTGCGGGGCGCGGGCGGCTGGGGCGGTGAGCGGGGACCGTCCGGGCGCCCCGCGCCACCGCCCGCCCGGGCACCCGACCGCACGGTCGAACGGCCCCTGCGCGAGGACCAGGCCCTGCTCTACCGGCTCTCCGGCGACCCGAACCCGCTGCACGCCGACCCGGAGTTCGCCGCGCGCGCCGGCTTCGAGCGACCCGTCCTGCACGGCCTGTGCGGCTACGGCTGCGTCCTCAAGGCGGTCGTCGACACGCTGCTGGACGGTGACGTGACGCGGGTGCGCGAGTACCGCGCGCGGTTCACCGGCGTCGTGTACCCGGGGGAGACGCTGCGGGTGCGGATGTGGCACTTCCCGGCGCCGGGCGGCGGCGGCACGGTGCGGGCGGCCGTGAGCGTGGTCGAGCGGGACGACGTCCTCGTACTCGCCGACACGTACGTCCGGTACGGGGTCGGGGCCGGTGCGCGATCCGGTGCGTTGGGTGCGGGGGACGACGACGGTCCGTGGGACGACGACGGCCCCGTTCGCCGGATGTGACGAACGGGGCCGTGGCCGTGTGTGGTGCGTGGCCGTCAGGCGGCCGTCCCGGACTCTTCGGCCGGTTTGCGGTGGCGGCCCCGCGGAGCCGCCGTGCCGTCCTGGCGGGACACCGGTCCCCGGTGCCTGCCGTGGCCCGTCACGGTCTCGGAAACGTCGGCGCCGTCGGCCTGCGTGGGCTGGGTCGTGCTGGCGTCGTTCATCAGAAGGAATTCACCCCGTCGACATGATCTTTCCTGCAGCCGGGCGAGTGTAACCGGCACCCCTCGGCCCGGATCCAGGCGACCACGCCAACCGGCACTACTTCGTTACAAGCCGTGCCAGAGGGGCCTGTTGGAGGGGTACGGGGCGGGGCGGAGCGGGTGCCGGGGCGGGTGCCGGGGCGTCCGGATCGTCCGACCGGTCCGGGGGCGTGTCCGTGGTCGTGTCCTGCTCCTGTTCCGTCTTCCCGGCCCGCGTCTCGTCCGGTCCTGGCGCGGGCAGCCGTGCCACACCGCACGGGGTCTGCGGCGTGGCGCACGGCAGACGCAGCTCCCCGTCCGCGGTCCACAGGCCGGCGCCGGTCAGCCACCCCTCGGGCGCCGGAAGGTGCCGCACCCGGCGCTCGGCGGGCCGCCACACCCCGACCCAGCTGCCGAACCCGCCGTCCACCCGCAGCGCCACCGCGCAGCGCTCCGGCGTCAGCGCCTGCCCCGGCTGGATCGCGAACGGCGTCACCACGCACTGCGGCAGCCGCAGGCACTCGGGGAAGCGCACCGGCAGGGTGCTGCCCAGCACGCCCCAGCCGAGCCTGGCCCGGCCCGGCGAGGGCGCGTCCGAGCGGATCAGCACCAGGCCGCTGTCCGGGTCGGCCAGCAGTATCCGGTCGTCGCTGTCCGCGGCGATCTGGAGCAGCGGCGACACCTCGCCGCCCCGCTCCAGGTCCACCACGACCGCCTTGGTGCGCCCCCCGGTCTCCCGGTCCACGGCCAGCATCCGGGCCGCGCGGTCCAGCCAGACGCCGCCCGAACAGCGGCCGGGAATCTCGGCGACCTGGGCGACGGTGCCGCCCGCCACCCGCCACAGCGCCGTCGAGCGCGGGCCGACGGCGAGGGCGTACGCCCGCTCGCCGCCCGGGGCCGGCGGCAGCAGCCGCACCGCGGTGGTGTCCGCCGGACACGCGACCGCGCCGAGCGGCTGCTCGCCGGTTCCGGGACCGGTCGGGTACAGCAGGGAGAAGAGGTGCCGCCCGGCCGCGACGCGGTGGACCAGGACCCGTCCGTCGCCCATCGGCTGCACCTCGGTACCGGGCTCCTCCGGCTGGTTGCCGGGCAGCGGCACCGCGTACGGCTCCGGGCCGTCCAGCGTCCAGCGCTCCGGGTACCAGGAGTCCCCGCTCAGGGTCAGGCGCGCGGCGTAGGCGCCCTCCGCGGTGATGCTGCAGCCCGCCCGCGGTGGGCCGTCGTTCCCGGCGTCCGCCGAAGGCTCGATAGCACAGGCTGTCATCGTTCGGTCACCTCCGGCGACGAAGGTAGTTTTCGTACGCACGGGCGGGGGACCGGCCGCCGTCCCTCTCACACGTACGTGTGTCACAGGAACGATTCGCCTGAGGGAAGGACGAGGTGTGTGCTGGGCCGGACCGGGCGTTCGCCGGGAGGCCGCCGAGGGTACGACGGCGCAGTACAGCCAGGTAGCCTTGCACCCGTGCCCCGTCTGTCAGAAGTCATCGCCGCGCTGGAGAACCTGTGGCCCGCCGAGCGGGCCGAGTCCTGGGACGCGGTCGGCACCGTCGTGGGCGACCCCGACCGGCAGGTCTCCCGGGTGCTGTTCGCCGTCGATCCCGTCCAGGAGATCGTCGACGAGGCGGTGGACCTGGGCGCCGACCTGCTCGTCACCCACCATCCGCTGTATCTGCGCGGGACGACGACCGTGGCGGCCTCCACCTTCAAGGGCCGCGTGGTGCACACCCTCATCAAGAACGACGTCGCGCTGCACGTCGCCCACACCAACGCCGACACCGCCGACCCGGGCGTCTCCGACGCGCTGGCCGGCGCCCTCGACCTGCGCGTCGTACGGCCCCTGGTGCCGGACCCGGCCGACCCCGCCGGTCGCCGGGGCCTGGGCAGGGTGTGCGAGCTGGAACACCCGCTGACCGTCCGCGAACTGGCCGCCCGCGCCGCCGAGCGCCTGCCCGCCACCGCGCAGGGCATCCGCGTCGCCGGCGACCCGGAGGCCCTGGTCCGCACGGTCGCCGTCAGCGGCGGCTCCGGCGACAGCCTCTTCGACCACGTGCGCGCGGCCGGCGTCGACGCCTTCCTCACCGCGGACCTGCGCCACCACCCGGTGTCGGAGGCCCGCGCCCACAGTCCCCTCGCGCTGCTCGACGCGGCGCACTGGGCCACCGAATGGCCCTGGTGCGAGCTGGCCGCAGCCCAGCTCGACGAGATCTCCGACCGCGAGCGCTGGGACCTCAGAGTCCACGTCTCGAAGACGGTCACCGACCCCTGGACCGCCCACGCGGCGTCCGCCCCGACCTCCAACGCACTGGGAGCCCCCAACTGAAAGCCGCGCCCGCCGACCAGATCCGACTCCTGGACGTCCAGGGCCTCGACGTCCGGCTCCAGCAGCTCGCGCACAAGCGCCGGTCGCTGCCCGAGCACGCCGAGATCGAATCGCTGACCAAGGACCTCACGCAGCTGCGCGACCTGCTCGTGGCCGCGCAGACCGAGGAGAGCGACTGCGCCCGCGAGCAGACCAAGGCCGAGCAGGACGTGGACCAGGTGCGCCAGCGCGCCGCCCGCGACCAGCAGCGCCTGGACTCCGGCGCCGTCACCTCCCCGAAGGACCTGGAGAACCTCCAGCGGGAGATCACCTCCCTCGCCAAGCGGCAGGGCGACCTCGAGGACGTCGTCCTGGAGGTGATGGAGCGCCGCGAGTCCGCGCAGGAGCGGGTCGCTGAACTGACCGAGCGGGTCGGCTCCGTGCAGGGCAGGATCGACGACGCCGCCGCGCGCCGGGACGCCGCCGTCGAGGAGCTGGACGGCGAGGCGGCCTCGGTGACCAAGGAGCGCGAGGTCATCGCCGCCTCGGTCCCCGAGGACCTGCTGAAGCTCTACGACAAGCTGCGCGACCAGCAGGGCGGCGTCGGCGCGGCCAAGCTGTACCAGCGAAGCTGCCAGGGGTGCCGCCAGGAGCTGGCGATCACCGAGCTGAGCGAGATCCGCTCGGCGGCGCCCGACACGGTCGTACGCTGCGAGAACTGCCGCCGCATCCTGGTGCGCACGGCGGACTCCGGCCTGTAGGGGCGGGTCCGGTGCGGGAGTTCGTGGTCGAGGCCGACGGCGGGTCGCGGGGCAACCCGGGGCCCGCGGGCTACGGGGCGGTGGTGCTGGACGCGGCGACGGGGCAGACCCTCGCCGAGGCCGCCGAGTACCTCGGGGTCGTCACGAACAACGTGGCCGAGTACCGGGGCCTGCTGGCCGGGCTGCGCGCCGCCGAGCGACTGGACCCGGACGCCACCGTCCACGTCCGCATGGACTCCAAGCTCGTCGTCGAGCAGATGTCGGGCCGCTGGAAGATCAAGCACCCCGACATGAAGCCGCTGGCGGCCGAGGCGGCGCGCGTCTTCCCGCCGGGCCGGGTGACGTACGAGTGGATCCCCCGCGCGAGCAACAAGCACGCCGACCGGCTGGCCAACGAGGCGATGGACGCGGGCGCCCGCGGGGAGCGGTGGTCGCCGTCCACGTCGACGGCGGAGCTGGACGCGGGGGGCACGGCATCGCGGGGCACGGATTCGCGGGCGGCGGCCGCCTCCTCGCCGGCGGCGGCCGCTTCTTCAGCGGCGGGCCCGGCCTCTTCACCGGCGGCCCCGGTCTCGGTGTCCGGGCTGGCCGGGGGAGCCGACGCCGCCGCCGACGTCCGGGCCGCGACGACCGTCGCCTCGCCCGGCTGGGGGCCGCCCGACATGGGCGCCCCCGCCACCTTCGTCCTGCTCCGGCACGGGGAGACGCCCCTGACGCCGCAGAAGCGGTTCTCGGGTAGCGGCGGCAGCGACCCGTCCCTGTCGGACGCCGGCCGGGAGCAGGCCGAGAGGGTCGCCGCGAGCCTCGCCCGGCGCGGGACGGTCCAGGCCGTCGTGGCGTCCCCGCTGGCCCGCACCCGCGAGACCGCCGGCATCGTCGCCGCCCGCCTCGGTCTGGAGGTGACGGTCGAGGAAGGGCTGCGGGAGACCGACTTCGGCGCCTGGGAAGGGCTCACCTTCGGCGAGGTGCGCGCACGCCACCCGGACGACCTGAACGCCTGGCTGTCCTCCCCGGACGCGGAACCCACCGGCGGCGGCGAGAGCTTCGCGGCGACCGGTGCCCGCGTCGCCGCCACCCGCGACAAGCTGGTCGCCGCGTACGCGGGCCGCACGGTCCTGCTGGTCTCCCACGTGACGCCGATCAAGACCTTCGTACGGCTCGCCCTGGGCGCCCCGCCCGAGTCGCTGTTCCGGATGGAGCTGTCGCCGGCGTCGCTGTCGGCGGTGGCGTACTACGCGGACGGCGGCGCGAGCGTCCGGCTGTTCAACGACACGTCCCACCTGCGCTGAGCCCGGCCGCCTCGCGGGCCAGCGCCTCGACGCGCCCCCAGTCGCGGCCCGCGATCGCGTCCTTGGGCAGCATCCAACTGCCCCCCACGCAGTCGACGTTGGGCAGGGCGAGGTAGTCCGGCGCCGAGGCCGGCGTGATGCCGCCCGTCGGGCAGAAGCGGGCCTGCGGCAGCGGGGCGGACAGCGCCCTGAGGTAGGCGGTGCCGCCCGCGGCCTCGGCCGGGAAGAACTTCATCTCCCGCACCCCGCGCTCCAGCAGCGCCACCACCTCCGAGGTGGTCGACACCCCCGGCAGGAACGGCACCCCGGACCCCCGCATCGCCTCCAGCAGCCGGTCCGTCCACCCCGGGCTGACCAGGAACCGCGCCCCGGCCGCCACCACCTCGCCGACCTGCTCCGGCGTGATGACGGTGCCCGCGCCGACCACGGCCCCCGGCACCTCACCGGCGATCGCGCGGATCGCGTCGAGGGCGACCGGCGTCCGCAGCGTCACCTCGATCGCGGGCAGCCCGCCGGCCACGAGCGCCCGGGCGAGCGGCACGGCGTCCGCGAGGTCGTCGACGACCACCACGGGGACGACGGGGGCGAGGTCCAGCACGGAAGCGGCGGGGGAGGAGGGCAGCGGTGAGCTCATGCCCTCATCGTGCCGCCGGAGAGCATCCTGCGCAACGAGCGTTGCGATACGTGCAACGGATGGGGTGATCGGTCCGGCGCATGACCGTGGAGATCAGTGAACGTCCGTCACCAGCACGTCCAGCGACCACGGCCTCCCCGCCTTCGCGGGCGCCTGCGCCTCGACCTCGTACCCGAGGTCCCGCAGCGCCTCCACCAGCCCGGCGGGCCCCTCGGGCGCGCTCCCGGACGCCAGCAGACTCCGGACGATCCGCCCCTTGGTCGCCTTGTTGAAGTGGCTGACCACCTTGCGGGTCGGCGCGTGCAGCACCCGCACGGTCGCCGTCCGCCCGGCCACCTCGCCCTTCGGCCTCCACGCCGCCGCGTACGCCGACGAGCGCAGGTCCAGCACCAGGCCGTCCCCGGCCGCCTCGGGCAGCACCTCGGCCATCGGCGCCCGCCAGTACGCGCCCAGCGCCCCGAGCCCGGGGAGCCGCACGCCCATCGAGCAACGGTAGGAGGGGATCCGGTCGGTCACCCGCACCGCGCCCCACAGCCCCGAGAACACCAGCAGCCACCGGGCGGCCCGCCTCCGGGCGGCCGGGTCCAGCGACGCCAGGTCCAGCGCGTCGTACAGGACGCCGGTGTAGATCTCCCCGGCCGGACGCGCCCCCGCCGTCCGCAGCTCGGTGTTCTTGGCGACCTCGCCGCGCAGCCCCTCGCTCAGCCCGAGCACCTCGCGTGCCTTCTCCTCGTCACCGGCGCACAGCTCGACCAGCTCGCCCAGCACGGCCTCCCGGGCGGGGGCCAGCCCCGGCAGGGACAGCGACTCCGGCTTCAGCGGGGCGCCCCGGCCGGACGCGGCCTTCCCCTCGGACGGCGGCAGCAGGACAAGCACACGTACTCCTTCGATCGAGCTCTCGGCCCCTGGTCAGGGTACGGCGTACCCCTCCCGGGCCCGGTCGACGGCCCGTACGAGGGCACCGGGGTCGTCGGCGTGACAGCGCACGACGCGGACCTCGCGCCGCCGCCCGAGGAAGGTGACGTGGGTGACGGGCTCGGCGAGGCCGATGGTGACCGAGGTCTGGGAGCCGACGGCGAGATCGAGTTCCCCCTGAGCCCGCTCGTGCGTCGTCCGCAGTTCCCGGCGCACCGAGGCGATCCGCTTCAGCGGTATCCGCACGTCCACGTGGACGGCCCGGCGGATCCGCAGCGTCCCGCCGCCCGCGTCCAGGACGTGCGGCCGGACCACGGACGCGGCGTGCAGCCCCACGACGACGAGGACGGTGTACACGTCCAGGACCAGGACCACGTGGTGCGCCGTGGGCCAGTCCCGCAGCAGCACGGACATCATCACGGACTCGATCACGCACACGAACCCGAGGCCGAACATCATCGCGCCCTGCCCCCGCGCGTACCCGAACGCCGCCGCGCCGCCCTGGATCCCGTGGGTGCGCCGCGCCGCCCACAACCACAGGCTCGCCAGCAGCCGCAGCTCGTGCCGGATCACGAGGTACGGGACCGTGACGAACGACGGGGCCCTGAGGAAGGCCCGGCGCCTCGCCGACGGGCCCTTCATGACCGCCGCTCCCGCGCGACGATTCCCATCGCCTGCCGGACCGCCTCCGCCTGCCCCGGCGCGAAGTCGGCGTACAGGGCGCGCAGGAAGCTGTCACCGGAGTCGAGGACGGCGTCGCCCTCGGGCAGCAGCTCCGCGGGCAGGCACGCGGCGAGCATGGCGGCGGCCTCGGCGACGCGCGGGTCGTCGGCGCCGGCGCCCGCCAGCTCGTCGAGCAGCGCGTAGGCGCGATGGGCGCGTGCCACCGCCTCCGGGGAGCCCAGGGCACCCCGCAGCGTGGCCAGCAGCCCTTCCCGGTCCTCCGGCGCCATCGTGCTCTCCAGCAGCGCCAGCATCTCGCGGTCCCGTACGGCCATGGGGGAGCCGGAGACGTCCCCCATCCCCGCGAACAGCGCCGCCAGCTCCGGCGAGACCGGCCCCTCGGGCGGCAGCCCGCCCTCCGCCTCCAGCAGGGCCCGCAGCCGCGCCCGGCGCTCCCGGATCGCCGCCTCCTGCCGCGCCAGATCCGCGTCCAGCTCCTGGAGCACCTCGGCAAGATCCTTCCCGGCCTCGTCCGCGAGCACGTCCCGCACCTCCGCCAGCCCGAGCCCCAGCTCCGTCAGCCGCCGGATCCGGGCCAGCACGACGACGTGCCGCAGCGTGTACGTCCGATAGCCGTTGACCAGCCGCTCCGGCTCCGGCAGCAGGCCCTGATGGTGGTAGTGCCGCACGGTCCGCGTGGTGACGCCGACGGCGTCGGCGAGTTCTCCGATCCGCATGGGGCCAGTACAAACGTTGACGTTGCGACAGGGTCAAGCGGGACGAGGGGCCGGCTTCCGGACAGCGCCGCCGGTCCTGTGCCACGATCGAGGGAACGGTTTCCGGTCTCACGAACAGGTGATCAGGCGATGCCCCAGTCTGGCGAGCGACCGAAGGAGGGGCGTGACATGACTGCCATGGCACACGAACCGATCACGCGGGACCTCTTGCTGGAGTGGTTTCTCGACCTGGACACCCCGGAAGGGTTCCGGGCGGAGCTGATCGAAGGGGAGATCGTCGTGACACCGCCGCCGGACGGGGACCACGAGGACTACATCGGGCTGATCGTGAGCCAGGTGCACCGGCGATCCGTCACCGACATGCAGTTCTCGGGCAACAAAGGCCTCAAGCTGAAGAACGCCGAGGGCCTCTTGGCGGACCATGTGATCCCTGACGGCACCTTCGCGCCCAGGAAGTCCAGGCTCTATCGCGGAGCCGAACCCTGGATGCCCTGCGACGGTGTGACGCTGGTGCTGGAGGTGACCTCCACCAAGCCCAAGGCCGACCGCGAGACCAAACGCCATGCGTACGCGCGCGGCGGCATTCCGTTCTACCTGCTCGTCGACCGTCAGGAGTCGTCGATCACGTTGTTCAGCGACCCGGGCCGCGACGACTACCGACAGCACTGCACCGTCGCCTTCGGAAAGCCACTGACTCTGCCCGCCCCCTTCTCCTTCGACCTGGACACGAGCGACTTCCTCTGATCCCGTGGGGGCAGGGGGGTGGGACGCGGTGGACGCACACGGTGAGCAGGCACGCTGGACCAGGGCCCGGCTGGGGACCGGTGGGCCGACCCTCGACCTGCTCACCGCCCGGTTCGACCGGCACGTCTACGCCCCGCACGCCCACGACGAGTTCACCGTCGGGGTCACCGTCGGCGGCCTGGAGGTCATCGCCTACCGGGGCGGGCACATCCACTCGGGACCGGGCTCCATCGTCGTCCTCGAACCCGGCGAGGTGCACACCGGCGGCCCGGCGGCCCCCGAGGGCTACTCGTACCGGGCCCTGTACGCGGCCCCGGACCTCCTCGCCGACGGCACCCGCGCCCCCGCCGCCCTCCCGCACTTCCGCGAACCCGTCCTCCACGACCCGGAACTCGCCGCCGCCCTGCGCGCCGCGCACACGGACCTGGCCCGCTGCCCCGACCCCCTGGAGGCCGAGTCCCGCCTCCCCTGGCTGCTCACGGCGCTGGCCCGCCGCCACTCCACGGCCCGCGCGGCCGACGACACCGTCCCCGGCGCCGACCGCGTCGCCCGTGTCGTACGCGACCGCCTCGCCGGCGAACTCCTCGCCCCGCCGTCCCTGGCCGACCTCGCCACCGACCTCGGCCTGTCCCGCTACCAGCTCCTGCGCGCCTTCCGTACGGCGACGGGGATACCGCCGTACGCCTGGCTCGCCCAGCACCGGGTGGCCAGGGCGCGCGGGCTGCTGGACACGGGCCTGCGCCCCGCCGAGGTGGCGGCGCTGGTGGGCTTCGCCGACCAGGCCCACCTGACCCGCTGGTTCCGCCGGGTCCTCGGGGTGACCCCGGCGGCGTACCGCAACAGCGTTCAAGACCACGCCCGCTGACCCGGCGCAGACTCGCCGCATGACTGCACGCGGCTGGTTCCTGTTCTCCCTGATGGGAGTGGTCTGGGGCGTCCCCTACCTGATGATCAAGGTGGCGGTGGACGAGGTGTCCCCGTCGGGGGTGGTGTTCGCCCGCTGCGCCCTCGGCGCGCTGCTCCTGCTCCCCTTCGCCCTGCGCAAGGGAGACCTCGTCGGCACCGTACGGAGCCACTGGAAACCCATGCTGGCCTTCGCCGTGATCGAGATCATCGGACCCTGGTGGACCCTGACGGACGCCGAGCGGCACCTGTCCAGTTCCACCGCGGGGCTGCTGATCGCGGGCGTACCGATCGTCGCCGTCCTCCTGGCCCGCTTCTTCGGCGCCGAGGAACGGGTCGGCGCCCGCCGTCTCACCGGACTCGGCCTCGGCCTCGGGGGCGTCGCCGTGCTCACCGTGCCGCACCTCACCGGCGGTGACGCCCGTTCGCTGGCCGAGGTGCTGGTGACGGTCGTCGGTTACGCCACCGCCCCCCTGATAGCCGCCCGCCACCTCAAGGACGTCCCCACCCTTCAGCTCATCACCCCCTGCCTCACCCTGGCCGCCGTCGTCTACGCTCCCGCCGCCTTCCTGACCCGGCCCACCGCCCTGCCCTCGGGCGAGGCCCTGGCAGCCCTGGCCGGCCTCGGTCTCGTCTGCACCGCGATCGCCTTCGTGGCCTTCCTGGAGCTGATCAAGGAGGTCGGCCCGACCCGGGCCGGCGTCATCACCTATGTCAACCCGGCGGTCGCCGTCGCCGCGGGCGCTCTCCTCCTGGACGAGGACCTGACCCTCGGCATCGGCGTCGCCTTCACCCTGATCCTGGCCGGCTCGGTCCTCGCGACGGCCGCCGCCGGTCCGAGGCGGGAGGTCCGCCGGGTACGATGGTCGACACGGCAGACGAGCCGGGCGGGCGGCCGCGTGGAGTCCCTCACGGGACTTCCCGAGGAACGTCCGGGCTCCACAGGGCAGGGTGATGGCTAACGGCCACCCGGGGTGACCCGCGGGACAGTGCCACAGAAAGCAGACCGCCCGGGACCTCGGTCCCGGGTAAGGGTGAAACGGTGGTGTAAGAGACCACCAGTGCCCAGGGCGACCTGGGCAGCTAGGTAAACCCCACCCGGAGCAAGGTCAAGAGGAGCGCCGTAAGAAGCGCTCTGCGCGGACGTTCGAGGGCTGCCCGCCCGAGTCCGCGGGTAGACCGCTGGAGGCCGGTGGCAACGCCGGTCGTAGATGGATGGCCGTCGCCGGAAGGCCCGCGAGGACCTTCCGGAACAGAACCCGGCGTACAGCCCGACTCGTCTGCCGCCACCCTCCCCGTACGTCCGCCGGGTCAGGCGAACGCCGGCATCACCCGCTCCGCGATCAGCCGCAGCTGGGTGTCCACGTCCGCCGCCTCCGGCAGGTCGCGGCCCGTGAAGGTCTTCACCAGGGTGCGGTCGGTGAGCGCGCAGATCATGTGGTTCACGCCGCTGGGAGCGATGTCCCGGCGGATCTTGTCCAGGCACTCCTCGGGCGTGCCCGCGACCGAGAGGCGGTCGGCGACGTCCGGGGTGGTGAGTTCGATGCCGCGGGCCAGGTCGCCGGCGCCGATCGCGTCGATGACCGGCTTCAGTTCCGCCGGGTCCACACCGTTGCGCAGGAGCTGTTCCCCGGGCATCGACGAGGCGTAGATGCCGACCATGCTGCGTGCCGCCTCCTTGGCCGCCGCCGAGTCGGGGCCGGTCGCGAAGACCACCCAGGCCCCGATGTCCAGGGACCGCCAGTCCTTGCCGGCCCGCTCGGCGCCCGCCCGGATGTGCCGCACGGCGTAGTCGTACGCCTCGCGGGTGTAGCTGAGGGCGTGGTGGCAGCCGTCCGACAACTCGCCCGCCGCCTCGAAGGACTTCGGCCCGCGCATCGCCCCGAGCTTCAGCGGCAGCCGGTCCTGCACGGGGCGGGCGAACGTGAACAGTCCGTCGTAGGAGAAGAACTCGCCCTCGTGCGTGATGGCGCCCTCGTCCAGGAACGTGCGCATCACGTGCAGGGCTTCCTTGACGCGGGAGAGGGGCCTGGTGCGGGCCCAGTCGATGCGGTACTGGGCGAGCAGGCCGAAGTTGCCGCTGGACAGGACGCCTTCGGCGCGGCCGCCGGAGAGTTCGTCGAGGGTGGCGAGGGCCTGGGCGATCAGGGTCGGCTCGCGCAGGGTCACCGGGGACACGCTCGGGCCGAGGCGGATGCGGGTGGTGCGGCCGGCCGCCGCGGCGAAGAGGAGCCACAGGTCCTTGTGCCAGGTCTCGTCGGCGGCGTAGCAGGCGTGGAAGCCGAGTTCGTCCGCGAGCCGGATGGACTCCAGGGACTCGGCCAGGGGGTAGTCGGGGAGCATGGCGTAGCTGAACCTCACGGGCGCCACCTTCCGGTGCGGGAACGGCGTGCGGCTTCGTCGTGCTGTCGTGCTGTGCCTCCCCGAGGATGTGAGGCCGCGTTCGCCGCTGTCCAGAGGGCCGCGCTTCGAAAGTTTCGGCCTCAGGCTTCGCTATTTCTGATCATTGTGGGGGAGTGGCTTTTGGTGCTCGGGGCGGGTGGGACTGCTAGTGGGAGTGAGCTGTGGTTTTGTTTCCTGGAGGGGTCCGTGAGGGATGGCGAAGGTTTCGAAACATCTACCGAAACTGTTGACGCTTGACGCGTGCAGGCCAACACTGGCGCCGTTGTCCGATCCCCGCAGGAATCCGCAAGGAGAGGAAGCACCCCCCATGAACCTGCTCGTACAACCCGGGCGCCGCAGAAGCCCCTCTGTCACCCTGCTCGTCCGCGCCGCGTGGGCCTTCGCGCTGGCCGCCCTCGCCGCGATGATGCTCCCCGGCACCGCTCAGGCCGGCACGGTCGTCACGACCAACCAGGAGGGCACCAACAACGGCTACTACTACTCGTTCTGGACCGACAGCCAGGGCACCGTCTCCATGGACATGGGGGCGGGGGGCCAGTACAGCACCTCCTGGCGGAACACCGGCAACTTCGTCGCGGGCAAGGGCTGGAGCAACGGCGGACGCCGGACCGTGCAGTACTCGGGCACCTTCAACCCGTCCGGCAACGCGTACCTGACCCTCTACGGGTGGACGTCGAACCCGCTCGTCGAGTACTACATCGTCGACAACTGGGGCACCTACCGGCCCACGGGCGAGTTCAAGGGCACCGTGACCACCGACGGCGGCACCTACGACATCTACAAGACGACCCGCTACAACGCGCCGTCCGTCGAAGGCACCAGGACCTTCGACCAGTACTGGAGCGTGCGGCAGGCCAAGCGGACCGGTGGCACCATCACCACCGGCAACCACTTCGACGCCTGGTCGCGGGCCGGGATGCCGCTGGGCAACTTCAGCTACTACATGATCATGGCGACCGAGGGTTACCAGAGCAGCGGCAGCTCCAACATCACCGTCGGCGGCACGGGCTCCGGCGGCGGCGGCGGGGGCGGCGGCGGTGGCTGCACCGCGACCGTGTCGGCCGGGCAGAAGTGGGACGACCGGTACAACCTCAACGTCTCGGTCAGTGGGGCCAGCGACTGGACGGTGACGATGAACGTGCCGTCCCCGGCGAAGGTGCTGTCCACCTGGAACGTCAGCGCCGGTTACCCCAACGCGCAGACGCTGACCGCCAAGTCCAACGGCAGCGGCGACAACTGGGGCGCCACCATCCAGGCCAACGGCAACTGGACCTGGCCGTCGGTCTCGTGCAGCGCGGGCTGACCGGCCGTGAGCAGACGTGAGGAGAGGAGAGAGGTGACGGGTATGCGCACCGGAAACCGGCCGCTGTCACGCTCCCTGGTCACCGCGGTCTCCGTCGCCGCGCTCGCCGCCGCCGGTACCGTCGCCGCCGACGCCGCACCCGAGCGGGCCGCCGCCTGCACCGGCTACGTCGGGCTCACCTTCGACGACGGGCCCTCCGGCAGCACCCCGGCCCTGCTCGACGCCCTCAAGCGGAACGGGCTGCGGGCCACCATGTTCAACCAGGGCCAGTACGCCGCCCAGAACCCCTCGCTGGTCCGGGCCCAGGTCGACGCCGGCATGTGGGTCGGCAACCACAGCTACACCCACCCCCACATGACCCAGCTCAGCCAGGCGCAGATGGAGTCCGAGATCTCCCGGACCCAGCAGGCCGTCGCCGGCGCGGGCGGCGGCACGCCGAAGCTGTTCCGTCCGCCGTACGGGGAGACCAACGCCACGCTGCGGGCGATCGAGGCCAAGTACGGGCTGACCGAGGTGATCTGGGACGTCGACACGCAGGACTGGAACAACGCGAGTGCCGACGCGATCGTCCAGGCCGTCTCCCGGCTGGGCGACGGCCAGGTCGTCCTCATGCACGACTGGCCCGCCAACACGCTCGCGGCGATCCCGCGCATCGCGCAGACCCTGGCGGCCAAGGGCCTGTGCTCCGGGATGATCTCGCCGCTGACCGGACGTGCCGTCGCCCCCGACGGAGGCGGCAACGGCGGCGGTGGTGGTGGCGGTGGCGGTTCGTGTACGGCGACGCTGTCCGCCGGGCAGCGGTGGGGGGACCGGTACAACCTCAATGTCTCGGTCAGTGGGGCCGACGACTGGACGGTGACGATGAACGTGCCGTCCCCGGCGAAGGTGCTGTCCACCTGGAACGTCAGCGCCGGTTACCCCAACGCGCAGACGCTGACCGCCAAGTCCAACGGCAGCGGCGACAACTGGGGCGCCACCATCCAGGCCAACGGCAACTGGACCTGGCCGACCGTGTCCTGCGCCGCGGGCTGACCGGCACCGTCCCGCGAGCCGGTCCCCCGGAGACCTCCCGGGGGACCGGCTCCGTCAGGTCCCCGGCGTCGGGGACCGCTCCGCCACCCGCGCCAGGTGCCGGGCGAAGACCTCTCGCGCCTGGGGCGTGAGCGTGCGCAGGGCCACCATCGCCGTGATCACGACGTCGCACAGCTCCGCCTCCACGTCGTCCCAGGTGTGGGTGACCCCCTTGCGTGGATTCTGGCCGGTCGCGCCGATCACCGCCTCGGCGACCTCTCCGACCTCCTCCGACAGCTTCAGCATGCGCAGCAGCAGGCCCTCCCGGCCGCCGACGGGCTGGTCCGCCTCCAGCCACTTCCACAGGCCGTCGATGGTGTTCCAGGGATCGTCGGCCCGCGCGCCGCCCGCGATGTCGCTCATGCGGAGCAGCGTGCCCCGTTCCCGCGGGCGTCAGTCGAACAGTGCCTCCTGGCGCCCCTCGGCGGCCCTGCGCAGCCGCCGGTTCCGGGCCCCCACGACCAGCGCCGTGGCCGCGGCCGTCGCCGCGAACGCCGCCGGGACCATCCAGTTCCGGTTGACCGCGTGGCCCAGCGCGTGGTCCACGGAGAGGCGGCCCGGGCCGGTGACCGCGAGGCCGGCGGCCGTCAGGCCGAGGGAAGCCGCGTACTCGTAGCCGCCGGACTGGGCGAAGAAGCCGTTCGGGGCGTGCACCGCGGCGGCGCCCGCCATCGCGCCGGCCGCCGCCGCGCCCGCGGCCGGGGTGGCCAGGCCCAGTGCCAGCAGCACCCCGCCGCCGGCTTCGGCGAGGCCCGCGGCGGTGGCGCTGGCCCGGCCCGGCGCGTAGCCCATGGCCTCCATCGCCTGGCCGGTGCCCTGGATTCCTCCGCCGCCGAACCAGCCGAGCAGCTTCTGCGCGCCGTGCGCGGCCAGGACGCCGCCGGTTCCCAGCCGGAGCAGCAGCAGGCCGAGATCACGTCGGTCACAACAGTTCACGTCGACTCCCTCGCGGATGGCGGCGGCTCTCACCCCCACCGTCGCCCGTCCGCACTGCCGGGGCCCGCCGCGGGCGCCGTTCGGGTGGCGGGGGGCCGGGGGCGGTGTGACGCTGACCGGCATGACCATTCAGACCACGCGACTCAGCGACCCGGCCGTCCGCGCCTTCGTCGCCGCAGTCAACGCCCACGACCGCGAGGCCTTCCTCGCGACGCTCGCGCCGGACGCCACCATGGCCGACGACGGGGACGACCGGGACCTCGGCCAGTGGATCGACCAGGAGATCTTCACCTCCAACGGCCACCTGGAGGTCGACAACGAGTCGAACGGCGGCCGCGCCCTCATCGCCCGCTACCGCAACGACACCTGGGGCGAGATGCGTACGCGGTGGAGTTTCACCGTGGACGAGAACGGCCGGATCGCGCGGTTCGAGACCGGACAGGCGTAAGGCGCGGCGGCCGTTGCGCCGCACCGGCGTGTCTCCCGCGGTCCCGCGCGGGATCCACCCCCGGCCGGTGCGGTGGAACGGCCGCCGCCTCCCCCCTCGGGATGGCTCGCGGAGCCGCACGGAAGGCGTGGCCGCCAAGTGTGAAGCTCCGGTGAAGGAGAGTTGAGCATAAGTCCGCGACCGGCCGCAATGGCGCGGACTTGGGTATTCCGATTGTGTGGATCGAGGAGGGCGGAGCGGGGGCGCGGGCCGCGCCCCCTCCTCAGCCGCGCCCCACGTACGGCATCGCCGTCGCCATGACCGTCGCGAACTGCACGTTCGCCTCCAACGGCAGCTCCGCCATGTGCCGCACCGTGCGCGCCACGTCGGCGACGTCCATCACGGGCTCGGGTGCCGTCTCCCCGTTGGCCTGGAGCGCGCCGGTCTGCATGCCGGCCGTCATGTCGGTCGCCGCGTTGCCGATGTCGATCTGGCCGACCGCGATGCCGTAGGGCCTGCCGTCCAGCGACAGTGACTTGGTCAGGCCCGTCAGGGCGTGCTTGGTCGCGGTGTACGCGACCGAGTGGGGGCGCGGGGTGTGCGCCGAGATCGAGCCGTTGTTGATGATCCGGCCGCCCCGCGGGTCCTGCTCCTTCATCTGCCGGTACGCCGCCTGCGCGCACAGGAACGCCCCGTTGAGGTTGGTGTCCACCACGTGCCGCCAGGCCTCGTAGGGCAGTTCCTCGACCGGCACGCCGCCCGGGCCGAACGTCCCGGCGTTGTTGAAGAGCAGGTCCAGCCGTCCGAAGCGGTCCCGTACGGCGTCGAACAGGGCGTCGACGTCCGCGGGTCGTGAGACGTCGGCGCGGACGGTGAGCACCTCCGCGCCGCCCGCCGGGGCCTGGGCGGCCGTCTCCTCCAGCGTCTCCACGCGCCGGCCGGCCAGGGCCACGGACCAGCCGGCCGCCAGCAGTTCGAGGGCGACCGCCCGGCCGATGCCCGACCCGGCGCCCGTGACGACGGCGACCTTCTGTGTGCCGACGTGTTCCACGTCGGCGGTTCTCACGGTGTTCATGACTCGGCAGCGTACGCGTGGCCGATCATGCGGAACTCATCCTTCCGACATGGGCTCGCCATGTTCGCGCCAAGCCAGGGTCGTCCCCGGCCATTCGAATGCCCCCTGCAACCACTGCAAGGGGAGGAACGGATGACACCCGCGAACCACCAGGACCAGTACCGGCCCTCGCACGCGCCCGAACTCCGCGCCGCCGCCCGCCACCTGGGCCGCCGCCGCTTCCTGACCGTCACCGGCGCCGCCGCCGCGCTCGCCTTCTCCGTCAACCTGCCGGCCGCCGGCACCGCGAGCGCCGCCGAACTCGACGCGGCACAGCTCACCGACGACCCCTTCACGCTCGGCGTCGCCTCCGGCGACCCGCAGCCCGGCTCCGTGCTGCTGTGGACGCGCCTGGCCCCCGCCCCGTACCAGGCCGACAGCGGGCTGCCCGCCCAACGCGTCGAGGTGAGCTGGGAACTGGCCCTCGACGAACGGTTCCGCCGCGTCGTCAGACGGGGCAAGGCCACCGCCCACCCCGAGTTCCACCACACCGTGCACGTCGAGGTCGACCACCTCGCGCCCGGCCACGTCTACCACTACCGCTTCCGCGCCGGCCGCTTCGTCAGCCCGGCCGGCCGCACCCGCACCGCGCCGGCCCAGCACAGCCGGGTCTCCGACCTCACCTTCGGCCTGGTCTCCTGCCAGAAGTACGACGAGGGCCACTACACCGCGTACAAGCACCTCGCCCAGGAGGACGTCGACGTCGTCTTCCACCTCGGCGACTACCTCTACGAGTACGCCGTCAACGCCGTCGGCGGCTCCCGGGCCTACCCCGCGGGCACCCTCCCGCCGATCTTCAACCGCGAGACGGTGACGCTGGAGGACTACCGCCTGCGGTACGCCCTCTACAAGTCCGACCCCGACCTGCGGGCCGCGCACGCCGCGCACCCCTTCGTCGTCACCTGGGACGACCACGAGACCGAGAACAACTACGCCGACGAGACGCCCGAGAACAGCGTCCCGCCGGAGGAGTTCCTCATCCGCCGCGCCGCCGCATACCGGGCGTACTGGGAGAACATGCCACTGCGCCGGCCCCAGCTCCCCGACGGGCCGGACCTGAAGCTGTACCGCCGCCTGCACTGGGGCCGGCTCGCCCAGTTCGACGTGCTCGACACCCGCCAGTACCGCTCCAACCAGGCCTACGGCGACGGCTGGCAGTTCCCCGGGCCCGAGTCCGAGGACCCGAGCCGCACGCTGACCGGCGACGCCCAGGAGCGCTGGCTGATCAACGGCTGGCACCGGTCGAACGCCCTGTGGAACGTGCTGCCCCAGCAGGTCACCTTCTCCCAGCGGTACAACATGACCACCACCCCGTCCAAGGTCTCCATGGACTCCTGGGACGGCTACCCGGCCTCCCGCGAGCGGGTGCTGGCCGGCGCGCAGGCCGCCGGTGTCGAGAACCTCATGGTCCTCACCGGCGACGTGCACGTCTCCTACGGCTTCGACATCAAGCGGGACTTCTCCGACCCCGGCTCCCGGACCGTCGGCACGGAGATTGTCACCACCTCTGTCACCAGCGGCCGGGACGGCTCGGAGAAGCCGTCCAACTGGGACACCCTCATGACCGCCAACCCGCACCTGAAGTTCTTCAACGGCCGGCGCGGCTACACCACCGTGACGCTGGGGCGGCAGGTGGCGCGCGCCGACTTCAAGACGGTGTCCCACGTGACCACCGAGGGCGCGCCCCTCACCACCGCCGGGTCCTTCGTGACCGAGGTGGGCGACCAGGGGCTCAAGCCGGCGTGACGACCGGCTCGTCCGCCTCTCCCAGGCGCTCGCCGGCCTCTCCCGGGCGCTCGCCCGTCTCGCCCGGGTAGCGGACGCCGACGCGGTCCCGGATCGCGTCGAGCGTCCGCATCACGGCGAGCGTGCCGTCCAGCGGCACCAGCGGGGACTCGGTCTCCCCGGCACGCACCGCGCGCATCACCTCGCGGGCCTCGTGCCTGAGACTGGCCCGCGGCCCGTCGGCCGGGTCCGCCCGGAACTCCTGCGGCTCCTTGCCGTCCCGGTGCAGCACGAAGTGGTCCGGGAAGAAGAAGCCGTACGGGACGTCGATGCGGCCCGTGGAGCCGGTCACCGACGCGGAGTTGGGCGTGCCGCCGACGATCGAGCAGTGCACGGAGGCGAGGGCGCCGCCGCCGTAGGAGAGCAGCGCGCCCGTCTGGAGGTCGACGCCCTCGTCCGACAGCACCGCCAGCGCCGTGACGTCCTCGGGCTCGCCGAGCAGGAGCTGCGCGAACGACACCGGGTACACGCCGAGGTCCAGCAGCGCGCCGCCGCCCTGCGCGGGGTCCCGCAGCCGGTGCGCGGGCGGGAAGGGCCCCGCCAGCCCGAAGTCCGCGTGGACGCTGCGGACCTCACCGATCGCGCCGTCGTCGACCAGCGCCTTCAGCCGCCGTACCAGTGGATTGCAGTACATCCACATCGCTTCCATCAGGAAAGCGCCGTTCCCGCGGGCGAGCGCGACCAGTTCCTCCGCCTCGCGCGCGTTCAGCGTGAACGGCTTCTCGCACAGCACGTTGCGCCCCGCTTCGAGGCAGAGGCCGGCGGCGGCCCGGTGCGAGGAGTGCGGGGTGGCGACGTACACCACGTCGACGTCCTCGTCCCGCGCCAGCGCCTCCCAGCCGCCGTACGCCCGCGCTATCCCGAACCGCTCCGCGAACGCCTTCGCCGACGCCTCGGTCCGCGAGGCCACCGCCACGACCTCCGCGTCCGGCAGATCGACCAGATCCGCCGTGAACCTCGCCGACATGCCGCCGGTCGCCAGAATCCCCCAGCGCACCTTCTGTCCGGTCACCGCTGACACCCTGCCCCACCCTCGTCCAGGTTGTTCGAGTCTGTTCGTTCAAGTCCGTACGAGCTGAGAGCATAGGTGCCGGATCTGTCGAAGAGGGAGGGGCACATGCCCGAGCGCGGGCCGTCCATACCGCACACGTCACCGCACACGCCGCCGGACACCACACCGAAGAACCCGAAGCCCGCACAGCCGGCCGGACCCGCAACGGGGCCGGCCGTCGGCGCGCTGCGGGGCGCCCGGCGCACCGGCTGGCTCGTCACCCTGGTCCTCGGCGGCCTGACCGCCACGCCGCCCCTGGCGATGGACATGTACCTCCCCGCGCTGCCGGAGGTCACCCGGTCCCTGGGCGCGCCCGCCGCCACCGTGCAGCTCACGCTCACCGCCTGCCTGGCCGGCATGGCCCTCGGCCAGCTCGTCGTCGGGCCGATGAGCGACAAGTGGGGGCGCCGCCGCCCGCTGCTGACCGGCCTCGCCGTCTACGTCGTGGCCACCGCGCTGTGCGCGCTCGCGCCCACCGTCGAGACGCTGGTCGCCTTCCGGCTGGCGCAGGGACTCGCCGGGGCCGCCGCGATCGTCATCGCGCGTGCCGTCGTACGCGACCTGTACGACGGTGTGGCCATGGCCCGCTTCTTCTCCACCCTCATGCTGATCTCCGGGGTCGCCCCGGTGGTCGCGCCGCTGATCGGCGGGCAGATCCTGCGGGTGACGGACTGGCGGGGCGTGTTCGTCGTCCTCACGGTGGTGGGGGTGGTGCTGGGCGGTGTCGTGTGGGCCCGGCTGCCCGAGACGCTGCCGGAGGGGGAGCGGCACGCCGGGGGTGTCGGCGACACGCTGCGCGCGATGCGCGGGCTGCTCGCCGACCGCGCCTTCACCGGGTACATGCTCGCGGGCGGGTTCGCCTTCGCCTCGCTGTTCGCCTACATCTCCGCGTCGCCGTTCGTCATCCAGGAGATCTACGGCGCCTCCCCGCAGACCTTCAGCCTGCTGTTCGGCCTCAACTCGATCGGCCTGGTCGTCGTCGGGCAGGTCAACGGCAAGATCCTGGTGGGGCGGGTGCGGCTGGACCGGGTGCTGGCGCTCGGGCTGCTGATCGTCATCGCCGCCGCGACCGCGTTGCTGCTGATGTCCCTCGGCGTGTTCGGCGAGGTCGGGCTGGTGCCGGTGGCCGCCGCGCTGTTCGTGCTGATGTCCGCGATGGGCCTCGCCCTGCCCAACACCCAGGCGCTGGCGCTGATGCGGGTCGAGAAGTCGGCCGGGTCCGCCTCGGCGCTGCTCGGTACGTCCTCCTTCCTCATCGGCGCCGTCGCCTCCCCGCTGGTCGGGATCGCGGGGGAGGACACCGCCCTGCCGATGGCCGTGGTGCAGCTCGTCGCGGGGGTGGTGGCGCTCGCCGTCTTCGCCTCGATGTGCCGCCGCCGTCCCGTGGAGGGGGAGGAGAGCTGAGCACTCCGAGACTGCGCAGCGACAGCCCGGAGCGGGCCGGGCTCGACCCCGAGCAGCTCCGCCGGGTCGTCGAGGACGTGCACGGCCTCACCGCCGGGGAGCGTCCCTGGGCGGCGGGTGCCGTCGTGGCCGTCGGGCGCGGGCCCGTGCTGGCCGTCGAGGAGGCGGCGGGGTGGGCGGTGCGGTACGCCTCCTACGACGCGCGCGCCGACGCGGGCGTGGAACTGCCCGCCGGGTCGCGGGTGCCGATGAGCGTCGGGACGCCCTTCGACCTGGCGTCCCTGACGAAGGTGTTCACGGCGGTCGCCGCCGTGCAGCAGATCGAACGGGGGACGCTCGGCATCGACGCGGAGGTGGGCGCGTACCTGCCGGACTTCCGGGCTGCCGCCGCGCACCGCGTCACCGTGCGGCAGCTGCTCACGCACACGTCGGGGCTGCGGCCGGAGCTGCCGCTGTACGACTGCGCCGACGACGAGGAGCGGCTGCGGAGGCTGCGGGTGGAGCCGCCGGTGGGGGTGCCGGGGACGTACTGCTACTCGGACCTGAACATGCTGCTTCTCCAGCAGGTGCTGGAGCGCATCACCGGGCGCACGCTCGACGTCCTCGTCCACGACGGGATCACCCGGCCGCTGGGCATGACGGCGACGCACTTCGGGCCGTGCCCGGGGGCGGCGGCGACGGAGGACCAGCGGCGGCCGTGGGCGAAGGCGGACCGGGGGATGCTGCGGGGGGTCGTCCACGACGAGAACGCGTGGGCGCTGGGCGGGGTGGCCGGGCACGCGGGGCTGTTCTCGACGGGGCGGGACCTGGCGGTCTTCTGCCGCGCGCTGCTGGCGGGGGGCTCGTACGGGCCTGCCCGCATCCTCGGGCCCGACTTCGTGGAACTGCTGCTGACCGAGCCGGGGCTCGGCTTCGCGCTCGACCAGCCGTGGTTCATGGGGGAGCTGGCGGGGCGGGGGGCGGCGGGGCACACCGGGTTCACCGGCACGATGCTGGTCCTCGACCGGGCGACGGACACCTTCGCGGTGCTCCTCGCCAACACGGTCCACCCGCGCCGCCGGGCCGCGGACAACGGGCCGCGGGCGGCGCTGGGGACGCGGGTGGCGCGGGCTGTGCGGTCGATCTGAGCGGGTGGGGTGCCTGCGGCGGCCTGTGCGGGGTGGGTGGGGGTGCGCGTAGCGCGGTGCGTGGTCGGGTGGGGCGGGGCCGGGCCGGGGGGGGGGCCGACAAGGGAAGG